>NZ_LRIC01000012.1:0-202750 GCF_001758725.1 Janthinobacterium sp. HH106 | reverse complement strand
CTACATCAAATGTCCACACTTATCGACTGTTAATTGTTAAAGAACTGTATTCGGTGCTACTTTCGCGCCATCGACAAAGCGTTGTGTTTGTCAGCTGCGAAGAAGGAAGAGTATGAAGCATTTCACTACATCCGTCAACTCCTTCTTTTCCTGCTCATCGCCGTTTCCGGTGATCCTCAAGTGCCGCATTTGACTGCGTCTCATTGGGGAGGCGAACTATAGCAAAGCGCCCCAGCGGAAGCAAGGCTTTTCCGGGGCTTTTGCGGCCAACTGCTACAATTTCGCCCCCTCCGCGCCAAACGGCGCTTGTCTATATATAGAACCATAGAAGATTCACCATGAAACAACAAGCTCAAGGATCAGGCCTGACCCTGAAACGAGCTGGCTTTACCACTGGCTTCGGCGTGCTCGCCGCCACCCTCGGTTCCGCAGTCGGTCTCGGCAATATCTGGAAGTTCCCCTATCTGACAGGCGCCAATGGCGGCGCCGGCTTCCTGCTCATCTATCTGCTCGCTACCTTATTGGTAGGCCTGCCCGTGATGATCGCGGAAATCACCCTGGGGCGCCGCGCCAAAGTCAATCCCATCTCCACCATGGAACAGCTGGCACCGAAGGGCAAGCCCTGGTGGCTGGTCGGCTTTATCGGCATGGTCGCCGCCTTCCTGATCGTCGCGTTTTATTCGGAAGTGGTGGGCTGGGTGTTTGCGTACATCGCCAAGGCCATCGACGGCTCCATCTTGAGCAGCGACAAACTGGTGACGGAAGCGGCCTTCGCCTCGCTGATCAGCAATCCTTTGCAATCGCTGTTCTGGCAATGGGGCGTGCTGCTGTTTATCGGCGGCATATTGATGCTGGGCGTGACCAAGGGCATCGAGGCGATCGCCAAGAAGCTGATGCCGCTGCTGTTCCTGCTGCTGCTGTTGCTGTGCGCGGTCAGCCTGTCGCTCGATAAGGCGGGCGAAGGCTTGGCTTTCCTGTTCCGCCCTGATTTTTCCAAGCTGACGGCTTCCGTCGTGCTGACGGCCATGGGCCTAGCCTTCTTTAAATTATCCGTCGGCATGGGTACGATGATGACCTACGGCAGCTATTTCCGCGATGACCAGAATATCCCCGTCACCACTTTGCGGGTGATGGCGGCCGACCTCGGTGTATCGATGCTGGCCGGTATCGCCATCTTCCCCGCCGTGTTCACGTTTGGTTTCGCCCCCAGCGCGGGACCGTCGCTGGTGTTCATCACGATTCCGGCCGTGTTTTCGCAAATTCCCATGGGACAAGTGCTGATGGTGGTGTTCTTCATCCTGGCCGCCGTGGCTGCCACGGGGGCGATGCTGTCGCTGATGGAAGTGCCCGTGGTGATTTTCCATGAACGCTTCGGCTGGACGCGCACCAAGTCCACCATCGTGACCATGCTTCTGCTGGCCGTGCTCGGTTCCGTGTGCGCGCTCAGCAACAGCACCCTGGCGGACTTCAAGCTATTCAATTTGAATATGTTTGATCTGTTCGACTTCGTCTCGTCGAATATCTTCCTGCCCGTGGGTGGCATCGCGATTGCCTTGTTTACAGGCTGGGCCTGGGGCAAGCAGCATTTCATCGAGGCGATCAGCAATCATGGCCAGTTGCAAAATCAAACTCTGGCGCACGTGCTGCTGTTCCTGCTGCGCTTTGTCTCGCCCGTGCTGATCCTGATCGTGATGCTGAAGGGATTAAAGGTCTTCTAATCAGAGTACCCGGGTGTAGGTCTGGCGCACCAGCACCCGGTCGCCGCAATCGAAATGCCACCATTCGCTGTTGATGCCAAAAAAGCCCGCCTGGAACATGGCGTCGCGCAACAAGCGGCGGTGCGCCACTTGCTCCTCGGTAATTTCCCCCTTTTCCAGCAAGACAAGCTCCAGCGCAGGATGCGAGCGCTCACTCAGATCATCAAAACCCGTGCCCATGTCCAATTCCCGGCCGTCCGGGCCGACGATGGTGATGTCGAGCGCCATGCCGAACGAGTGGATGGAGCCGCGCGACGGCTCGGCGATGTAGCCAAGTAACTCCGTTCCCTGCAGCGCATCCCACAATTGCTGCTGCACCCGCTGCGGGCGCAGGGCGTCGAGCACCAAGAGATGATGATCGGGGCGATGCGCGGCCAGCCAGGCCACGGCCTGCTCCAGCGCGGCGGCGGCGTCGCGGTGCAGCCAGGCGCAATCGATGGGGCTGTATAAGTCGCGGCCAACGAAATTGTCGGGCGTGGCATAGCGCAAGTCGACGCCGATGCCGGCGATGCTGCTCAGGTGGCGAAATTGCGGGTCGCTGCCGACCGCTTCCAATTGCAAACTTGCAACAGACATCAGACTCCTCTTTCCAGGCAGTTGCGCGCCGCCACGCCAATGCTGTCGGCCAGGCGCCGCGCGCCATGCGACAGCGGCGAGTGGCTCGCCGTCAATAAATACAGTTGGATCGGAATGGTGGGCGCCCAGGGACGGCGCTGCAGCCGCTCGGGCGAGCCGGACGCCGCCGTAAACGGGTCGACCACGGCCATGCCGGCGCCCGCTTCCACGAGGGAACGGGCGATTTGATACGTCTGCACCACGGTGGAAAACACGGGATGGATATCCTGCGCCTCGCAGGCGGCCACCACCAGTTCGCCCAGCGGATCGTTGTCCGCATGGCCGATCAGCTCGCCGTTCAGGCCATGCGCCGTCAATGGCGTGCCGCAATCGGCCGCATGCCAGGTGCCGGCCGGGGCGATGACCGTCATGACACCGTGCGCGATCGGTTCGGCCACGATGCCCGGATGGCGCGGGTCTTGCAGCGATACGGCCAAGTCCGCTTCACCGAGGCGCAAGGTATTGACGATCTCGCCCGTGTGGTGGGTAGCCAGCTGGCAGCGCGTGTGAGGAAAGTCGCGCCGCCACTCCGTCATGGCAAACGGCAAGACGCTGATGGCAAGCGTCGGCGTGGACACCAAACGGATGGTTTCCACCGCGTGGCCCTTCAGGCTGGCCGCCAGACGGCGGATGCCCAATAAATCGCGGTTGAGCTTTTCCGTCTCGACAAACAAACGGTGCGCCTCGGGCTTCGGGTACAGCTTGCCCCGCACGCGCTCGAACAGCGGCATGCCCAGTTGCAACTCGCAATGCTGCAAGACCTTGGTCACAGCCGGCTGCGAGATATGCAGCACCTGGGCGGCGCCGCTGATGGTGCCAACTTGCATGATGGCGTGAAACACTTCGATATGACGCAGCCGCATGAGCTATTCCTTTACCTTGCCCTGGCCGCCTGGGCCGTAATGTTCAGCATATAAGAAAAAGTCATGGGCTGGAACGGCCATGCTACTTTGTTGCAACAGCTGCGGCCGGCGTCGTCAGCACTTCCAGCAGGGCTGCCGTCTCGCCGTCGGGCATGCCGTCAAAGCGCGTATTGCGGTACTTCATCTGGAAGGCGATCAGCACATTGCGCGTCGCTTCATCGAATATGCCCGTATTCGGCGTCGCATAGCCGTGCTGGGCCAGCTTTTTCTGGAACCAGACGGCGTCCGGCACTTGCTGCTCAAAAATGAGGCGCTGCGCGGCCACGCGGTTGGCATCGGGCCAGACGATCAGGCCCGCATCGGCCAGCTGGCGCCATGGAAACAGCGGACCCGGGTCCTGCTTGCGCTGCGGGGCGATTTCGTTGTGGCCCAGGATATTTTCCGGCGCGATGTTGTAGCGGGCCTGGATATCTTTCAACAGCGGAATGAGTTCATCGATCTGTGCCTGCGGGAAGGGATACCAGAGGCGGCCTTCCGGCGTGTCCTTGTAGCCAGGGTTGACGATCTCGATGCCGATCGAGCTGACATTTAACTGTGTATAAGTCTTCCAGTTACTCACACCCGCGTGATTGGCCTGGCGCGATTCGTCGACCAGCACGTAAAACTTCGGCTTATCCGTATCCGTCAGCAAATAATGGCTGCTGACTACTTGTTCCGTCAGGATCTTGATCGAGCGGGGCAGGTCGCTGACCGTGTAATGGATGACGATGAATTTCACGCGCGGGCTCTGGCTGCGCGCCGTCAAGCTATGGTCGAGGTGCGGCGCGGGCGTGGTACACGCGGAAAGCAGTGCCACCAGCAGGGCGAGGGCGATTTTTTTCATGAAAGATCCGTGTTCGGGTTAATAAAATGTTCAGTTCTTGCCAGTACGCTGGCTCGCCGCCCTGGCCGCCAGCTTGGCCGCAGCCTCATGCGAACGGGCAACTTTTTGCTCCATCATCAACGATACAGGCAAAGCGGCGCACATGGCAGCCGCGATGGCCGGGTGCAATTGCGCCGCGCGCCCGGCCAGCACCACGGGACGGGGGCCGTAGCGCGCCGTCAGCGCCAGCGCCAATCGCGCCAGTTCCTGTCCCGCGCGCTGCAAGATGTCCAGCGCCAGCGGGTCGGCATCTGCACTGGCGGCCACGGCCAGCGCCAGCCGGCCGATGGCGCCCCGGTCCTGGCCATACATGAAGGCGCGCGACAGCGACCAGTCGCTGCCGCCCAGTTCCGCAAACACGGCTTCGGCCATGGGCGAGCTGTGCCAGCTGCCGGGCGCCTCGTCTTCGCGGCGCCAGATGTGGCGCAAGGCTTCGCGCGCGATCCAGTAGCCGCCGCCGCCATCGTCGAGCAGCACGCCGCGCCCGCCCGCGCGGTGAAACACGCCGTCCGCATCGATCCAGGCGGCAATCGAACCCGTGCCAGCGTAGACCAGATAACCTTCGCCAGGTTCAAAACTGTCGCGATAGGCGATGTCGATATCGTTGCCGATGCTGACGTCGCCGGCGTTCAGCGCCAGCAACGCGGACAACATTTTCGCCAGCACCACATCATCGCCGCCAAAACCCGTCAAGCCCGCCACCACGGCGCGCGGTTGGCCGACGGCCAGCACTTGCTTGCACAATATTGCAAACGTGGCATGCACGGCGGCGCGGCCCGCATCGCTGCTCATTTGCAAGGCAGACAAGCCTTCCACGGCGCCGTCGGCCACGATGGTGCCGTCGCCGGTAGCCAGCGCCCAGCGCGTCTGCGTGCCGCCCGCGTCGATGCCCAGCCCGAGCACGGCAGTATCAGTATTGGTTGCAGGGACGGAAATCATGGCATGAGTGTAAAGCCAAGCGGAGCTTGCAGGCATGAAAGCTTGCGCATGTTTCATGCCTGCAGGTTATGGACTAGCGGTGAACGGTCAGCAATTACTTGGCGGGGCCCGTAAACGGTGCGCGCACGGTGACGCGAGGGCTTTCATTGCCGAGGCGGTCCACGGCGCTGACCACCACCGCATTGACTTTACCGATGCCATCATCGACCAGGGTCAGTTCAGCCTGCACGCCAGTGACCACGGTGAAGCGCCAGTCTTCGCCATAGCGGGCCCAGATGGCGTATTGCGCCACGGGTTTGCCGCCGCCCGACGTCAATTTGACGTTCAGGCTGCTGGAATCGCGGCGCAAAGCCAGCACCGGCGTGCCCGGCGCTTCCTTGCCCAGCCAGGGCGTGGCGGGGATCAGGGCCGGGCTTTGATACACGCTCGCCTTGAGTTGCTCGCTGACACCCTTGCGGTTCTGCATCAGGGGCACCATGCTGAAATGCACTTGGCCATTCGCGCCGGGGCGCGTGCGCGTCACTTCGATCTGCTTGATGATCTCTTGCGGCGTGAAGGACTTGGCGGAATTGTCGATGCGGCTCGTATATAAACCGGGCCACACGTGACGGCCATACGGATTTTGCGCGAGCCAGTAGTCGAGCAGCACGCCAAACGCTTGCGGCGCCTGCGCCACGGGCCAGTACAGCTGCGGCGACAGGTAGTCGAGCCAGCCCTTGGCCAGCCATAGTTCCGCATCCGCATACAATTTATCGTACTGGCTGAAGCCGACGATGCCGGCAGGACGGCGGTCGGGACGGCCGATACCGAACGGGCTGATGCCGAAACGCACCCAGCTCTTTTCGCGGTGGATGCCGGTATATAAAGCTTCGATCAGCTGGTTGACGTTCTGGCGGCGCCAGGAAGCGCGGTCGAGATCGCCGCCGGCCAGCAGATATTGCTGCCAGGAAGGCTCATCGGGGAAGGGCAGTTCGCGCTTGGCGCCGCCATTGCCCGCGTCCAGCGCGGCCGTCTCGGCTCCCGCACCGGCGCCAGGCGCGTCGATCGGGTATGGATAAAAGTAATCGTCGATGTGCACGCCATCGATATCGTAGCGGCGCACCACGTCCAGCACCACGTCCGTCGTGTGCTTCGAAGCGGCCGCATCGCCCGGGTCCATCCACAGGTAGCGGCCGTATTGCTTGACGGACGCGGGGTTGGTGGACGCGAAACTGTCGCGCGCCAGCGGCGACTTGGCCGTCGCGTGACGGGCCCGGTACGGGTTGAACCAGGCGTGCAATTCCAGGCCGCGTGCATGCGCCTGCGCCACCCAGAAGGCCAGCGGGTCATACATGGGCAATGGCGGCTGGCCTTGCTTGCCCGTCAGGTATTCCGACCACGGTTCCAGCTGCGACGGGTAAATCGTGTCGGCGCTGGGGCGCACCTGCAGCACAATCGCGTTCAGATTCAAGGACTTGGCGCGGTCGAGGATGGCGATCGCTTCGGCTTGCTGCTTGGCGACAGGCAAATTGCTGCGGCTGGGCCAGTCGATATTGGCCACCGTCGAGACCCAGGCGGCGCGGAATTCGCGCGGCGCCGGCGGCGGCACTTCGCCCGTGATGTGCTGCACGGGTGGCACGGCCGGCAAACCCGCTTCGCCTGGCGTCACTGCGGACGGCATTCTGGTGCTGGTACAGCTGCTGAGCAATGTGGCGGTGGCCAAGGCGGCCAGCACGCCGGCCATGGCGCCCAGGCGTTTTTTAAAAGTAGACAACAAAACAATTCCTTGCAGTGGTGAAGCCCAAGTCTATCGGTGCGGGCATTTTACTGTGCGCCCGCCATCCATGCGGGCGCACGGTTCAAAAGAATCAGACTTCGGCCTTCTTGCCGAATTCGGGATCGATCTTGACCAGCGCGGCCATGATGAAAGCGGGAATCGTGGCGATGCACACCCAGATGAAGAAGTGCTGGTAGCCGAGCATTTGCTGGATCCAGCCGCTGGCCATGCCCGGCAACATCATGCCCAGGGCCATGAAGCCCGTGCAAATGGCGTAATGGGCCGTTTTATGCGCGCCATCGGAGACCATGATCATGTACAACATGTACGAGGCGAAACCGAAGCCATAACCGAATTGCTCCAACGCAATGCCCCCCGCGATCACATAAATGTTGCTGGGCAAGGCGCTGGCCAGGTAGACAAACACCAGGTCGGGCAAGTGGACGGACAGCACCATGATCCACAAACAGCGTTTCAAGCCGAAGCGGGAAATGATGAAGCCGCCCAGCAAGCCACCGAGGGTCAGGGCGATCACGCCGATAGTGCCGTAGACGAGGCCCACCTGTTCCGTGCTCAGGCCCAGGCCGCCCTTGGCGACGGGGTCGAGCAGGAAGGGCGCGGCCAATTTGAGCAGTTGCGCTTCGCCGAGGCGGAACAGCAGCAAGAAGCCGAGGATGACGACAATATCCTTCTTCCGGAAAAACGCGGCAAAGGTGGCGATGAACTCCTGCAGCGGGGAAATACCGGCGCCCTGGATGCTGGGACGGTCCTCCTTGGGTTTCGGCAAGACAAAATAGTGGTAGAGGAAGAGGGCGATGAACAGGCCCGCCAGAATCGCGAACACGACGGACCAGGCCAGCTGCACATTGCCCGTCGCATGCGTCAGATAGCCGGCAAGAAATACCAGGCCGCCCTGGCCGGCGATCATCGCCAGGCGGTAAAACGTGCTGCGCACGCCGACGAAGGCCGCCTGCTGGTGCTCTTCCAGGCCCAGCATATAAAAGCCGTCGGCGGCGATATCATGCGTGGCGGAACTGAAGGCCATCAGCCAGAAGATGGCCAAACTGATCTGGAAAAAGTGCGGCAAGGACGTCGTCAGGGCCACCAGCGCCAGCGCGGCGCCGATCACCAGCTGCAAGCCGACGATCCAGAAACGCTTGGTGCGGTACATATCGATGAAAGGCGACCACAGCGGTTTGATGACCCATGGCAAGTACAACCAGCTCGTGTACAGCGCGATATCGGTATTACTGAAACCGTAGTTCTTGTACATGATCACGGACAAGGTCATGACCACTACATAGGGGATACCCTGGCCGAAATACAGGGAAGGGATCCACAGCCACGGATTATTTTTACGCGCCGGGGCGGGTTGTTTCACTAGCTCCATACATCCTTCTTGGTCTCCCAGACAGAAGAATGCCGCGCCATCGGATCACGCCGCCAGTGCCGCCCGCACACTGCCGCCCGCGCCGGCCAACAATGCCTGTGCCTGGTTTGTATTGATTGTTTTGATCAAGGCAACAATCGCCACCTTGACGTGATAGTGGCATTGCTCCAGCACGGTCCTGGCCTGCACCTCGCTGGCGCCGGTGGCATGCATGGTCAGACGCACGGCCCGCCAGATCAGCTTGGCGTTGGTCGGCTTCAAGTCTACCATCAAGTTTCCGTAAGTTTTGTGCAAACCGACCATCAGGGCGCTGGAAATCGTGTTCAGGGTGATTTTTTGCGCCGTACCCGCTTTCAGACGCGTGCTGCCGGAAATGACTTCCGTGCCCGTGTCGAGCACGATGCCGCATTGCGCCTCGTGCGCCACGGGGGCGTCCACATTGTTGGCAATGCCTATCGTCAAGGCGCCCGCCTTGCGCGCGGCCAGCAGGGCGCCCAGCACATACGGCGTGGCGCCGGAGGCGGCCAGCAGGATCACGACATCATTTTCTTGCGGCAACAGGGCCAGCACATCGCGCTCGCCTTGCTGTACATCATCTTCGGCCCCTTCGACGGCCGTGAACATGGCGCCCGCGCCGCCGGCCAGGATGGCGATAGCCCGCTCGGGCGGCCAGGAAAACGTGGGCGTCAATTCAACGCTGTCGAGCACGCCCAGACGTCCCGACGTACCGGCGCCCACGTACAGCAAGCGGCCGCCGGCAGCGATGCGGGGCAGGACGGCCGTGATGGCGGCCCCGATTTGCGGCGAGGCCAGGCGCACGGCTTCGACGGCCCAGAACTGGTCGTCGACCAGCGCCGCCACCAGTTGCTCCACCGGATACAGGTCCAGATCCGGATGCCGCCGGCTCGGGGTTTCAGTTTTCAACATGATTTCAGAACATGGTTGAAGGTGAAACCAGTTTAATACCAACGAGCAAGATCAGCCATGAAAGGATGGCGGGCGGGCATAACGGGAGTTTATGGGTGCACGCGGATCGTGGCGGCCGCCTTCTTACGGCGCGCGGCGCATCTCGGCCACGAAGTCGTAATGGTCGCTGCGGCAATACGAATGCGTCAGTTCCACCGCTTCGCCCGTTTCCAGGTAGGCGATGCGCGTGATGAACAGCACGGCCTGGCCATCGGGGATGCCCAGTTGCTCGGCCAGCACGTCCGTCGCATTCATGGCGCGGATGTGCTGCAAGGCGCGCACAGGGGCCTTCTTGATGCTGCTCAAGTATTCATACAGCGAGTCGCCCACGGCGGCCGGGTCCGGCACGACGCTGAAGGGCAGCACGCTCACTTCATACGCCATCACCACGTCGTCGGCCAGGCGCAAGCGCTCGAGGCGTGCCACTTTCGTGTTTTGCGCCAGACCCAGGCTCAGCTGTTCATCGCTGCTGGCGATGACGACTTCGCGCTTGAGCCAGCGCGAGCCGGGACGGTAGCCGCGCTGCTGCAGCTGCTCGGAAAAGCTCGACAGGTTCGACAGCGGCTGCTCGATGCGCGGGGCAATATAGTTGCCCGAACCGCGGCGGCGCACGACGAGGCCTTGCTCGACGAGCTGGTCGATGGCCTTGCGGGCAGTCACGCGCGATACGTCGAGCAGTTCGGACAGGGTACGTTCAGAGGGCAGGGCCTGGTCTACCTGGTAGCGGCCGTTGCGTACGTCATCGCTCAGCTTGCGGGCGATCTGCATATATAAAGGCGAATTGTCATTTAAATCGACCTTGAGTTCTACGCTGGTCTGGCTCATACAGTTCTCCTTGTCCTCCTAGTGTAATAGCGATGGCGCTTGTGCGTATCCCGTCCACCCATGAATAAATGGAAAATGACCATAAATAACGGTTATACATTTAAAAAAACAATGTTTTACCGCACGTATAGCTTTGCATTATAGATAAATAAGCAATTTTCATTAGCCTGGGAAACGATCCCGCCCTATGCTGGCGATGCCTCCACCACATCGCGAAACAGAGAAACATGCATAATAAAATGACGGGTTTGCTGGGCTTGCTGCTGCTGGGCACAACCTGGAGCGCGCTGGCCGCCCCGCCCGGCAGCGGCAAGGACCAGCAGCCTGCGCTCGATGCGGCCCTGTCCGCCATCGTCGGGGATGCGGCCCACCCGCTGGCCAGCCTGTCCGTGCTGACCATCCGTAATGGTAAGGTGTCGTATCAGCAACAATTTGGTTACCGGCACATCGGCGCCACGCCGGCTGACAGCTTGCCCGTGACGCCGGACACCCTGTTCCGCATCGCTTCCGTATCGAAGATGATGACGACCCTGGGCCTGATGCGCTTGCTCGAGCAGGGCAAGCTGAGCCTGGACCAGGACGTGGGCATTTATTTAGGCTTTTCCCTGCGCAACCCGCACTTTCCCCAGCGGCCCGTGACCTTGCGCAGCCTGCTCAGTCACACTTCCTCGCTGCGCGACGCGGGCGGCTACTCGTGGGGACCGGAACGCAGCCTGCGCGACGTGTTTACGGCCGGCGGCGACGCGATGTGGGATTCCAGCGCGGCACCCGGCCGCTACTTTACGTATTCCAACCTGAACTGGGGCGTGATCGGCACGGTGATGGAGCAAGTCACGGGCGAGCGCTTCGACTTGCTGATGCGGCGCCTGCTGCTCGATCCCCTCGATGTACGCGGCGGCTACCATCCGGCGGCATTCTCTCAGGCAGAGCTGGCGGACACGGCCACCCTGTACCGCAAGCGCACGCTGGAGACGGAAGAGTGGCGGCCGCACGGCCCCTGGATCGCGCAAGCCGACGATTTTGACCAGCATCCGCCTGCCGGCATCGCGCGTTATGTGATCGGCAGCAACGCCACCGTCTTTAGTCCCACGGGCGGCTTGCGCATCTCCGCCGCGGGACTGGGCACCGTCATGCAGATGCTGCTCGACGGCGGCCGCCATGAGGGCAAACAACTATTGCAGCCAGCCACCATCGCCTTGATGTTTGGCCGCCAATGGCAGCTGGCGCAGGACAGCAGCAATGGCAACAGCGAACGGGGCTTGTACCGCGCCTGGGGCCTGGGCAACCAGCAGTTCGATGCCGTGGCGGGGCAGGGCAACGGCCTGGTCGAGGGCGCCAGCTTCTCCGCCGTGGGCCACCTGGGCGACGCGTATGGCCTCGTCTCCGCCTTCGTGCTCGATTTCAAGCACAAGAATGGCATGGTGATGCTGGTGGGCGGTACGGGCAGCGATCCCGAGCGTTATCCGGGCGCGTATTCCGCCATGGGGCGCAGCGAGGAATTGATACTCACCACCTTGTATCGTGGTGCGATTGGCAATAATGAATAATTTGCACAAAAACAGTGCATTCCTGAAAGTTATGGCTGCACCATGATGTTTCATTGGCTCCCGTGATGGCCAGCCTCTAAGCTCTCATCGAATGCTCCCGCACCATGGGAGCGCAACGCAGCGAGGCAACATGCAGCAACACGTCATCATCATCGGCGGCGGCGTCGTCGGTCTGACATCGGCCTGGTGGCTGGCCGAGGCCGGCTACAAGGTCACGGTACTCGAACGCAATGAACAGGTGGCGATCGCCGCCAGCTACCGCAATGGCGGCCAACTCAGCTATCGCTATGTAGCCCCGCTGGCGGACGCGGGCGTGCCCTTCAAAGCCCTGCAATGGCTGCTGCAGAAAGACGGTCCGCTGCGCTTCCGTCCCGAAGCGGACTGGCGCCAATGGCGCTGGATGGCCAGTTTCCTGCGCAATTGCAATGCAGCCAGCAATGCCCGCACGACGGCCAAGCTGCTGCAGCTGGGGGAATGGAGCCGCGCTGGCATGGCGCAGCTGGAACTGACGGTGCCGCCCGAGGCGTATGCCTGGCGCGATGCGGGCAAACTCATCGTCTACCGCTCGCCCGCCATCTTCCAGCGGGCCGTGGCACGGCCCGAATCGGAAGAGGCGCGCGTCGTCTTGTCGCCGCTTGAAGCCGTACAACGCGAACCGGCGCTGGCCGCCTTGCAGGGCGCGCTGGCGGGCGGCATCTTTACCGAGGGCGAGGCGGTGGCCGATTGCCACGCGTTTTGCCTGGCACTGGAAGCGCGATTGCTGCAGCACCCGAATTGTTCACTCCTGTTAAAAGGCGAGGCGCGCCGTCTCCTCACGCACAAGGGCAGGATCACGGGCGTCGACACCAGCCTGGGCCTGTTGCAGGCAGATCACTATGTGCTGGCGGCCGGCATCCAGAGCCGTGACCTGGCCGCCACGGCCGGCATCTACCTGCCCCTGTATCCGCTGAAAGGCTACAGCCTGACGGCGCCCATCCGCGCGCAGCACCGGGCGCCCGAGATCAGCATCACGGATTTCGAGCGCAAGGTGCTGTATGCGCGCATAGGCGGCGACCTGCGCGTGGCCGCCATGGTCGACATGGTGGGCGCCGACAACAGCATCGATTGGAACCGCATCGCCGGCCTGACGCGGCTGGCGCGCGAAGCCATGCCGCACGGCGCCGATTACGACCAGGCCACGGCCTGGGCCGGCCTGCGCCCCGCCACGCCGAACAGCGCGCCGCTGGTGGGCGCCAGCAAAGTGGGCAACCTGTGGCTCAACGTGGGCCATGGCCCGCTGGGCTTTACCTTTGCCGCCGGCACGGCGCGCATCCTGGCCGATCTCATGGCCGGCAAGGCGCCGCCGTTCGCGCTGGACTTCCTCGCGCCTCAAAAGTAGGCGGAGCGACAGCAACGGCGACCGGCGCCGCCGTTATGGCGGATAATTGTGGAACTTTCCTGTTCCCTCTTTTCTGTTGCATATCGTCAGCGCATGCCCACACCTTCGAAATTGTCCGCCTGCCCCTGTGGCGGCGCCTCCTACGCCAGCTGCTGCGGCCCGTATATCGCGGGCGACGCCTTGCCGCCCACGGCCGAAGTCCTGATGCGTTCGCGCTACACGGCGTTTACCTTGCGCGATGAAGCGTATCTGCGCGCCACCTGGCATGCCAGCACCCGTCCCGCCGACGCCTTGTTTGCCGAAGAAGAAAAAGTCCACTGGATGGGACTTGAGGTAAAATCTGCTTTACGTTTACGTCAACGTAAAGCAGAATCAGCAGATCAGGCCGAAGAGATACATCGCGATACCGTGGAATTCGTGGCCCGCTACAAGGTCAACGGCCGCGCGCACCGCCTGCATGAGGTGAGCCGCTTCGTGCGCGAGGCGGGCGAGGGCGGTGGTGCCCTGCGCTGGTTTTATCTCGACGGCAGTTTTCCCGAATAGCGCGACCCGAGAGACCGGGCGATCATAAAAAGGAACCGCAATGCCGCACATCGAAAGCAAACTCAATCCGCGCAGTGAAGATTTCAAGGCCAATGCCGCGGCCATGCAAGCCATCGTCGACGATCTGCGCGACAAGGTCGAGAAAATCGCGGCCGGCGGCGGCGAAGCGGCGGCCGCCAAGCACCTGGCGCGCGGAAAACTGCTGCCGCGCGACAGAGTCCAGATGCTGCTCGATCCCGGCACGCCCTTCCTCGAGTTTTCCCAGATGGCGGCCTACGCCATGTACCAGGACGCCAAGGGCGTCGATGCGGCCCCTAGCGCCGGCATCATCACCGGCATCGGCCGCGTCTCGGGCCAGGAATGCGTCATCGTGTGTAACGACGCTACCGTCAAGGGCGGCACCTATTACCCGATGACGGTAAAAAAGCATTTGCGCGCCCAGGAAATCGCCGACCAGAACAACCTGCCGTGCATCTACCTGGTCGACTCGGGCGGCGCCAACCTGCCGAACCAGGACGACGTCTTCCCCGACCGCGACCATTTCGGCCGCATTTTCTATAACCAGGCGAATTTGTCGGCCAAGGGCATCCCGCAAATCGCCGTCGTGATGGGCTCTTGCACGGCGGGCGGCGCCTACGTGCCGGCCATGAGCGACGAATCGATCATCGTCAAGGAGCAGGGCACGATTTTCCTCGGCGGCCCGCCGCTGGTGAAGGCGGCCACGGGCGAAGTGGTGACGGCGGAAGACCTGGGCGGCGGCGACGTGCACACGCGCCTGTCCGGCGTGGTCGACCACCTGGCGCAGAACGACTTGCATGCGCTGTCGCTGGCGCGCACCATCGTTTCGAATCTGAACCGTAAAAAACCGCAGCAGATGGCGCTGCGCGAGTCCGTCGAACCGAAATACCCGACGCAGGAACTGTATGGCGTAATCCCCGTCGATACGCGCAAACCGTTCGACGTGCGCGAGGTGATCGCGCGCATCGTCGACGGCAGCGATTTCGATGAATTCAAGGCCCGCTACGGCACCACCCTGATCTGCGGCTTTGCGCACATCTATGGCGTCAAAGTCGGCATCATCGCCAATAACGGCATCCTGTTCTCGGAATCGGCCTTGAAAGGCACGCATTTCATCGAATTGTGCTGCCAGCGCAAGATCCCGCTCGTCTTCCTGCAAAACATCACGGGCTTCATGGTGGGCCGCAAGTACGAAAACGAGGGCATCGCCCGCAATGGCGCCAAGATGGTCACCGCCGTGGCGACGGCGGCCGTGCCGAAATTCACGGTGATCATCGGCGGCAGCTTCGGCGCCGGCAACTACGGCATGTGCGGCCGCGCGTTCTCTCCCCGTTTCATGTGGATGTGGCCCAATGCGCGCATTTCCGTCATGGGCGGCGACCAGGCGGCCTCCGTGCTGGCGACCGTCAAGCGCGACGGCATCGAAGGCAAGGGCGGGCAGTGGAGCGCAGACGAGGAAGCGGCCTTCAAGCAGCCGATCAAGGAGCAGTACGAGCACCAGGGCCACCCGTATTACGCCACCGCGCGCCTGTGGGACGACGGCGTGATCGACCCGGCCGACACCCGCATGGTGCTGGGCCTGGGCCTGTCGGCCGCCCTGAACGCGGAAATCCCGGACACGAAGTTCGGCGTATTCCGCATGTAAGCGGCACTCAGGGAGAAGAGAATGGAATTTGAAACCTTAAAGCTGGTCATCGAGGGCAATGTCGCCACCGTGACCCTGAACCGCCCGGACGTGCGCAATGCCTTCAACGAGACGACGATCGCCGAACTGGCGCGCGCCTTCGAGGGGCTGGGGCGCAGCGACATGGTGCGCGCCATCGTGCTGGCCGCGAACGGCGCGGCCTTTTGCGCCGGTGCGGACCTGAACTGGATGAAGAAGATGGCCGGCTACACGCATGCCGAAAACCAGGCCGACGCGCTGCAGCTGGCGCAGATGCTGCGCACGATTTACCTGTGCCCGAAACCCGTGGTGGCGAAGATCCAGGGCGACTGCTATGCGGGCGGCATGGGCCTCGTCGCCGCATGCGATATCATTCTGGTTGCGGAAGATGTGCATTTCTGCCTGAGCGAAGTGCGGCTGGGACTGATCCCAGCCACTATTTCACCGTATGTCATCAAGGCCATGGGCGAAAACGCGGCACGCCGCTATTTCCTGACGGCGGAGCGATTCTCCGCCCGGGAAGCGCTGCGCATCGGCTTTGCCCACGAGGTAGTCGAGGCAAGCGCGCTGGACGCGAAAACCGCCGAGGTACTGAAAGCCCTGACGGGCAACAGCCCGCACGCCGTGGCGCAAGCGAAAACGCTGGTGCGCGAGATCGCCGGCCAGCCCGTCAATGACGCGCTGTTGGCGGACACCGCCGAGCGCATCGCGCAGATCCGCGCCTCGGAGCAGGGACGCGAAGGCGTGCAATCCTTCCTCGACAAGCGCAAGCCGGGTTGGCTCATGGGCTAGTTAATAGTCCAAAGCTCATGGACTAAGAATATCATTGGAGCAGTTTTGAAAGCAGAAAAACAATCGGGCTGGGTCGAACGCAGTCTGCGCAGCGTGTGGCATCCGTGCACGCAAATGCAGCACCACGAGACGGTTCCGCTCATCCCCGTCAGCCATGGCCGCGGCGCCTGGCTGTATGACCACGAGGGCCGACGCTACCTGGACGCCATCAGCTCCTGGTGGGTGAACCTGTTCGGCCATGCCAACCCGCGCATCAATGCGGAACTCAAGGATCAACTGGACCGCCTGGAACACGCGATGCTGGCCGGTTTTACGCATGAACCGGTGATCGAGCTGTCGGAAAAGCTCTCCGCGCTCACCAATGGCGTGCTCGGTCACAGTTTTTATGCGTCCGATGGCGCCTCGGCCGTGGAAATCGCCCTGAAAATGAGTTTTCACGCCTGGCGCAACAGCGGCAAGGGTGAAAAGCAGGAATTCGTCTGTTTGAAGGGCAGCTACCACGGCGAAACCATCGGCGCCCTCGCCGTTACGGACGTGGCACTGTTCAAGGATGCCTACGGCCCCCTGCTGCGTGCCTCGCAGACGGTGATGTCGCCCGACTTCCGCCAGGCGGCCGAAAACGAATCGGCGCAGGACGTGGCGCGCCGCGCGGCGGCCGACGTGGAACGGCTGTTCCAGGAAAAGTCCGAAAGAATCGCCGCCATCATCATCGAGCCGCTGGTACAGTGCGCCACCGGCATGGCCATGCACAACCCGCTGTACCTGTCGCTGGTGCGCGCCCTGTGCGACCGCTATCAAGTCCATCTGATCCTCGACGAGATCGCCGTCGGCTGCGGCCGCACGGGCACGTTCTTTGCGTGCGAACAGGCCGGCATCTGGCCCGATTTCGTCTGCCTGTCCAAGGGCATCAGCGGCGGCTATTTACCGCTGTCCCTGGTGATGACGCGCGAAGATATTTATCAGGCGTTCTACAGCACCGACGTGCGCCGCGGTTTTTTGCATTCGCACTCGTACACGGGCAACCCGCTGGCCTGCCGCGCGGCGCTGGCAACCCTGTCGATTTTCGAGGAAGACGACGTGCTGGCGGCCAACCGGGAACGCGCCGCCAGGATCACGCGCGCCCTGGCGCCGCTGGCGCAGCACGAGCGCGTAAAACACTTCCGCCAGCAGGGCATGATCTGGGCCTTCGATGCGGTAGACGCGGCGCCCGACTTTTCGCGCCGCTTCTTCAGCACGGCGCTGGAACACGAACTGCTGATGCGCCCCATCGGCTCCACCGTCTACCTGATGCCGCCCTACATCCTCGACGACACAGAAATCGCGGGCCTGGGCCAACAGACGCTGGCCGTCTTCAACAAAGTGATCGGAGCCTGAGATGGAACTGCTCACGCGCTTGAAGCAGCAGTTGCAGGGGCTGGAAGAGCGCAGCCTGATCCGCCGCCGCCGCACCGTCGACACGCCGTGCGCGCCGCGCCTGACGGTCGATGGGCGCGACATGCTGGCCTTTTGCAGCAATGACTACCTGGGCCTGGCGTCGCATCCGCGCATCGTCGATGCGCTGAAAGAGGGCGCCGACCTGTATGGCGCCGGCAGCGGCGCTTCGCATTTGATCAGCGGCCATAGCCGCGCCCACGCACAGCTGGAAGAGCGCCTGGCCGCGTTTGTCGGCGCCAACCTGGAACAGGCGCGCGCGTTGTATTTCTGTACCGGCTACATGGCCAATTTAGCCGTGCTGACGGCCCTGGCGGCCGGTGATGCCGAAGCCGAGATCTTCTCGGAAGCGCTGAACCACGCTTCGCTGATCGACGGCACGCGTTTGTCCCGCGTCAAGACGCGCGTGTATCCGCATGCGGATCTCGACGCCTTGGCGGCCCTGCTGGCGGAAAGCAAAGCCAAAACGAAAATCGTCGTCACCGACAGCGTCTTCAGCATGGATGGCGACCTGGCGCCGCTGCCCGCGCTGCTGGCCCTGTGCGAACAATATGGCGCCTGGCTGGTGGTCGACGACGCGCACGGCTTCGGCGCGCTGGGCGAGAATGGCCGCGGCGCGCTGGAATACTTCGACCTGCATTCGCCGTATCTGGTCTACGTGGGCACCCTGGGCAAATCGGCCGGCGTGGGCGGCGCCTTCGTTTGCGCGCATGAGGCCGTGATCGAGACGCTGATCCAGAAGGCCCGCCCCTACATCTTCACCACGGCCGCCGCGCCCGCGCTCGCGCATGCGCTGCTGGCCAGCCTGGACATCATCGCCGGTGAAGAAGGAAAACAACGCCGGATGCACCTGGCGGCGCTGGTGGCGCAGTGGAACGAAGGCTTGCAGCTGCAGCACTGGCAAGCCTTGCCATCGCTGTCCGCCATCCAGCCCGTCATCATCGGCGAGAACGCGGACATGCTGGCCGTCGCCGCGAATCTGTACCAGCAAGGCCTGTGGGTCGGCGCCATCCGCCCGCCCACGGTCCCTGCCGGCACGGCGCGCCTGCGCGTGACCCTGTCGGCCGGCCATACGGCGCAGGAAGTGGCGCAATTGATCAACGCAGTCAACACCCTGGAAAGGACTCGCCATGAGCCTTGATGACCCTATCGTGGCCGAGGTGCTGGCGGACCTGGCGCCGGCCGTGCAGCCGGCGCCGGCCACCATCGGCCTGCCCTCGCGCTTTGCCTGTTTCGTCACCGGCACCGACACGGAAATCGGCAAGACCCTGACCTCGTCAGCCCTGCTGCACGCGCTGGTGGCGCGCGGCGTGCGCGCCTGCGGCATGAAGCCCGTGGCCGCCGGCGCCGAGATGCGCGACGGCGAGCTGCATAATGAAGACGCCGACAGCCTGATCGCCGCCGGCAACGTCACCATGCTGCGCAGCCTGACCACGCCCTACATGCTGAAGGAACCGGCCGCGCCGCACATCGCCGCCGCGCTGGAAGGCGTGAGCATCGAGTCCGTACCCATCCTGGCCGCCTACCTGGAAATCGCCGCCGCCTCGGACGCGGTCGTGGTCGAAGGCGTGGGCGGATTCCGCGTGCCGCTGTCGCCAGGTTTCGACTCGGCCGACCTGGCGCAGCAGCTCGACCTGCCCGTGATCCTCGTGGTCGGCATGCGTCTGGGCTGCATCAGCCAGGCCTTGCTGACGGTGGAAGCCATCGAGGCGCGCGGCCTGACGGTGATCGGCTGGGTCGCCAACACCTTGGAAGTGGAAATGCGCTTCCTCGACGAAAATATCGATGCGCTGATCGAGCGCATCCCGGCGCCGCTGCTGGGCAGGGTGCCGCGCCTGGCGCAACCCACGGCGGAAGCGGCGGCGGCGTATCTCGATTTCACCGGCTTGCCCAACTGGCCGGCGCAGCATCCCAACACTTAAACGCATTCAAAAATAGAAACGAAGGAATCACATGTCTCACGTCCAAGAAGCAGCAAAAACCGTCGAACTGCACCGCCCAGCGGCGCGCATCACCGTGCCGGAAGCGGCCACCTGGCCCGTCGCCGACGTGCTGGCCCTGTTCGACCTGCCATTCAATGACTTGATGTTCAAGGCCCAGCAAACCCACCGCGTCAACTTCCCCGACGGCGACGTGGAACTGGCGACCCTGTTGTCGATCAAGACCGGCGGCTGCGAGGAAGACTGCGGCTACTGCCCGCAGGCGGCCCGCTACGACACGGGCGTGGAAGCGAAGAAAATTCTCGACATCGACACGGTGCTCGACGCGGCCCGCCAGGCGAAAGCCAACGGCGCCACGCGCTTCTGCATGGGCGCCGCCTGGCGCAGCCCGAAAGAGCGCGACATGGAAAAAGTCGAAGAGATGGTGACCAAGGTCAAGGCGCTGGGCCTGGAAACATGCGCTACTTTGGGCATGCTGGAAGAGGGACAAGCGGACCGCCTGAAAAACGCGGGCCTGGACTTCTACAATCATAACCTCGATACGGCGCCCGAGTTCTACGACAACGTCATCTCCACGCGCGAATACCAGGATCGCCTCGATACTTTGGGCCGCGTGCGCGAAGCGGGCTTGAAAGTGTGCTGCGGCGGCATCGTCGGCATGGGCGAGACGCGTCTGCAGCGCGCGGGCCTGATCGCCCAGCTGGCGAACCTGAATCCGTATCCGGAATCGGTGCCCGTCAACCACCTGGTGCAGGTGGAAGGCACGCCTTTGTTCGGCCTGGAAGCGCTGGACCCGTTCGAATTCGTGCGCACGATCGCCGTGGCCCGCATCACCATGCCGAAAGCGCGCGTGCGTCTGTCGGCCGGCCGCCGCCAGATGGGCGAAGCCGTGCAGGCGATGTGCTTCCTGGCCGGCGCCAACTCCATTTTCTATGGCGACAAGCTGCTCACCACCGACAACCCGGAAGCGGAAGACGACCGCGTCTTGTTGAACAAACTGGGCTTGCAGACGCGCGGCGCCATGCTGGAATCGGTACAGAAAGAGAAGTGCGGCTGCTGATCCAGCCCTGTCGGGTTACGCCGTGCCGGCTAACCCGACCTGCGAATACCGCCTCACCAATGCGTAGGTCGGCTTAGCGCAAAGCGCGTAAGCCGACACGCCAGCACACAACGTCCATGACAAGAGACAGCTGCCCCTTTTTGAGAGAATAGAGAGAGACCATGTTCACTAAAATCCTGATCGCCAACCGCGGCGAAATCGCTTGCCGTGTCGCCGCTACCGCGCGCCGCATGGGCATCCAGACCGTCGCCGTGTATTCGGAAGCGGACGCCAACGCCAAGCACGTCGCCGTCTGCGACGAAGCGGTGCTGATCGGCCCCGCGCCAGCCAAGGAAAGCTATCTGTGCGGCGACAAGATCATCGCCGTGGCGCTGGCCACTGGCGCCCAGGCGATCCACCCCGGCTACGGCTTTTTGTCCGAGAACGCCGATTTCGCCGACGCCTGCCACGCGGCGGGCCTGGTCTTCATCGGCCCGCCGGCGTCCGCCATGCGCGCCATGGGCTCGAAATCGGCCGCCAAGTCGCTGATGGAAAAAGCGAACGTGCCGCTGGTGCCCGGCTACCACGGCGAGAATCAGGATGCGGAATTTTTGCACGGCCAGGCAGACAAGATCGGCTATCCCGTGCTGCTGAAGGCATCCGCCGGCGGCGGCGGCAAGGGCATGCGCGTCATTGAAAACAGCGCCGACTTCAAGGCGGCGCTGGCCTCGTGCAAGCGCGAAGCGATCAGCTCTTTCGGCGACGACAAGGTGCTGGCCGAGAAATACCTGTCGCGTCCGCGGCATATCGAAATCCAGGTGTTTGCCGACACGCTCGGCAACTGCATCTACCTGTTCGAGCGCGATTGCTCGGTGCAGCGCCGTCACCAGAAGGTGCTGGAAGAAGCGCCGGCGCCGGGCATGCCGGCGGACCGCCGCGCGGCCATGGGCGAGGCGGCCGTCGCCGCCGCCAAGGCCGTCGGCTACGTGGGTGCGGGCACGGTGGAATTCATCGCCAACCAGGATGGCTCGTTCTACTTCATGGAGATGAACACGCGCCTGCAGGTGGAACATCCGGTAACGGAAATGATCACCGGCACGGACCTGGTGGAATGGCAGCTGCGCGTCGCCTTTGGCGAGCCGCTGCCGAAAAAACAGAATGAATTGACGATCCACGGCCACGCCATCGAGGCGCGCATCTACGCGGAAAACCCGGAAAAGGGCTTTTTGCCATCGATCGGCACCCTGCGCCACATGCAGTCGCCATCGGCCGTGACGTTCGAACTGGGCGGCACCGTGGTGCCGGCGTCCGTGCGCATCGATTCGGGCGTGCGCGAAGGCGACGCCATCTCGCCGTTCTACGACCCGATGATCGCCAAGCTGATCGTCTGGGGCGCGGACCGCCGCGAAGCGCTGGCGCGCATGGCGCAGGCGCTGTCCGACTACCAGATCGTGGGCCTGGCCAGCAATATCGCCTTCCTGAAGCGCCTGGTCGAAGGCCAGGCATTCAGCTCGGCCGATCTCGATACGGGTTTGATCGAGCGCAATCAGGCGTCGCTGTTCCCCGCCCTGCAGCCGGCACCCGACACGGCCCTGGCGCTGGCATCCGTCGCCCTGCTGCTGGAAGAAAAAACGGCCGCCGAAGCGCAGTCGGCCAACCGCGCCGACCCGTGGGGCAACGCCCTGGGTTGGCGCTTGAACAGCACTCTGGGGCGCAGCCTGTCGTTCGCCGATGAATTCGCACTGGCCAGCGACGACAAAACCTATGCCGCGCGCATCGCCTACAAGACCGATGGCTGGCTGTTCAACGGCCAGCCCCTGAGCTTGACGGCGCGCACAGGCAACGAGCTGCACATCAAGCTGGGAGAGCGTGCCGTGCATGGCACGGTGCTGCGCGACGGCGAGCAGTTCCACGTATTCACCGGCGGCTTGCACACCACCCTGCACTACAGCGACCCGATGGCGCATGCGGGCGAGGTGGAAGCGGAGGGCGGCCGCCTGACGGCGCCCATGCCGGGCAAGGTCGTCGCCGTGCTGGTGAACAAAGGGCAGGACGTCAAGAAGGGCGAACCGCTGGTCATCATGGAAGCGATGAAGATGGAGCACACGATCGCCGCGCCGCACGACGGCCTGGTGGAAGACGTGCTGTATTCGGTCGGCGACCAGGTGGCCGATGGCGCGCCGCTGCTGGCCTTCAAGGCTGCCGCATAAAGGTAAGCACATGCGCATCCTGTTACAACGTTCGGACGGCAAGGAAGCGGCGTGGATCAGCGACTTCCGCGACTTGCTGCCCGAAGCTGACATCCACTTCTGGCGCGAAGGCGAGGCGGTCGCGCCCTGCGACTATGCCGTCGTGTGGCAGCCGCCCGCCGCCATGCTGCCCGAGCTGGCCAACGTCAAAGCCATCTTCAACACGGGCGCCGGCGTCGACGCGCTGTTGAAATTCGGCGATGCGCTGCCGGCCCACGTACCGCTGGTACGCCTCGACGACGCGGGCATGGGCGTGCAGATGGCCGAGTATGTGAGCCACGCCGTGCTGCGCCACTTCCGCCGTTTCGACGATTACGAGGCGCAGGGCCGCGCCGGCATCTGGCAGCCGCTGCCCGCCTTCGACAAGCTGGATTTTCCCGTCGGCGTGCTGGGCATGGGCGTGCTGGGCACCCGCGTGCTGCAAGCGCTGGCGCAGTTCGAATTCCCCCTGCGGGGCTGGAGCCGCAGCCGCAAGCACGTCGATGGCGTCGCATGCTTTGCGGGCGAGGAAGGGCTGGAAGCCTTCTTGCACGGCACGCGCGTGCTCGTGTGCATGCTGCCGCTCACGCCGGACACACACAACCTGCTCGACCGCGCGCGCCTGTCGATGCTGCTGCCAGGCGCCTACATCATCAACGTGGCGCGCGGCGCGCATCTGGCCGAACCGGATCTGCTGACCCTGATCCGCTCCGGGCATATCGCCGGGGCGACCCTCGACGTGTTCCGCAACGAGCCGCTGCCGCAGCAGCACCCGTTCTGGCAAGAACCGCGCATCACCATCACGCCGCATATTTCGGCCGCTACCCTGCGCCGCGAAAGCGTGGCGCAGATCGCCGCCAAGATGCGCCGCCTGCACGCCGGAGACGTGGTCGCCGGCATCGTCAACCGTTTGCAAGGATATTGAGATGAACCCTACTACCAGTTTGCCCAAGCAGGTCAAGATCGTCGAAGTGGGGCCGCGCGACGGCCTGCAAAACGAGAAGGACACCATCAGTGCCGCCGTCAAAATCGAGCTGGTCGACCGCCTGACCCTGGCCGGCTTTGCCAATATCGAGGCGGCGTCCTTCGTCTCGCCGAAATGGGTGCCGCAGATGGCCACCAGCGCGGAAGTGATGGAGAGAATCGCGCGCCGCCCGGGCACCATTTATTCGGCGCTGACGCCGAACATGCAGGGTTTCGATGCCGCCTTGGCGGCAAAAGCCGATGAAGTGGTGATCTTCGGCTCGGCCTCCGAGGCGTTCTCGCAAAAGAACATCAATTGCTCGATCGCCGAATCGATCGCCCGCTTCGAAGGCGTGGCGAAGGCAGCCAAGGAACACGGCCTGCGCCTGCGCGGCAGCATCAGCTGCGCCTTCGGCTGCCCCTACCAGGGAGACGTGCCGCTCGACGCCGTGGCCGACGTGGTGGGCCGCATGCGCGACCTTGGTTGCGACGAGATCGACATCGCCGACACCATCGGCGTGGCCACGCCGAGAAAGACGCAGGCGGTGATGCAGCGCGCCATCGCGGCTTTCCACGTGGGCGGCCTGTCCGGCCACTTCCACGACACCTACGGCCAGGCGCTGGCGAACATCTACGCCAGCCTGGAAACGGGCATTACGATCTATCACTCGTCCGTCTCGGGCCTGGGCGGCTGCCCGTACGCCAAGGGCGCCACCGGCAACGTGGCAACAGAAGACGTGCTGTACATGATGCAGGGACTGGGCATCGCCACCGGCATCGACCTGGACCTGGTGGTCGATGCGGGCCAGTTCATTGCGCAGCAGCTGGGGCGCAAGGGCTCCAGCCGCGCCGGCAATGCACTGGCGGCGAAACGCCTCGCGGCGTAGGTCGGGTTAGCGCGTAGCGCGTAACCCGACAACAATGTTGGCCATGATCCTGGTGTTGTCGGATTACGCGCTTGCGCGCTAATCCGACCTACGTCGACCTGCCCGAACCGTACAGACGAAAAAAAACCCAAGAGCCGAAACTCTTGGGTTTTTTTCTACAAATTTGGTCGGAGTACAAGGATTCGAACCTTGGACCCCCTGGTCCCAAACCAGGTGCGCTACCGGGCTGCGCCACACTCCGAAGACCAAGATAATACAGGCCGTATCGACTTCGGTCAAGGGTCAGGTGAAACTCTGTGTAAATTATTTACGCGCGGCACTGGGACTCATGTATTTTTCAAAACGATTGAAGTATGCGACACTGGGTTTGCAAGTTTTCCCGATCAGACATGAAGGCGACGACGGCAATGGAGTTCAGGATAGAAAGAAGCAGCGGCGGCGGCCAGCCCATGCCAAATCGCCGCGGCATCGCGCTGGGCGTCGGCGTGTCCTTGCTGCTGCATGGCGCCTTGATCTATCTGTGGCGCCACGTCCAGCCGCCTGTGCCGCCGGACACGGCCCCGCGCGTGGAATCGATCGCCGTGTGGATACGTCCGCTGGCCGCCAAGCCGCCCCCGCCGCCTGTCGAGGTCGTCAAGCCGAAGCGCGAACCCAAGCCCATCAGCAAGCAGAAACGCGCCGCTGTCCGGGAAACGCCGGCGGCAGCCACCGCGCCGGCATCCAGCCCGCAAGCCATCACGGTGGTGCCGGCCTCACCGGCCACGCCGGCGGCCAGTCCCGACACCTTCAGGCAAGAAACTGCGGAAACGCCGAAATTCGACATGGAAGCGGCCAGGAAGACGGCGCGCAAGATGGCGGGCGAACGCGACCCGTCAAAGGTGGGCACGGCCGTGGGGCAAATCCCCGACAAACCGCTGCAAACGGAAACCCAGCTGGCGCGCGACATCGCCCAAGGCAAGCGCGGCGATTGCCGCACCGCTTATGCAGGGGCGGGCTTGCTGGCGCCCGTGCTGATGTTGCTCGACAAGAAGGATAGCGGTTGCAAGTGGTGAGGGCTTGCTTGACTATACCCATATTGGGTATATATGCAGACACATTGTTTTCCAAAACACAGCAACGCGTGCTGGCTTTGCTCTTTGGCCAGGCGCAGCGCTCTTTCTATGCGAATGAAATCATCGCCTTCGCGGCCATCGGCTCGGGCGCCGTGCAACGCGAACTGGCCAAGCTGGTGAAATCGGCCCTGGTGACCGTCAAGAAAGTGGGCAACCAGAAGCATTACCAGGCAAATCATGATGCGCCGATCTTCGACGAGCTGCGCAGCATCGTGCTGAAAACCTTTGGCGTCGCCGATGTGCTGCGCGTGGCCCTGCAACCGTATTGGCAGGAAGTCGACCTGGCGTTTGTGTACGGTTCGATGGCCAAGGGCACGGAACAGGCGCACAGCGACATCGACCTGATGGTCATCGGCAACATGGCATCGAATGCCCAGTTGCTGGCAGCGCTGCAGCCAGCGCAGCAGCAACTGGGGCGCAGCATCAACCCCACCTTGTACACACATGAAGAATGGCGGCAAAGAATAGACGACGGCAAGTCGTTCGCCGTGCGCGTCCTCGAACAGCCCAAAATTTTTGTCAAAGGGGCCAATGATGACCTCCTCAAGCTCACAGGCGCTGGCGAACCTGGCGCGCATCGGCCAGCTCAAGGCTGAGCCACCGGACGCACGCGAACGGGCGGGCTTGCTGCGCTCGGCCACCGTGCGCCCGCACGATGCCAGGCAGCCGATACTGTCGCTGGAAAGCCGCTTCGACCTCGCGTATAACGCGGCGCATGCTGCCGCCTTGTCTGCGCTGCGTCAACATGGTTATCGCAGCGACAACCGCTATCTCGTCTTTCAAAGCCTGGAACACACGCTGAGTTTCACGCCGCAGCAATGGCTGCTATTCAATCAGGCCCACAAGAAGCGCAACCTGGCCGAATACGAGGGCGAGCTGGATGTCACGCAGGGCTTTGTCGACGAGTTGATCGAGCATGTGGAACAATTGCTCGCGGCGGCAAGTGCACTCAATGTCCAGCCGCCAAGCTAATCGCCTTATTCCTGCCCCTTCAACTGCAACGCCCGCTCATACAGGGCGTTTTTCTTGCGCCCCGTGATTTGCGCCGTCAGATTCGCCGCCTGCTTGACGCTGCATTCGGCCAGCAGGATGTTGAGGATGCGTTCCGCTTCCACGTCTTCCGCGTCCTGCGCTTGCGTGGCGCCTTCCAGCAGGACGACGAACTCTCCCTTTTCGCGGTGCGCGTCGGCACGGATCCAGCTTTCCGCTTCCGACAGGGGGCAGCGGTGGATTTCCTCGAACAGTTTCGTCAGTTCGCGCGCGAACACCACCTGGCGCGTCGGCTCGAACGCTTCCACCAGGGCCGTGGCGCAATCGAGGATGCGGTGCGGCGCTTCATAGAACACCATGGTCGCCGTCACGCCGCGCAGGCTGTGCAAGATGTTTTCGCGCTGCTTGGCCTTGGCTGGCAGGAAGCCGACAAAGTAGAACTGGTCATTCAACAAGCCGCTGGCGGAGATGGCGGTGATCGCCGCCGACGGGCCGGGCAGGGGCAGCACGCGCAGTCCCGCCGCGCGCACGGCGTCGACGATGCGCGCGCCGGGGTCGGACACGGCGGGCGTGCCGGCGTCGGAAACGAGGGCGATGCGCTCGCCCGCCTGCAGGCGCGCGATCAGGGTCTGCGCCACTTCGCGCTCATTATGTTGATGCGCCGCAATCAATGGCTTGTTCAAGCCGAAGCGCGTCAGCAGGTGCGCCGTGTTGCGCGTATCTTCACAGGCGACGGCGTCGGCAAGGCTCAGCAAGTGCAGCGCGCGCAGGCTGATATCGGTCACATTACCGATGGGCGTGGCCACTATATACAATGTTGCGATAGGATAGACCTGGTGCGCCGCCTCTGTCATGATGGGCAGGCTGGCGATGGAACTGATTTCTTGTACGGTCATTTTGGAGGTTGAATGCTTGCTAATAGTGTGAAGTTACTGCTTGTTTGTGCCGCGACCGGCATGCTGAGCGCTTGCAGCACGCCTTGCGACGCGCCCGGGCAATTGTGCGCGCCTATTGAATCTAACACAAGGGCGCTGCCGCCACCGAAGCCGCTGCCGCCTCCCGTGCCGCCCAAGCCGCCCGCGCCCGAACCGGTGACGTTTGCCGTGGCCGTGCCCGACATTACCGCGTACGACGGCAGCGGCGCGCCGCTGGCGCCCACCGCCACCAAGCCGGCGACTGGCACGCCGCAGGACATGCCGGCCGCCACCGCACCGGCGCCGTCCGACGGCAATCTGCACCACATCGGCCTGCTGCTGCCGCTGCGCTCGGCGTCCCTGGGTCCGGCTGCCGAACTGCTGCGCGCCGGCTTCATGGCCGCGTATGAGCGCGACCGCAGCGGCTTCGAAGTAACGGTGATCGACACGGGCGACGGCAGCAGCGACGTGCTGAACAAGTTTGCGCAAGCGCAAGAGGAACAGGACGTCGTCGTCGGACCGTTGTCGCGCTCGGCCGTGACGGCCGTGGCGAACAGCGATCTGGTACGCAAGCCAACGATCGCCCTGAACCACCCGGACAACCGCGGCGAAGCGCGCCTGCCGGCCAAGCTGCTGGTGATGGGCCTGTCGATCGAGGCGGAAGCGCGCCAGGTCGCCGCCTGGGCCGCCAGCGAACAGCCGGGCGCCAGCGCGCTGATCCTGTCGGCCGGTTCGCCTTCGCAGCGCCGCATCAGCGCCGCCTTCAAGCAGGAATGGCTGCGCCAGGGCGGCAAAGTCGATGTGATGGACTTGACGGCCACGAATGGCTACCTGAGCGATGCGGAACTGGTGCAGCTGCGCGCGCGCCTGGCCGCGACGCCGCCGGGCCTGCTGTTTGCCGCGCTCGACGCCGACCAGGCGCGCCAGCTGCGCGTGGCCATCGGCAGCGACCTGCCCCTGTATGGCACCTCGTCACTGAACCCCGGCGCCGGGCGCGGCGCCAGCGGCCCCGAACTCGACGGCGCGCGCCTGCTGGACCTGCCTTGGCAAGTGCAGCGCGACCATCCGCAAGTGATGGTGTATCCGCAGCCGCCGCAGTCAGGCGACGTCCGCCCGACAGCCGATATGGAACGCCTGTACGCACTGGGCATCGACGCCTTCCGCGTGGCGCGCGAAGTGGCGCTGCGGCCGAACACACCATTCACGCTCGACGGCGTGACGGGCCGCCTGGCCGTGCGCTTTGAGAATGATCAAAGCGTGTTCGAACGCACGGAACAGGCCGCCACCTACCAGCAGGGCGTGCTGGGCACCTGGCCACCGGCTCCGCCTGCCGCGCCGCCGGTACAATAAGGACACCGCCATGCCGCCCTTCTGGAACAAACGGGAACGGGGACGGCAGGGGGAAGACGATGCGCTCGCGTATCTGTTGCTGCAAGGCTTGGTGCTGCTGGAACGCAATTATCTGTGCAAGGGCGGCGAGCTGGACCTGATCATGCGCGATGGCGCCTCCATCGTCTTCGTCGAAGTGCGGCTGCGCAGCAGTGCGGCCTTCGGCGGTGCCCTGGCCAGCATCACGCCCGCCAAGCAGCGGCGCATGGTGGTGGCCGCGCAAACCTGGCTGCTGGGACAAAAAACCGTGCCGCCATGCCGCTTCGACGCGCTGGCCATCGATGGCGGGCGCATCAGCTGGCTGAAGAACATCCTCGATATGTAAGCATTTTTAACAGTGCTTGTCCGCCATGCCGCGCGCCTGCACTATAATCGGCAGACTATGAATAATCAACGCATCCTCTCGCACTTCCACGAAAGTGCCGAACTCAAGATCCAGGCCGCCACCGTACTGGCGCAACCCATTGCGCAGGCGATCGACCTGATGTTTTATGCATTGTCCAACGGCAACAAGATCCTCGCCTGCGGCAACGGCGGTTCCGCCGCCGATTGCCAGCATTTCGCGGCCGAGCTGGTCGGACGCTTCGAACGCGAGCGCTTTCCGCTGCCGGCCCTGGCGCTGACGACGGATACGTCGATCCTGACGGCCGTGGCGAACGACTACAGCTACCGCGAGATCTTCTCGAAGCAGGTGCAGGCCTTCGGCCAGGCCGGCGACATCCTGCTGGCCATCTCCACGTCGGGCAATTCGGCCAACGTGATGGCCGCCGTGGAAGCGGCGCTCGAGCGCGAAATGCGCGTCGTGGCGCTGACGGGCAAGGACGGCGGCGCCATCGGCAAGATGCTGACGGACGCCGACGTGCATATCTGCGTGCCGGCCGAGCGCACGGCGCGCATCCAGGAAGTCCACCTGACCACCATACATTGCATCTGCGACGGCATCGACGTCGCGCTATTCGGAGGAGACGTGAATGACTAAATTCGGTACTGGCCCAGGCTGGAAACGCGTACAACGCCCGCTGGCCACCGCACTGCTGTGCGGCGCCATGCTCACTTCGCTCACCGGCTGCATCGAATTGATGGTCGGCGGCGCGGTGATGGGCGGCGTTGCCGCGGCGGACCGCCGCACCCTGGGCGCCCAGACCGAAGACAAGTCGATCGCCGTCAAGGGCGAGGCGCGCATCCCGTCCATCGTCGGCGATGCGGGCCACGTGAATGTCACCAGCTTCAACCGCCGCGTCCTGCTGACGGGCGAAGTGCGCGACGAGGCGATGAAAAATGCCGTCGAGCGCGAAGTGCGCAATATCGAGGGCGTGGAGTCGGTGGCCAATGAATTGATCATCGCCGGCCCGGCCAGCTATACCTCGCGCTCGAACGACGCGCTGATCACCACCAAGGTCAAGGCCAGCCTGGTCGACATGAAAACCATCTCGGCCGCCTCGTTCAAGGTCGTCACGGAAAACGGCACCGTCTTCCTGATGGGCCGCGTGACCCAGCGCGAAGGCACGGTCGCGGCCGACGTGGCACGCGGCGTGGGCGGCGTGCAGAAAGTGGTCAAGCTGTTCGACTACATTTCGGAAGCGGAACTGAAGCAATTGCAGCCCGATCCGCCGCAGCAGCGCACGACCAGCACGGTCAGCGATACGGTCCAGCAATAAACGCCTCCGCCGTTTGACCTACGGCGCCAGACTGACGATGCGTCTATAATGGCCGCATCGTTGCTCTACATTAGTGAAACTTTGCCATGTCCACTTCGCCCTCCGCAAGCAAGTCCTGGATCAAGCCAGCCCTCATCGCCGTGTTCGTGGCGGGCGTGGCGGCGGCCGGCTATCTGTCGCTGAACGACAAGCAACGCGCGCCGGACGTGACTTTCCACGGCATCCATGGCGAGAAAATCACCTCGGCCAGCCTGCGCGGCAAGGTGGTGATGGTCAATTTCTGGGCCACTTCGTGCACCACCTGCGTGGCGGAAATGCCGGACATGGTCGACACCTACAACAAGTACAAGGGGCAGGGCCTGGAATTCGTGGCCGTGGCCATGAAATACGATCCGGCCAACTACGTGCTGAATTTCGCCGAAACACGCCAGCTGCCGTTCAAGGTGGCGCTCGACGTGACGGGCGAGGCGGCCAAGGCCTACGGCGACGTGGCCCTCACGCCCACCACCTTCGTGCTCGACAAGCAGGGCAAGATCCTCAAGCGCTACGTGGGCAAGCCGGAATTTGCCGAACTGCACAAATTGCTCGAAACGGCCATCGCGGGATAACACGGCACAAAACCCTGTTGCCAAGCGTTGTCAATCTGTTATAACCTTCCCAGGCGTGATCCCATTCACCTTGTGAAGGCCAGCCGTGTCCCCAGCCGCTCAATCGCTCGACCCGCAGCAACTGAAAACCTGGCTGCTTGCCACCGGGAACAAGGACGCCACGGCGTTCCGCCAGCTATATAACTCCACCTCATCGAAACTGTTTGGCTTCGCGCTGCGTATATTGCATAAGCAAGAGCTCGCTGAAGAAGCCTTGCAAGAGGGTTTTGTCGCCATCTGGAACAACGCCGCCGCTTACCAGAGCCATCTGGCCGCGCCGATGACCTGGATGGCCACCATCGTGCGCAACAAGGCGTTCGATGTGCTGCGGCGCAGCGACGATACCGTGGAAATCGATGCCGAACAGTTTGATAGCGAAGTCATGAATGCACTCCGGGACCCCCAGGCCACGCCGATCGAATCACTGCAGATGAGCGGTGACGCCAAGGCGCTGGCGTTTTGCATGTCGGCCCTGGAAGGGCTGCACCGGCAGGTGGTCGCCCTGGCGTTTTATCACGACCTGTCGCACAGCGAAGTGGCGCAGCAGATGTCGCTGCCGATCGGCACCGTGAAGACGTGGATACGCCGCAGCCTGGAACGGCTGCGCACGTGCCTGGCGAAACGGGAGGCATCATGAATATCCGCGGCAATGACACCCTGCGCCAGAAACTGGCGTCCGAATACGTGCTGGGCACCCTGAAAGGGGGCGCGCGGCGGCGTTTCGAAGGTTGGCTGCACAACGACGCCGATTTGCGCAATATCACGGCCGAATGGCGCCAGCGCCTGGAACCGATGGCGGAATTCGCCACGCCCGTGGCGCCGCCCAAGCGCGTGTGGCAGCAGATCGAGCAGCGCCTGCACCTGAAGCCGCAGGGCGGCTGGGCGTTGTGGCGCGATGCGCTGTCGTTCTGGCGTGGCCTGGGCATGACGTCGAGCGCCATCGCCGCGCTGCTGGTGATCGTCGTGGCCACGCGCGTGATGGAGGCGCCGCAGATCAGCTATGTCGCCAGCCTGACGGACGAGAAGGCGCAAACGGCATTGCTGCTGACGGCCGACAGCCGCCACGGCGCGCTCGAAGTGCGCATGGTGGCCAACGCGCCCGTGCCTGCCGACCGCGACCTGGAACTGTGGGCCGTGCCGAAGAGCGGCAACCCGCGCTCCCTGGGTTTACTCGCCGACAAGGGCAACGTGAAACTGGCCCTGTCCCAGCGCGCCCTCGGCAGCGACGTGGCCCTGCTGGCCGTCACCCTGGAGCCAAAGGGCGGTTCGCCGAATCCGAACGGACCGACGGGACCAATCTTGTATAAAGGTAACTGGGTCAGGCTATAAGGAAATGTCGGGTTACGCAGCGCTGCTGCTAACCCGACCTACCGGCTTATTTCGGATATAAAATCATCTGCGTGCAGCGAAACAGGGCAATCGTCTTGCCCGTTTCCTTGCTTTTCACCACGGCATCCCACACTTGCGTGTTGCGGCCCTTGTGCTCGACCTTGGCCGTGCAGGTGAGCGTGCCTTCGCGGGCCGTGCCCAGGTGGTTCGATTTCAGTTCGATGGTGGTGAAATTCGTCGCGCCTTCGGGCAGGTTGACGATGCAACCGTAGCCGGACGCCGTGTCGGCCAGGGTCACCACGCTGCCCGCGTGCAGGTAGCCGTTCGGCGCCAGCAAATGTGGCAGCACGGGCAATTCCGCCGTCAGCTGGCCGTCGCCCACGGCCGTGATGACGATGCCCAGGTGGCCGGGCAGGCGGCCCGTGCCGCGTTCATTCAACATTGCTACGGTGATGTCGGGATTGCTCATGCTGGTCCTTGTGCGGGTGAGTCCGGACAGCGGATCTGCCGGAAAATACTATGATGATAGCAACTTTCCCCGCAACGGTTTGGCGGCCCCTTATTTCCGGCCGCGCCGCCGTTTCCACCACACCAGGGTGCCCGTCAGCAGGAACAGCAAGGGCATCAAACCGAAGACGGTAATGAAGGCGCGCCCGGCCACGCCGAACGCCTGGCCCGAATGCAGGGGGAATTGCCAACCCAGGAAGACGTCCCCGGCCGGCGCCCGCAAGGGATCGCGTATGCGCAGGGGCAAGCCGCTGCGCGCGTCCAGCGTGATGCGCGTGGCGCCGTCGCCGTGGGCGATTTCACCGGGCTGGCGCACGCGCACGTCGTACGGCTGGTCCTTCTTGCCCGGCAGCACGATGCGCGACACGCGCGCCTGCGGATACAGCCGCTGCGCGGCGGCCATGGCCTGGCCCGCATCGAGCAGGGCGCCATCCCGCGCCACATTCTTCAATTTTGCCGTGTCCGGCACCGTCGACACCAGGTCCACCAGCGGCACGATCAATTGCGGCAAATTGAAATAGATGCCGGAAAAGGCGATCACGGCCAGCACGGGCGCGGCAAAAAAGCCCGCCGCCTTGTGCAAGGTGTAGTTGAAGCGGGGCCAGGAGCCGCCATGCGACACGGTCAGGGCGCGCCGGATCGCCGTCCACTGCAGGCGCGGCCACCACAGGTAGATGCCGCTCAGGGCCATCAGCAGCAGCATCACGCCGGAAATCCCAGTGATGGTCTTGCCCACCTCACCCGACAATACATAGCGGTGCAAATGAAACATGCCCGACATCAGCAATGGCCGCGTGAGGCCGAAGCGCCCCCAGTCGCGCTCGCCTTTGACTTGCAAGGTGTAGGGGTCGACCATCACCTGGCGCACGATGGCCTGGCTGAACGGGGAAGGCTTGCCGGCCTGGCGGTACGAGGCCACGTACACGTCGCGCGCATCGGCGGGCGGATTGATCTGCGCCGGCTTGCCGTAGGCGGGGTCGGCCGCGAGTCCATCCACCACCGCCTGCAAGGAGCGCGGCGTCACCTGGAACACCTGGCCGGGCGCGGGCGTGCTCGCCTGCAACAAGGTCGGATTCAGATACGCGTCGAGTTCCGGCATCCAGGCGATGGCGGAACCGGTCAAGCCCAAGAGGACGAACAGGGCGCCGAACCATAGCCCCGCATACAGGTGCAGTTTGCTGATCAACCATTTGCTGGAGCGTTGTGACATGGAAACTTTGGGGAAATTTTGGGCTGCGAAACGATAGCATGAAAGCCCCGCAGTAAAAATCATGCGCATCAAGAAAGGGAGGAACCGCACAACACGCTCATGGGAACGTTGGAAATAGGATAAAACGAGCGTTTCGGCACCATCAGCGAGCGCATCGGCATCGCGGGTAAATATTGCACGGCATACACTTTCCCCTATACTTATCGAAAGGAAAACCATGACTACCTCCCGCCTCTTCGCCGCCACCTTGGGCCTCGCTCTGCACCTGGGCGCGCACGCCGCCGATTTCACGGTCACCAGCACCGACATTGCCCCCGGCCAGCGCCTGGCGAGCGCGCAAGTGTTCCAGGGCTTCGGCTGCACGGGCGGCAACCTGTCGCCGCAATTGTCGTGGAGCAATGCCCCAGCCGGCACGAAAAGCTACGCCATCACCCTGTACGATCCGGACGCGCCCACGGGCAGCGGCTGGTGGCACTGGAGCGTATTCAATGTGCCGACCAGCACCACGTCCTTGCCTGCGGGAACGACAACCGCCACCCTGCCGGCCGGCGCCGTACAAGGGCGCAACGATTACGGCGATAGCGCCTACGGCGGCGCCTGCCCGCCACCGGGCGACCAGGCCCACCGCTACCAGATCACGGTGTGGGCGCTGAAAACGGACAAGCTGCCGCTGGACCAGCACGCCAGCGGCGCCATGCTGGGCTACATGCTCAATGCCAACGCGCTGGGCAAGGCACAACTGACGGGACTGTATGGCAGATGACATGGAAGCGGTGGCCCTGAGCGAGCTGCGCATCGCCCACGGCACCATCGAAGCGCGCCGCGCGCAAACCCTGCGCCGCGTGCCCGTCTTCCAGAGCGCCCTGTGCCGCGTGCGGCAGGGAACCAAGCTGCTGGAATGGGGGGCGCGCCAGGCGCGCGCCGGCACGCACGACGTGGTGATGATGCCGGCGGGACAGGAACTGGGCGTAGCCAACCTGCCTGACGCGCAAGGCTATCGGGCGGAAGTGCTGAGTTTTTCGCCGGCCCTGATCGCCCGTTTCCGCGCGCGCCATGGCGGCCTCGTCGATACCCAGCTGCGCCAGGCGGCCACGGCCAGCCTGTGCGTGCCGCTCGATGCCCACGCGGCACTGGCCTGGGACCAGCTGACGGCCAGCCTGGCGAGCAGCACACCGCCCGCGCTGCTGGCGCACCAGGCCGAAGGCTTGCTGCTGGCCCTGGCACTGGGCGGCCATTGCGGCCCGCTGTTGCTGGACCGCCGCGATCCGCTGGCCGCGCGTGCAGCAAGTGCTGCTGCTGGACCCGGGCGCCGACTGGAGCGTGGCCAAGGTCGCCAGCCATCTGCACCTGGGCGCCTCCACCCTGCGCCGCCAGCTGGCCCTGGAACAGCGTCACTTCCGCGCCATCCTGGAAGACGTGCGCCTGGGACTGGCCTTGCAGGAATTACAATCTGGCATCTTACCCATCGGCGACATCGCCGCCGCCTGCGGCTACGCCTCGCCCTCGCGCTTCGCGGCCCGTTTCCGCCAGCATTACGGCCTGTCGCCGCGCGACCTGCGCGCCACCTTGTAAGCCCGCTCTGGCGCAAATGACGCAACAAGCGCTGACAAGGCGGCGATTTTCTTGCTACTATGCGCCCATGTCTTCCCGCCAGCCATCCCGCAAGCCTTACCCGGCGTCCGCCCTCGCGCGCACGCCGTGGCGGCTGTGCGTGGCGCTGTTCAGTGCGCTGGCCCTCGTGTTCCTGCTGTCGACGGCCGCCTCGCACCTGCACAAGACGACGCTCGACGCGGAAGAGTGCGCGCTGTGCGCCACCGTCATCGACAAGGTGGCCGACATCGCCGTGCCGCCGGCCATCGCCGAGCCGCCCGCCCAGTTACTGCCGTACCGCCTGCTGGCCCTCGCGCCCGCTACCCTGGCGCCCGTCGCCGCCCTGATCCTGCCGCCCGTGCGCGGCCCGCCTGCCGCCTCACTGTAGTTCCCACGCTGTTTTTATCCTTTTCAGGCTGCCCCTTGCCGCACTTTGATGCGCGCCGGGCCGCCTGGCGTTGACTATTTTCGAGGTTTACCATGCAACACACACCACGCCTGAGCGCGCTGTCGCTCGCCCTTGCCAGCCTGTTTACCGTTTCCGCTCACGCCGCCGAGCCTGCCGAAGCCAGCACCGCGACGGATGCCGCCCCGCCGGAAATGCAAAAGGTCGAAGTCACCTCCGCCCATCTGAAAAGCGCGCGCATCGAACTGTCGCCGAAGGTCGGCACCACCATCTACAGCATCGACAGCCACATGGTCGACATGCTGGGCCAGGGCGACAACACGCCGTTCAATGAAGTGCTGCTGCGCCTGCCGGGCGTGTCGCAGGATTCAAAGGGCTCCGGCGCCCTGCACGTGCGCGACGACCATGCCAACGTACAATACCGCATCAACGGCGTGCAGTTGCCCGAAAGCATCAGCGGCTTCGGCCAGTCGATCGACACGCGATTGATCGACAAGACGGATTTCATGACGGGCGCCTTGCCGGCCCAGTTCGGCCTGCGCACGGCCGGCATCGTCGATATTGAAACGAAGGAAGGCGGCTTGAGTCCTGGCGGGCGCATCGGCATCATGGTGGGCAGCCACGACCATGTGGAGCCGAGTGCCGAATTTTTCGGCAGCGTGGGCAAGTTCAATTACTACCTGTCCGGCAGCTATCTGGGCAATGCCCTGGGCGTGGAAAACCCGCAAGCCACGCGCAGCGCCCTGCACGACAAGACGCGCCAGAACAAATCGTTCGGCAGCCTGTCGTATTTCCTCGATGACAACACCCGCCTGGGCGCCATGTTCGGCACGTATAACGGCCGCTTCCAGATCCCGAACAACCCGGACCAGGCGCCCGCCTTCTCGCTGGCCGGCCACAGCGATGCGCAGGCGGGCACGTCCAGCATCCCTTCCTCGCAGCTGAATGAAAACCAGCGCGAAGTGAACCGTTTTCTCGTGCTGTCGCTGCAAAAAAGCCTGGGCGACGTCAATTACCAGGTGTCGGCCTTCCACCAGTATTCGGAACTGCACTTCACGCCCGACGCCATCGGCGACTTGATCTACAACGGCGTGGCCTCGGACTCGCGCCGCGCGAACAGCGCTTCCGGTGCCCAGTTCGACATCAGCTACAAGCTGCACCAGGACCACACCGTGCGCGCGGGCCTGGCCTACACGCGCCAGAAAACGACGAGCGACAACACGGTGGCCGTCTTCCCCGCCATGGACGGCGCGCAAACTTCCACCACGCCGATCAGCATTCTGGACAACAGCGGCAAGACGGGCACCCTGGCCAGTGTCTACCTGCAGGATGAGTGGCATATCAGCAAACCGCTGACCCTGAACTACGGCGCCCGCTTCGACAAGGTCTCGGCCTACACGAGCGAACAGCAATGGAGCCCGCGCGTCAACCTCGCTTACCAGATCGCGCCGGGCACGGCCCTGCACGCCGGCTATTCGCGCTACTTCACGCCGCCGCCGCAAGAACTGGCCGCCCAGGGCAGCATCGACCTGTACGCGAACACGACGAATGCGCCGGCAATCGGCCGGTCCGACAACGTCAAGGCCGAGCGCACGCATTACTACGATATCGGCATCAGCCACCAGGTCAATTCAAAACTGACCGTGACGGCCGATGTGTACTATAAAAAGATCAACAATCTGCTCGACGAAGGCCAGTTCGGCCAGGCGTTGATCCTGACGCCGTTCAACTATGCGGACGGCTACGCCAAGGGCCTGGAGCTGTCTGCCATCTACAGCGAGAAAAACTGGGGCCTGTTCCTCAACGCCAGCACGCAAAAGGCGCAGGGCCGCAACATCAATTCGGGGCAAGCCCTGTTTGGCGCCGATGAGTTGAACTACATCAGCAGCCACTATGTCTACCTCGATCATGACCAGAAATACACGCTGTCGGGCGGCGGCCATTATCACTTCGGCGATTCGCAAGTGAGCGCTGACTTCCTCTACGGCAGCGGCCTGCGCATGACGCCGGACGATGGCGCACCGAATTCCGGCCATCTGCCGGCTTACTTCACCGTCAACACGGCGCTCACGCACACGTGGAAAAACACGCCGGTGGGCAAGGTGGAAGGACGGCTGGCCCTGATCAACCTGTTCGACAAGTCGTATTTGCTGCGCGACGGTTCCGGCGTGGGCGTGGGAGCGCCGCAGTATGGCGCCCGCCGCAGCATCTACGCCGGCCTGTCGACCAGTTTTTAACCGTTACCACCGTTACGCGCGAAGACAGCGGCAGGGAGCAACGCCTGCCGCTGTCGGTTGCCGTTAAGAAACGATCTCGTGGCGTCTATCGGGATGCTGTTTTAATGGGGAATATCGGCGATTGGTAGCAGCATGGTCAGCGGATCATCGGGGAGGGGCGTGAAACCATACTGTTGATAAAATTGCGTGCCTTGCGGCTCTTTGGCATCGACAAACAGGGCAAAACCGCCCACCTCCGCTGCGACCGATTGCACACGCTTCATGGCCGCTACCAGCAGCAATCGGCCAAAGCCGCGACGCTGATGCCGCTGCGCGACAGCAAGCCGCGCCAAGGTAAAGCCGGGTACGTTGCTGGGCAACTTCTTCATCATGGCGATGGGAATAGCCTCCTTGGGGGTCATGGTACGAATCGCCAGTGAAAAATAGCCAATAATTTCCGTAGGATCAGTTTCATCGACCAGCACGAACGTTCGCGATGCGCCATGCCGCTGATGCTGCCTTGCTATTGTCTGCAACCACGTATCCAATACCGGTGTGCCGCAATGAAACCTTGTTACATCATGTATTGCTTTCAGTGCTGTCACGAAGTACGCCATTCTCTACTTTCTGTGCATAATTTTCAAAAGCCTTCGTCAAAGCCGCATTCGGCCCCTGCGGGTTTTCCAGCAAATCGATCATCATGGCGGCGTCACGACGGGAATAGCGGATCAGGTATTCGCGATCGATGATCATTTCCGCCTTTTCCAATGCAGCTTGCACGAGGAATTGATTCAAGGTAGCGCCGGTCAGCTCAGCCGCTTCTTGAAGTTTCTCGGCAATTGAGCCGGAAACCCTGGCCGTAATACGGCCGCGTTCTTCAGTCACACTCATTATTTAGCTCGTGTCGTCGGGTTTGTTCGGGTGTCGTCGGGTATCCCAATGAGCATAGCACATGATGGGGACAAAGCAACCCTTATTGGAGACAAAATGTCACCATTATTCATTGCCCCATTTGATTTCGGCATGGTGATGCGCCTGCAGATACGCATTTGCCTGGCTGAACGGCTTACTGCCAAAGAAACCTTTGCTGGCCGACAAGGGAGATGGATGGGGCGCCGCCAGCACCAGGTGCTTGCCGGGGTCGATCAGGGTGCGCTTGGCTTGCGCATAGCCGCCCCACAGGATGAACACAAGGTGTTCGCGCTCGGCGGACAGGTGGCGGATGGCGCTGTCCGTCAGCTTTTCCCACCCCTTGGCCGCGTGCGAACCGGCCGCCCCGGCGCGCACCGTCAGCACGCTGTTGAGCAGGAACACGCCTTGCTGCGCCCAATCGGACAAATCCGTGCGCGTGCGCGCCACGCCCACATCGCTGTGTAATTCCTTGAAGATATTCTGCAGGCTAGGCTGCGGCGGCGTGCCTTCGGGAATCGAAAAGCACAGCCCCATGGCGGCACCGGGCGTGTGATACGGGTCTTGCCCCAGGATCACGACTTTGACTTGCTCGAACGGCGTCAGGTCGAAGGCGCGAAAAATGTATTTACCCGGAGGAAAACACGGCCCCGCCGCGTACTCTTCCTTCACGAAGGCGGCCAGGCGCTCCCAGTAGGGCTGGGCAAACTCCCCCTCCAGCCGCGCCTTCCACGATGCGTCGATGCGTACGTCCATGGCTCCCCCGTCAATCATGTTTTTAAAACATCATTGATCAGTATAGCCGCGTCACGTTCGTTACCGCGTTACGGTACGGCTGGGCAATGCCTATTTGTCATCATAGTGATAACGGCAGGCCGCCACGTAGATGCAGCCCGCGTCGGGCAGATACACAAGCCGGTGCTGGCGGTCGATGCGGCGCGACCAAAAGCCCGTCAGGTCGCCTTTCAGCGGTTCCGGCTTGCCCGTGCCCTTGAACGGATCGGCCAGGCATTCATCGAGCAAGTCATTGATTTTTTGCAGGATTTTCAGGTCGCGCTCTTGCCAGAACAGATAATCTTCCCAGGCATGATCGGTCCAGGCCAGCACGGCGGCGCGCGCCTGCTGCTTGTTTTCAGTCTTCCGGTTTTTCATGCCGCGCCAATGCCCGTGGCTGCGCCTTGCCCGCCTTGATCTGCGCCACGGACGCCATCAGCCGGCTGGCATTCTTTGCCGTGCCCAGCAAATACAGGGTTTCCTCGATGCTGTTGTAGTCCGACAAGGACAGCATCACCACATGTTCGCCATTCACGCGCGTGATCACCGTAGGCGTATGGTCGTTGCAGACGTCGTCCATCACGCTTTTCAGGCCCGCGCGCGCCTCGCTGAAAGTCAGGATATTCATGCGGTGCCACCACTCCATGGAAAGTACATGCCAATAATTGTACAGGATATTGTACATCACCTCAATCAGGCAAAAAAAAGCCGCCACGCTATCGCGGGCGGCTTTGATGTGGCGCAAGCTGCTTAGAAATTCAGCGCCGATTCCACGCCGGCGCTGTGCGCCTGTTCATCCGCGTGGTACGAGCTGCGCACCATGGCGCCCACGGCGGCGTGGGTGAAGCCCATTTTATAGGCTTCCTCTTCGAACATTTTAAACACGTCCGGGTGCACGTAACGGCGCACGGGCAGGTGGCTGTTCGATGGCGCCAGGTACTGGCCGATGGTCAGCATGTCGATGTCGTGCTCGCGCATGTCGCGCATGACTTGCAGGATTTCCTCGTCCGTCTCGCCCAGGCCCACCATGATGCCGGACTTGGTTTTGACGTCCGGGTACATGGCCTTGAAATCCTTCAGCAGTTTCAGCGAGTGCATGTAGTCGGAGCCGGGACGTGCTTCCTTGTACAGGCGCGGTGCCGTTTCCAGGTTGTGGTTCATGACGTCAGGCAAACCATCCTTGAACAGATCCAGGGCTTTTTCCAGGCGGCCACGGAAGTCGGGCACCAGCACTTCGATGCGGGTGTTCGGCGACAGGGCGCGCGTTTGCTGGATGCACTCGACGAAATGGCCGGCGCCGCCGTCGCGCAAGTCATCGCGGTCGACGGAGGTGATGACGACGTAGTTCAGGCGCAGCTTGGCGATGGTTTTCGACAGGTTGGCCGGCTCTTCCTTGTCCAGCGGGTCCGGACGGCCATGGCCGACGTCGCAGAACGGGCAGCGGCGCGTGCACTTGTCGCCCATGATCATGAAGGTGGCCGTGCCCTTGCCGAAGCACTCGCCGATGTTCGGGCAGCTGGCTTCCTCGCACACGGTCACGAGCTTGTTTTCGCGCAACACATCCTTGATTTCATAGAAACGGGTCGAAGCCGAAGCGGCCTTGACGCGGATCCAGTCCGGCTTTTTCAGGCGCTCGATCTGCTCGATCGGGACGATCTTGATCGGGATGCGCGAAGTCTTGCTGGCGCCTTTTTGCTTTTCGCTCGGGTTGTAGGCGGGAGCGGCGGGGGCGGTGCTGGAAATGGTCTCAGAAGTCATGGCTGCAAGCCCTTGACGGGCATGTTGGTTTGTTTGCTCAGGCATCCGCTGCCTGAGGCGCGCCTGCGGCGCTGTTTACTTCGCTTACATCGAGTAATACGGTCAATTCCTGGGCCAGGGCCCGCTGCACCTCGGCCAGCGGCGCCACGACGCCCATGCTGCGCATGTCCACCGTCTTCAGGCCGGAATAGCCGCAAGGGTTAATCCAGGAAAACGGCGCCAGGTCCATCGCCACGTTGAGCGATACGCCATGGTAGGTGCAACCGTTGCCGCGCACTTTCAAGCCCAGCGCGGCGATCTTCGCACCCTTGTCTGGTCCGCCAGCAATATAGATGCCAGGCGCGCCATCGATGCGCTCGCCAGCGAGATTATACGCCGCCAGCACGTTGATGATGGCTTGCTCGATTTTATGCACGAACTGGCGCGCATACAGCTTGCCGCCCGGCTTGTTGCGGCGCAAGTCCATCAGCAGGTAAATCACCACCTGGCCGGGGCCGTGGAACGTCACTTCGCCGCCCCGGTCCGTCTGCACCACGGGCACACTCTCGGCGCCGGCCAGCAGATGGCCGCGGTCGGCCGCCAGGCCCAAAGTAAATACGGGCGGATGTTCGACGATCCACAGTTCGTCGCGCGTGTCCGTCGTGCGCGCATCGGTAAAGGCGCGCATGGCGGCAAAGGTCGGCTCGTAATCGACGCGGCCCAGCTCGCGGATCAGCGCCGTTTCGGTGCGGGTGGTGGTCATGACAGATTCTGTAATCAGCTGCCGGCGCCCTGCGGACGCTGCGGCGAAGCCGTGATTATAAGCCAGGCCGCCGTTTCATTCAGCCAAGGGCGCCTCGTCGTTGCCAGAAGGCAGCAGCAAGCTGCCCAATTTTTGTGCAGCGTAGCGCACCTGGGCCAGGCTCAAGGCCGTGTAACCGAGCAGCACGGCCGGCGCCAGCCTGGCGCTGTGGCAAAAATCGCCGAGCGGCTGCAGCGCCAGACCCTCCTGCGCCGCGCGCGCGCAAAAGGCCCGTTCATCGCCATCGGGCGGCAGCCACAGCACGCAATGAAAGCCCGCCTGCTGGCCGGAAATCGTGTAACGCCCGGGGGCCGTCTGCTCGAGGCAGGCCAGCAGCAGGTCGCGCCGCTCCTTGTAGGCCAGCCTGGCCTGGCGCAGATGGCGCACGAAGGCGCCTTCTTCCATCCAGGCGGCCAGCGCCAGCTGTTCCGTCACGCCCACGGACCTGCCCGTCAATTGCACGATGCGCAGCAGCTGCGGGCGCAAGGCGGGCGGCAGCACCATGAAGCCCACGCGCAGGCCGGCAAACAGGGTCTTGTTGAAACTGCCGCAATAAATCACGCGCTGGTACTGGTCCAGTGCCTTCAGGGCCGCCAGCGGCGCGCTGTGGTAATTGAATTCGCTGTCGTAATCGTCTTCCACCACCCAGGCGCCGCTGTCGTTCGCCCATTCCAGCAAGGCCAGGCGGCGCGTGACGGACATGGTCACGCCCAGCGGCGACTGGTGCGCCGGCGTCACGTACGCGAGGCAGGCGTCCGTGTGCGCGGCCAGGGCGGCGCAATCGATGCCCTCGGCGTCGACGGCAATATCCACGGGCACGGCGCCGGCCAGGGCAAACAGGGCGCGCGCGGCCGGGTACCCCGGTTCTTCCAGGCACACCTTGTCGCCATCGCGCACGATGCCGCGCGCCAGCAAGTCGATCGCGTGGCGGATGCCGGTCGTGACAACGATATCTTGCGGGTCGCAGCGGATGCCGCGGTACTTGGCGAGGAAGTCGGCGATCTGCTGGCGCAGCTGGGGCAAGCCGGCCGGATCGGCGCTGCACAGCTGCTCCGGCGTGGCGGCCGCCAGCGCCCGCGTGGCGCACTTGGACCAGGCAGCCATGGGAAACAGGCTGGCGTCGGCACGCCGCGCCACGAAGGGCAAGCCGTCGCGCACACCCGTGTCCAAGGCAGGCGCGGGCACGCTGGCCGGCGCGGCCGGGGCGGTATCGCCGAAGCCTGCCATCAAAAAGCGCTCCGGCACCACGGCGCACACGCGCGTGCCGGAACCGGGCACGCGCGTCACATACGCTTCCGCGTGCAGGCGGTCGAACACGGTTTCGATGGTGCCGCGCGACAACTCCCACCGTTCGGCCAGGGTGCGGCTCGATGGCAGCCGGCTGCCCGCCGGCAGCATCTTCGTCAGGATGGCCGAGCGCAGCGCTTCATACGCGCCATCCTGCTTGTTGACGCCCGCCTTGTCGAGCCAGCTGGTGGGACGAGGCAAGTCCAGGGCGTGCGGTGATTTTCCTCGCGGCATGATGATCGTCCAAGTGGTCCAATAAGTTTTCTGATGAGTGGCACTTCGCATTACACCACAACCAACCTACTCTCACCGTTCCGGTGCGCCAGCGGGGCGCACGTTTGCAAGGATCGTATAAAACAATGCAGAAACACATCGCTTTATGGGCCTGGGGCGGCATCGTGCTGCTGCTGGTCTGCCTGTCGCGCATCAGCATCGACATCTATCTCCCTTCGCTGCCGGCCATGGCCGATGCCCTGCATGCCAGCGATGCCCAGTTACAACTGACCCTGAGCCTGTTCATGGCCGGCTCCGCCGCCTCGATGCTCGCCTGCGGGCCGCTGGCCGACCGCTACGGACGCCGACCCGTGTTGCTGGCCGGCACGGGCATTTTTGTGCTCGCCAGCATCGTCTGCACCTTCACCAGCGATGTGCACGTGCTGATCGCCGCGCGCGTGCTGCAGGCGTTCGGCGGCTGCAGCGGCACCATCATCGGCCGGGTCATGGTGCGCGACCGCTTCGACCCCGCCACGCAGGCGCGCATGCTGGGCAGAATATCGATGGCGATGGGTTTATCGCCGATCCTGGCGCCGCTGGCCGGCAGCGTGCTCGACGCGGCGCTCGGCTGGCGCGCCGTGTTTGGCGTGCTGTGCCTGCTGAGTGCGCTTTCGCTGTGGCTGATCGCCGCCTGGGTGCCGGAAACCAAGCCGGCCAGCGTCGTACCACAGGGCAATACCCTGGCGCTGTACTGCCGCCTGCTGGGCGACAGATATTTCCTGCGCTATGCGCTGGCCATCGGCTGTGTGTATTGCACGTATTTCCCCTTCATCGCGGAATCGTCCGTGCTGTTGCAAAGGGGCATGCAGCTGTCGCCTGGCGCGTATGCGCTGGTGTTCGGGCTGACGGTGAGCGGCTATATCGCGGGCTCGAGCCTGTTCCGCGCGCTGGGACCGCGCCTGGGCGCCGATCACATGCTGGGCGTGGCGGTGCTGCTGAATGTGGCGGGGGCGGCCAGCCTGTTGCTGGCGGGTACGTTGGCGCCACAGCATGTGGCGTCGCTGGTGGCGCCCATGCTGCTGGTGATGGTGTCGGTGGGCATGGCGATTCCCGCCTGCCAGCTGGCCGTGCTGCAGCCGTATGGCGCCCAGGCGGGCAGCGCCTCGGGCCTGTTCTTCTTCGTGCAGATGGCCATCACGGCCGCCTGCGGCGCCGTCATCGCCGCCATCACGGACGGCAGCGAAAAGCCGCTGCTGTGGGTGACGGCGGCGGCCAGCGGCGCCTTTGCCCTCGTGTGGCTGCTGACTAAGCCAGTTGCGGCAACGGCACGTTCGCCAGCCACTGCCGCACGGCAGGACGCTGCCACTGGGCCAGCGCATACGCGCGCAGCGCAGGCGGCACGGGCTGGCCGCTCTTGATCAAACGCAACAACATCAGGGCCAGGTCCGTGTCGGCGATGCTCCAGGCGCCGAACAGATGCTCGCCCTGCACCAGTTCGCCCGCGATCTGCAGCAGCTTGGCGCCAGCGGCCTGTGCCGCCGGCGACAGCGGCGCATGGTCCGCGCGGGGCGGGTGGAACACGACGGTGGAATCGCGCTCGTTGCGCAGCGCCAGCAGATCGCTGCGCAGCCAGGCCTGCACCTGCCGCGCCCGTGCCCGCTGGCGCAGATCACGCGGCAGCACGGAAGGATAGTCGGGCGCGGCAAAGACGTCGTCGAGATAATCGGCGATGGCGTTCGATTCCGTCAGGATAAAGCCGTCGTGGTCGATGGCGGGCACGCGCTGCGTCAGGCTCAGGGCGCTGAACGGCGGCTGACGCGCCGCGCCGGCGTCCAGGTCGACGTCCTGGACGGTGAAGGGAAGCCGCTTTTCGCTCAGGGCGACATAGGTGGACAGGGCGTACGGACTGATGCGGTTGCGGTCGACATACAAAATGAGGGACATGGCGGGCCTTCCTGTGGATAAGTGAACAGGATTCATCATAAAGCGCCGTGTTAAGCTAACAAAACGAGTTATATTCGACGTTCTAGTTACTTTTATTCACATTAAACGCCATGTCCAGATTGCCGAATTTTTCAGCACTGCGCGCCTTCGAGGCGGCTGCCCGCCACGGCAATTTTTCGCGCGCGGCCGAGGAGTTGCACCTGACGCACGGCGCCATCAGCCACCAGGTGCGCAAGCTGGAAGAAGAGCTGGGCTTGCCGCTATTCCTGCGCAATGGCCGCCATGTGACGGTCACGCCACAGGGGCGGCAATTCGCGCTGGTGCTGGGCAAGGCTTTTACAGAGATCGCCACGGCGGCGCAAGCCCTGCGGCCTGCGCCTGCCAATACGCGGCTGACGATCACCGCGATTCCCTCGTTTGCGGCGCGCTGGCTGGCGCCGCGCCTCGGACATTTCATCGAACGCCATCCCGGCATCGAAGTGGTGCTGCAAACGAGCGGCGCCTTGCAGGACCTGGAAGGCGAAGGCATCGACGTGGGCATCCGCTTCGGCCGCGGCCATTATCCCGGCCTGCTGGTGCAGCCGCTGATGGGCGACGTGTATTACCCGGTCTGCAGCCCCCGTTACCGGGGCGGCAACTTGCCGGCCACGCCGGAGGCGCTGGCGCAGGTGACCTTGCTGCGCTCGCTCGAGCCTTGGCGGCCGTGGCTTGCGGCGGCTGGCTTGCCGCTGGCTGAACCCGTGGGCGGCGTACTGTACGAGGATTTGTCGATGCTGATCCGTTCGGCCATCGATGGCGATGGCGTGGCGCTGGTGCGCCATGTGGTGGCGTTGCAGGAAGTGGCCGCGGGACGGCTGGTGCGCCTGTTCGATATGGCGGTGCCCTGCGCCGACGCGTATTACTTGGTCAGCCCGCCCGCTGCGGCGCAGCGCGGGCCCGTGCACGCCTTCCGTGCCTGGCTGGACGAAGAAATCGCCGCCTTCCAGGCACGCGAAGCGCCCACCTTGCTTACATGACGATCTTGACCATCGGGTGGCCCGACAGCGCCATGTACAGGGCGTCGAGCTGCTCGCGGCTGATGGCGCGCACGGTCACGGTCAGGCCCGTGTAATTGCCCTTGCCCGATGGACGCTCTTCCATGCGGCCCACATGGAAGGTCGGATCGTGGCTGATGACCAGCTCGAGCATGGTCGGCGCGAAATCGACATGCGTCGGACCCATGATCTTGATGGGAAAATCGCTCGGGTATTCGATCAGCGATTCGCTGGGAGGAATCGTCACTTCGGTCGGTGGGGTGGTTTGCATGGGAAATCCAATCAGTGCCGGTCAGAACAGGCAGCGCTTATCGCGCGGCGGCTGCATAAAGGCGTATTGTAGCCAACTTTGGCAGCGCCTGCGCCGGCCGCCATGGCCCCAGGGGCGCGGAAAAAAAAAGCCAGCTGGGTAAGCTGGCGAAAACTATTTCGTTTGGACAAAATAGCCGGAAAAGTCGATGCTGTCACTTGGAGGATAAGCAGTGGCCGTACTGTAGCCAAACCACGGCGGCTTTACCTCCGGTATGTGACGAACTGCGCATTTCGCGGCTTGAACGTCGATACGGCGCGACAGACGGCACGGCCGTCAGCGCTCCGCTTCCTGCATCCGGCCATTGCGGCCGGGACCGCCGCGCTCGTTGTTGCGCTCAATGTTGCGCTCATTGTTGCGTTCACGGGGCGGATTGGGACGCTCGGCGCTGCGCGCTTCCTGGGGCGGACGGGCGGCAGGGGCCGGCATCGGCGGCGCAGGGCGCGGCTGTGCCACCGGCGGCGGCGCGGGCAAAGATGGCGGCGGCGCCGTCTGCAGCACCTCGCGGCGGGGGCCACGCTCGGCGCGGGGCCAGTCGGCGCGGGGCCGCTCCTCGCCACGCCAGCCGGGACGGGCCACATGGTCATGCACCGGTGGCAAGACCGGCATCGCCGGCATCACGGGCTGCGCCGGCATGGGGGGCTGCTGCGGCTGGGCCGGCACGGGCGGGCGGTTCGGCTGCATGGGATGCGGCGCCAGGTGCGTCTGGCCGTCGTCCGTCTGCAGGCGGCCAGGGCGGCTACCCCAGTCGCGCCGGGGCTCCCGGTCGCCGCGCGGCGCCTCAACGGGACGCTGCCAGTTGTCGGCCGGTGCAGGCGCGGTGCTCAACGGCAAGCTTTGCATGACGGGCGGCGGCATGGTGGTGCGGTTGCGGCGCGGCACGTCGACCGTGCGCGAGGCGCCAAAACGCTCGCCGGGCAGCATGGTCATGCCTTCGCGCCGTTCGCGTTCGCCCGCCACGAAACGGCGCCCCTCGGCCACGCGGTTGATGCGGCGTTCATAGTCCGCGCTGGCGCGGTAGCCGGGCACGTAGCGGTCGTGCGGCGACAGGGGGAACCAGCCGATACCGGGTCCCGGCCGCTGGCCGTGCTGCTGCCCATGGTTGCCGCCGACCCAGCCCACCAGGGCCGGCGCCCACGGCACGCGGCCGCGCTCGCGGCCGGGCGCCCAGCCCCAGCGGTGGCCCAGCAGCACCCAGCGGCCGTAGTGCGAGGGCGCATAGCCCCACGGCGCATTGTCGACCCAGGTCCAGCCCCACGGCGCGATCCACGTCCAGCGCCCGTCGCTGTACGGTGCCCAGCCGGCCGGCACGCTGCTCGGCAGCCACAGGGGCCCGTATTGTGCGTCTTCCTGCCAGGCGCCGTAGCGGTCCAGCTCTTCATAGCCGGTGGTATCGTCCGTGACATAGCGCAAGGCCGGCGCGGCGGCGGGCAAGGCTTCGGGCCAGTGGTCGAACGCCACGCGCTGCACCGCGCCCGTGCGCAATTCTTCGTCCGTCAACTCGGCGCGCTTGCCGGCACGCAAGGTCACGCTGCCCGTCGCGCCATCCACGTCGGCCGCGCCGTCGAGCACGCTGACGACGCTGGTGCCGGGCTGGCGTCCCGCCTCGATGCGCACCCAGCCCGGCTGGGTCAGGATCACACGGGCCTGGGCCGTGGTCAGCTCGAAGCCGCGCAGCGCGTCCGGGTTGCGCACGCGCACGCTGACCGTGCCATAGCTGAGGTGCAATTTGAAACTGTCGTCATCGAGTTCGCTCACTTCCAGCTCGGAATCGCCATCGAGGCGCACGGCGGCCGCGCCCACACGAAATTCCGCCAGCGCACCGCGCAGGGTGCTCAAGCGGTTATCCGTCGTGACAGGCCAGTTCAAGAGGGCGTTTTGCGCGTCGCCATCGCCGGCGCGCACCAGCACTTGCCCTTCGACGGTGGAAATGCGGCCCACGCGGGCGGGCGGGTCCTGCGCCAGGACGAAGGCGCACGCCGACGACAGCAGCACGGCGCACACGGTGCGCAGGAAGGGGAAAGACAGGGTCGGACGCATGGCAGCGCTCCAGGCAGGACTTACAGGGATGATTGCCACCGATTACATCCGCATTCGACGGACCTCGCAAGCGGGCTTACAAATGTTTGCATATTGACTTCGTTCAGGATGCAGCCTGGCTGCCCCGCTTGACGAAGAACAGGGCCGCGCCGACGGCCATCAGCAAGCCGCCAAAGAAGCGGTTCTGCTTTTTCACGGCGCGCGCATCGCGGAAAAAGCGCTGCATCGACGAGGCAAGGAAGGCGTAGCTGTGCATGACGATCTGATCGATCGTACACATGGTGACGGCCAGGATCAGCAGCTGCGGCAGCAGCGGCGCTGCCGGGCTGATAAATTGCGGCAACACCGCCACCATGAAAATGATGCCCTTCGGATTAGTCACGTTGGTCAGAAAGCCCGTCAGCACGCGCCGGCCCATGGAAGGCACCACGGCGTCGGCATGCAGGTCGCCCGTGACGGCCACCTTGGCGCGCCATTGCGACAGGCCCAAATAGATCAGGTACAGGGCGCCCACCGTCTTGACGATATTGAACGCCACCTCCGAGGCCAGCAGCAGGGAACCGACGCCGGCGCCGGCGATGCCCAGCACCACCAGCAGCCCCAGCTGCAAGCCCAGAATCGTGGCGCTGGCCTTTTTCACCCCGTACGACAGGCCGTGCGACATCGACAGCACGGCGCCCGAGCCGGGCGAGACGGCGATGATGGAAGCGGCGATGACAAAGGTGATCCAGGTGGCGAAATGCATGCGGTGTCCAAAAAATGGTGACGATGAGCAATTTTAACCCGGTCGGTGCGGCCTTGCCGGCCCGCCCTGAGGTAAGATCGCAGTCACACACTTCCTTGCCGTACAACCAAGAATAACATCATGAAAAACAACACTTTCCTCGCTCCACGACTCCCTGCCACCACCATGGGAGCGCGCTGAGATGGCCGGCTCCAGTCTGCTGGCCCTGCTCGACGACATCGCCAGCATCCTCGATGACGTTTCCCTGATGACCAAGGTGGCCGCCAAGAAGACGGCCGGCGTGCTCGGCGACGACCTGGCCCTGAACGCGCAGCAAGTGGCCGGCGTGCGCGCCGAGCGCGAACTGCCCGTCGTCTGGGCCGTCGCCGTCGGTTCGCTGAAGAACAAGGCCATCCTCGTGCCCGCCGCGCTGGCCATCAGCGCGTTTGCGCCGTGGGCCATCACGCCATTGCTGATGGTGGGCGGCGCCTACCTGTGCTTCGAAGGTTTCGAAAAGATTGCCCACAAGTATTTGCATCCGGACGACAGCCACAAGGCCGAGCTGGCGCAGGCGCTGCGCGACCCGCAGGTCGACCTCGTCGCCCTGGAAAAGGACAAGATCAAGGGCGCCATCCGCACCGATTTTATTTTATCGGCGGAAATCATCGTCATCGCGCTGGGCACCGTGGCCGCGGCCACCTTTGCCGAGCAGGTGGCCGTCGTCGTCGGCATTGCCATCATCATGACGGTGGGCGTGTACGGCCTGGTGGCCGGCATCGTCAAGCTCGATGACGCGGGCTTTTATTTGTCCGCGCGCAAGGGTGCGGGCGCGCTGATGGATGGCGTGCGCGGCTTTGGCCGCATGCTGGTATCGGCGGCGCCGAAACTGATGAAATTCCTGTCCGTCGTGGGCACGCTGGCCATGTTCATGGTCGGCGGCGGCATCCTGACGCACGGCTGGCCGTGGGCCAGCGCGATGCTGCACCATGCGGAAGAAGCGGTGGGCAGCGTGGCCGGCATCGGCCCCGTGCTGGCCGCCGTCACGCCCAGCCTGATCAACGCGGTGGCCGGCCTGATCGCCGGCGGCCTGGTGCTGGCAGGCGTCACCGCCGTGTCCGCTTTGTTGCGCATGATCAAGCCAAGCAAATAAACTTTCTGGTCTGATGAGGCGGCAGGCGCATCCGTGCCTGCCGCCCCGGCCATGCCGGCGGCGCCCGCTGCCCATGGAGACCTTATGCAGACTTCCCCCGCCCCACGCCCCAGCAGCGCCTTTATCGGCGCGTCCTGGGCGGCATTGCTGATCGGCATCGTCACTTACCTGTCCGGCCTGTGGAACGCCAGCATGCCCCTCAACGAGAAGGGCTATTACTTCACGATTCTCGTGTACGGCCTGTTCGCCGCCATCTCGCTGCAGAAATCCGTGCGCGACCGCGCCGAAGGCATCGCCGTGACGGGGATTTACTTTGGCCTGTGCTGGATTTCCGTGCTGCTGGCCTTGCTGCTGCTGACGGTGGGCCTGTGGAACGCCACCCTGCAAAACAGCGAAAAAGGGTTCTATGCCATGGCGTTTTTACTCAGCCTGTTCGCCGCCGTGGCCGTGCAAAAGAACGTGCGCGACGTGGCGCGCGCCGCGCCGCTCGCACCGCAGGACGTGCCGGGAACTTAAACGCCACCGCCCCGTCTATCTCCGTATCCATGTCGGGAGGGGATGATGGGCGACCAGCAGAAACGTTTGCAGATGGCACTGGAGGCGGCGCACATGGCCATCTGGGATTCGCGCATCGTCGATGGCCAGGTCATCGACGGCACGGTCAGCTGGTCGGCCAAGGGCGCTGCCTTGCTGGGCCTGGAAGAACGCGCGCTGACGCAGCCATTTCGCGCCTTTCTCGACTGCGTGCACGCCAGCGACCGCGACAAGGTCATGACCGTGCTGCAGGACGGCGTGCGCCGGCGCGAAGGCTACGCCCTGCAATACCGCGTCGTCTGGCCCGACGGCAGCGAACATTGGCTGGCGGCCAAGGCGCAAATTTTCATGGATGCCGACGGGCATCCCGAACGCACCCTGGGCATCATCTGGGATATCACCGAGCACATGGAGCGCGAACTTCTGATCGCAGAAAGCAAGGAACTGGCCGAAGTGACGCTCAGCTCCATCGGCGATGGCGTCATCACCACCGATCCTCAGGGCAAGACGCGCTACCTGAACCGGGTGGCCGAGCAATTGACGGGCTGGAGCAACGAGCTGGCGCAGGGCCTGGACATCTGGGAAACCCTCAAGCTCGTCGATGAACACACGGGGGCGCCGCTCGAACACGTGGCCATCAAGTGCTTGCGCCAGCGCCAGGCCATCGGCATTTCCACGCATGCGCAGCTGGTCACGCGCGAAGGGCGGCATATCGCCGTGGAAGACTCGGCCGCGCCCATCTGGTCGCGCGACGGCGAGATCCTCGGTGCCGTCGTCGTGTTTCGCGACGTCAGCCACGAACGCAAGCTGAGCCAGCAGCTGTCGTGGCAAGCCACGCACGACGCCCTGACGGGCCTGATCAACCGGCGCGAATTCGAACATCTGGTGGCCGGCGCCCTGCACACGGCCAAGCAGGACGGCCACACACATGCGCTGCTGTACCTGGATCTGGACCAGTTCAAGGTCATCAACGACACCTGCGGCCACGGCGCCGGCGACGTGCTGCTGCAGCTGCTGGCCAAGATGCTGCAGGGGCGCATGCGCGACAGCGACATCCTGGCGCGCCTTGGCGGCGACGAACTGGGCGTGCTGCTGCCCCACTGCCCGCTCGATCACGCGCGGCAGATCGGCGAACAGCTGCGCCAGTCCATCCGCGATTTCCGCTTCGCCTGGGATAACCGCAGCTTCGAGCTGGGCGTGAGCATCGGCATCGTGGAAATCAACCAGGACAGCAAGTCCATGAGCGAGCTGCTGAGCGCTGCCGACCAGGCGTGCTACCTGGCCAAGGAGCAGGGCCGCAACCGCATCCATGTCTACCAGGAATCGGACGTCATGCTGGCGCAGCGGCACGGCGAAATGCTGTGGATTTCGCGTCTGAACGAAGCGTTCGCACACGATTATTTCCGCCTGTACGCCATGCCCATCGTGCACCTGCACGACCGCGAGGAACACCACGACGAAGTGCTGATCCGTATCCGCAACAGCAAGGGCGACCTGATACTGCCCGGCGCCTTCATTCCCGCCGCCGAACGCTACGACATGATGCTGCCCATCGACCGCTGGGTCATCCGCGCCGTCTGCGCGCATATCGAAAGCGTGCGCGACAGCCTGCCGCCGCTCGAGGCGCTGGCCGAAAGCCGGCGCCGCGCACCGGCCCTGTATTCCGTCAACCTGTCGGGCATGTCGCTGGCCGACACGGGCTTGCACGACTACATTACCGAGCAGTTCGTGCAATTCGCGATTGCGCCCGAGCAAATCTGTTTTGAAATCACGGAAACGGCCGTCATCGCCAACCTGCCCAAGGCGCAAGTATTCATGCGCCAGCTTAAGGCCATGGGCTGCCGCTTCTCGCTCGACGACTTCGGCAGCGGCTTTTCCTCGTTCGGCTACCTGAAGGCCCTGCCCGTCGACTATCTGAAGATCGACGGCGTCTTCGTGCGCGACATCGCCACCAACGCCATCAACCGCGCCATGGTCAAGGCCATCAATGAAGTGGGCCACGTGATGGGCCTGCAAACGGTGGCCGAATACGTGGAAGACGAAGCCACCCTGGCCGTCATCCGCGAGCTGGGCATCGACTATGCGCAAGGCTACGCCGTGGGCGGCTTGCGGCCGCTGACGGCGGGCGTGGATTAGCGGCCAGCTTCAGAGCTCGCAGGCCGGCGCCGCCGCCACGCACTGCGCATCGGGAAACGCGCGCACGCGGTAGCGCACCGGGTAGCAATCGATTTGCTCCATCAGGCCGCCGCCGATGGCTTGCGCCTCGTCCCACGCCAGCAGCTTGCTGCCGCTGCGCTCGCCATGCTCGTCGCGCACCTCGAGCGCCACGACATCGGTGCGCGGCAGCAAGGTATGCACGTCGCGGGCCCAGCTGCTCACGGAAACGACGCGCTCGCCCGGCTGCCGTTCGATCAGCAGGCAGCTGGCGACGAAGACATCTTCGCCCGTGCTCGTGTTGAGTTGCTCCCACTCTTCCTTCTGCTGGTTGTAGAGATCGGCGCGCACGATCGTCTGGAAACGCCGCAGCGCCGTGGCGACGGCCGCATCGGCCGGTTCGCAGGCGACGATTTTCCCATCCCGCACGCCATACAGGGCGGTCGAGACCTGCCGCCCCTCGTCGCGCGCCAGTTGGTCGGCCAGGGCCACCATGGCCAGCTGTCCCGCCGCATGGTGCGACGACGCCAGCAGGAAGCGGCCGCGCGTGGGCACCATCACCAGCGGTTCGCCGCCTTCGCAGGCGCGGTACAGCAAGTCCGGCAGCAGCAGGCGCGAAGAATCATAGGCGTCGTTCCAGTCGCCCAGCAGCAAGCCGTTGCCCAACGCGACGAAACTGTGCGCCGTGCGGTCGCGCAAATTGTCCATGGCCGCCGCCAGCGCCTGTTCGAACGTCACGCCCCACTGCGCCAGCGTAGCCTGGCCGATGGTGGCCATATTCGCTTCCGTATCGTAGGCCAGCATGACGACCGCATCCTCGCTGAAGTCCTGGCAGGCAGTGGCAAATGCCGGACGCTGCGGCTCGGTCTGCGCCAGCAGGCGCAGATGGTCGCCCTGCCGGCGGCTGCGCAGTACGGGCATCAGGCTGGCGCGGGCGTCGGCAAAGCTGGATGGCACGCCGGGAGCCGAGTAGATGCTCAGGTAGTGCTGCACGACGTGTGCACGCTGCTTGCGCGGCGCGGCGCAATAGTCGCGGTAGGCATTGTCCAGATTGAAAACATGCCCGTCGTCGCTGCCCGACACGATGCGAAACTGTTCCCGTTCATAGCGGCTGTCGGATGCCAGGCCATCCTGGCCGATCTGCCGCAGGACGATCTGCGCAAAGGCATCGCGCGAGGGAGGGCTGCGGAAAAAATCGAATAAACCCATGCGTCTCCTGAAAAGGACCGCTGCTCTGGAAAATAGTGCAGCTTAGCAAAAGAAATAGCCAATTTGGCACTATAAACGAAAAGCTGCCGGGACGAAATGGGACTGGCTTGAGAGCTGCGGCAAATTACCCGAGCCAATCTGGAGGATTTTGATCTACATCAATAAATTTGCGCAGGCGACTCCTTACACTGATCTCCATTCTTGCAATCGTGCAAGTCTTACTTACCAATTGCTCATTTAACCGACCAGGAAGCCGCGACCATGCGACAAAATTTGCCAGTGACTAACCGTGAAGTCCTCGTCCAGGACGACCAGGCCATCGTGTCGAAAACGGATATGAACGGCAATATCGTCTACGTGAATCCGTACTTCAGCCAGGTCAGCGGCTTCAGCGAGGCAGAGCTGCTCGGTTCGCCCCAGAACATCGTGCGCCACCCGGACATGCCGGCCGAGGCGTTTGCCGACCTGTGGGCGTCGATTCAGGCCGGCACACCTTGGACGGGCCTGGTCAAGAACCGCTGCAAGAACGGCGATTTTTACTGGGTGCGCGCCAATGTCACGCCCATCCGCGAAGCGGGCAAGACCATCGGCTACATGTCGGTGCGCGTGAAGGCCGACAAGGACCAGGTCAAGGCGGCCGAGGAAGCCTACGCGGCCATCCGCAACAAGGAAGGCGGCAACATCGTCATCAAGCATGGCCAGATCGTGCGCCCGGGCCTGGCGCACCTGCTGCACAACCTGACGCACATGTCGCTCAACCTGCGCATCTGGGCCGCCACCTCCATCGTCAACTGCCTGCAGCTGCTGGTGTGCATCATCAGCCTGTTCGCCAGCGGCGGCAAGATCACCAATTACGCCATCTTCGGCGCCACCCTGTTCGGTTTCCTGATCAACGTCTTCCTCTGGTACACCTTGCGCATGTCCGTGCTCAAGCCGCTGGGCAAGGCCCTGAACGGCGCGCGGGCCATTGCCGCCGGCGATCTGTCGGGCAGTTTTGAAACGGACAGCACGGATGAAATGGGCCAGCTGCTGCGCGCCCTGCAACAGATGAACAGCAACCTGATCGCCACCATCCGCGACGTGCGCATCAACGTGGAAACCATGGCCGTGGCCACCAAGCAAATCGCCGTCGGCAATATGGACCTGTCGGGCCGTACGGAATCGCAGGCGGCCAGCCTTGAAGAGACGGCGTCGAGCATCGAGGAATTCTCGTCGACCGTGAAACAGAACGCGGACAACTCGGTGCAGGCGAATGAACTGGCCGTGGCCGCCTCGAAAGTGGCGGTGCAGGGCGGCGAGATCGTTTCCGAAGTGATCACCACCATGGACGACATCAACACCTCGTCAAAGAAGATCGTCGACATCATCGGCCTGATCGAAGGCATCGCCTTCCAGACCAACATCCTGGCCCTGAACGCGGCCGTGGAAGCGGCGCGCGCCGGCGAGCAGGGCAGGGGCTTTGCCGTGGTGGCGGGCGAAGTGCGCAACCTGGCGCAGCGCTCGTCCGTGGCGGCCAAGGACATCAAGCAACTGATCGAAATTTCCGTCGGCAAGGTGGGCGCCGGCATGCTGCAGGTGAACCGCGCGGGCGCCACCATGGAACAGGTGGTCAGCTCCGTCAAGCAGGTGACGGCGATCATGCAGGAAATTTCCATCGCCTCGCGCGAGCAGAGCATCGGCGTCGACCAGGTCAACCAGGCCATCGCCCACATGGACCAGGTGACGCAGCAGAACGCGGCCCTGGTGGAAGAAGCCGCCGCGGCCGCCACGCGCCTGGCGGAAGAAGCAGCCAGCCTGTCGCAAGCCGTGAGCCTGTTCAATTTCGGCAAGATGCCGCCACCGCGCCGCGTCGCCATGCCCGGCGGCAAGGGCGGCGCCGCGAACGCCGGCAAACCCGCCATGAAACGCCTGGCCGCCTAAACCTTTCAAGACATCAAAACACATCATGCCTACACTCCTCAGCAGTGCTTCCGCCGACCTGGACGCCGTCGTCGAATTCGACCCGGTCATCATCGGCAAGATGAGCCAGTCCGGCCCCCGCTACACGTCGTATCCGACCGCCGACCGTTTCAGTGCCGACTTTGGCTACGGCAATTTCCTCGAAGCGCTGGCCGCCCTGCGCATGCGCGGCGGCCGACGTCCGCTGTCGCTGTACGTGCACGTGCCGTTCTGCGACACCCTGTGCTACTACTGCGCCTGCAACAAGATCATCACGAAAGACCGCAGCAAGGCCGCCACCTACCTCAGCTACCTGAAACAGGAAATCGCCATGCAGGGCAAGCTGTTTGCCGGCATGAACCAGATCGAGCAATTGCACTTCGGCGGCGGCACGCCCACCTACCTGAGCGAAAAGCAGATGGACGAACTGATGGCGCACCTGCGCCAGCATTTCGAGTTCGCGTCCGATGAAGACGGCGAATATTCGATCGAAATCGACCCGCGCACCGTGTCGCGCGAGCGCGTGTTTTCCCTGCGCGCGCAAGGCTTTAATCGCATCAGCCTGGGCGTGCAGGATTTCGACGCGGACGTGCAAAAAGCCGTCAACCGCATCCAGCCGGAAGCGGAAACGGTGGCCATCATGCAGGCGGCGCGCGACGCCGGTTTCCGCTCGATCAGCATCGACCTGATCTACGGCCTGCCCAAGCAAAACCTGGACACGATGACGGAAACCTTGCGCAAGGTGATCAACGCCAGCCCCGACCGCATCGCCCTGTACCACTACGCGCACATGCCGCACCTGTTCAAGCCGCAGCGCCGCATCCTCGACGCCGACATGCCCGACAGCGCCACCAAGCTGGCCATGCTGGGCCTGTGCATCGCGCGCCTGACCGCCGCCGGCTATGTCTACATCGGCATGGACCATTTCGCCAAGCCGACGGACGACCTGGCCGTGGCGCAGCGCCAGGGCCGCTTGCACCGCAATTTCCAGGGCTATTCCACGCGCGCGGAAGCGGACCTGATCGCCTGCGGCGTGTCGGCCATCAGTTCCGTCGGCGCCGTCTACAGCCAGAATGAAAAGACGCTCGACGCGTACTATGAAAAGCTCGACGAAGGCGTGCTGCCGATCGCGCGCGGCATCAAGCTCGATACGGACGATTTATTACGCCGTATCATCATCCAGATGCTGATGTGCAATTTCGAATTGTCGATCGCCACCATCGAGCAGGCGCACCCCGTGAAATTCCGCAGCTACTTCGCCACGGAACTGGAAAAGCTGCGCGAACTGGCGCGTGACGGCTTGCTCGTCATCGAGGAAGACTGGCTGACGGTGACGCCGAAAGGGCGCTTGCTGATCCGCAATATCTGCATGGTTTTCGACCGCTACCTGACCATGGCGCGCGCCAACGCGGCGCCGGACGCGGTGCAGCCGCTGCGCTACTCGAAAACGGTGTAACACCGCCCGATGAACGCCCTCAGCCTCGTGCCCATGTTCCTGGTCGGCCTGGCCGGCAGCGTGCACTGCATCGGCATGTGCGGCGGCATCGTGGGCGCCCTGTCGATCAGCGGCGGTGCCGCTCCCGCGCCAGCGCGCCCCGTGATCGCCATCGCCGTGGCGCGCCCGGCATTGCAGACAACCGTGCAGGCCAATGTGCTGCGCGTGCTGGCCTACAACGGCGGGCGCATAGGCAGCTACATGCTGGCCGGCGCCCTGGCCGGCAGCCTGGCCGGCGCCGGCATGCTGCACATGGCGTCACTGCAAGTGGCCGGCTACTGGCTGGCCAACCTGATGCTGGTGGCGTTGGGCCTGTACCTGATGGATGCCTGGCGCGGCCTGGCCCGGCTGGAAGCGGCGGGCAACGTCGTCTGGCGCCGCGTGCGTCCCCTGCTGAAACCGCTGATGCCCATGGATACGCCGTTCAAGGCGCTGGCCGTGGGCGGCCTGTGGGGCTGGGTGCCGTGCGGCATGGTCTACAGCGCCCTGCTGACGGCCATGATGCAAGGCTCGGCCCTGAGCGGCGCGGCCACGATGGCCGCCTTCGGCCTGGGCACCCTGCCCACGTTGCTGGGCATGGGACTGCTGGGCACGCGCCTGCGCGCACAGATGCAGCGCCGCCCCGTGCGCATCGCCAGCGGCGTGCTGGTGCTGGGCTTTGGCTTGCTGGGCCTGCTGCGCGCAGCGAATGGCGTCTCGCTGGGCTGGCTCGACGCCCTGTGCGTCACGGGCCATCCATGAAAAGACGCATGAAAACAAACTTATGAATGCAGTTTTACAACCCTCCGCCTGCTTCCATTGCGGCTTGCCCGTACCCAGCGGCTCGAGCTGGCACGTCACCATCGACGACGTGCCGCGCGCCATGTGCTGCCCCGGCTGCGAAGCGGTGGCGCAAACCATCGTCGACATCGGCCAGAGCGCCTACTACCGCGACCGCGACGAATACGCCGTCAACGCGGCTGACGCCACCATGGTGCCGCCCGAACTGCGTTTGTACAGCAATGACGACGCGCAATTCGCGCGCGACGCCAGCAGCTGCGAAGCGACCCTGTCTGTCGAAGGCATCCGCTGCGCCGCCTGCGTCTGGCTGATCGAACGTCAATTGACGCGCCTGCCAGGCGTGCAGGCGGCCAGCCTGAACGTCGCCACGGAGCGCCTGTACGTGCGCTGGAGCCGCGCGCAGTGCGAGCCGGGCGATATCCTGCAAGCCGTGCGGCAAGTCGGCTACACGGCCTATCCGTATGACGCCGTGCGCCATGGCGAACGCCTGCAAAAAGCCAGCAAGACGCTAGGCCGCCAGCTGTTCGTGGCCGGCCTGTCGATGATGCAGGTGATGATGTACGTGGCACCCGCCTACCTGGCGGCCGAAGACGGCACGCTGGACGACAATATGGCCAGCCTGATGCGCTGGGCCAGCCTGCTCTTGACCCTGCCCGCCATCTGCTATTCGGCCATGCCGTTTTTCCAGGGCGCCTGGGCCAGCCTGCGCGCGCGCACCCTGGGCATGGACGTGCCCGTGGCGCTGGGCATCCTGGCAGCGTTCTTCGGCAGCGTGGTGGCGACGTTTACGGGCCGCGGCGAGGTGTATTACGACTCGGCCACGATGTTCATTTTTCTGCTGCTGTGCAGCCGCTATTTCGAGCTGCAGGCGCGCCGCAAGGCTGCCTCGGCGCTGGAAAGGCTGCAGCATGCCTTGCCCGCGTCCGCCTCGCTGATGGCGGGCTTTCCCGACAACCGCGCCACCACCCTGGTGCCGGCCGGCAGCCTGGCCGTCGGTGACATCATCCTGGTCAAGCCGGGCGAGGCGATCGCCGCCGACAGCGTCATCATCGAAGGCACGAGCGCGCTCGATTTATCGCTGCTGACGGGCGAGAGCGCGGCGCAGCGCCGCAAACTGGGCGAGCGGGTGCCGGGCGGCGCAATCAATGCCAGCGCGGCACTGATCTTGCGCGTACTGAAACCGGCGCGCGAAAGCACCTTGTCCGACCTGTTGAAGCTGATCGAGCGGGCCGGCAGCGGCAAGCCGCAGATCGCGCAGTGGGCCGACAAGGTCGCCGCCTGGTTCGTACTGGGCCTGCTGCTGTTTGCCGTCGCCGTGTTCGCCTTCTGGAGCTGGCACGACCCGTCGCAGGCGTGGCCCGTGGCCATTGCCGTGCTGGTTGTCTCGTGCCCGTGCGCGCTGTCTCTCGCCACGCCGACGGCGCTGGCGGCCGCCACCGACAGCCTGCTGCGGCGCGGCGTGCTGATCGTCCAGCCGCACGTGCTGGAAACCCTGCACCGCGCCACCCACATCGTCTTCGACAAGACGGGGACATTGACCCTGGGCCGGCCCGTGCTGAAACAGATCGAGGGCCTGGACGGCATGACGGAAGACGACTGCCTGCAGGTGGCCGCCGCGCTGGAGGCGGGCAGCGCCCATCCGCTGGCACAGGCGATCCTGGCAGCAGCGGGAGAAACACCGCGCACGCATGCGGAACAATTACAGGAAGTGCAGGGGCAGGGCCTCGAGGGCCTCGTCGACGGCGTGCGCTACCGCCTGGGCAATGCGGCCTTTGTCGCCGCCATCGCGGGTCCGCCGCTGGGTGACACGGCCGTCGGCATGCAGGGAATGACGCCGCTGTACCTGGGCACGCAGGGGCGCTGGCTGACGCGCTTCCTGCTCAGCGACGCGCTGCGCCCGGAAGCGCGCGACGTGGTCGCGTATTTCCACCGGCACGGCAAGCAAGTCGTGCTGCTGAGCGGTGACCAGGAAGCGCTGACGCAAAGCGTGGCGGCGGAGCTGGGCATCGCCACGGCCTGCGGCGAATGCCTGCCCGATGAAAAGCTCGATTTCGTGCAGCAATTGCAGGCGACGGGTGCCGTGGTGGCGATGGTGGGCGACGGCATCAACGACGCCGCCGTGCTGAGCGGTGCCGACGTGTCCTTCGCCATGGGCTCCGGCGCCGCGCTGGCGCAAGCGCATGCGGACACGGTGCTGCTGTCGAGCCAATTGGTGTCCGTGCTCGACACGGCCAAGACGGCCGCGCGCAGCATGCGCATCATCCGCGAGAACCTGGGCTGGGCCACGCTGTACAATCTGACGGCCATCCCGGCCGCCGCGCTGGGCTTCTTGAACCCCTGGCTGTCCGGCGTCGGCATGGCTGCCAGCTCGGCCGTCGTCATCGCCAACGCCCTGCGCCTGCGGAAAGCCTGAACATGGAAGCACTGTATCTCCTCATCCCCCTGAGCGTCGTGGTCGTCTTCATCGCCCTGTGGGTGTATTTCACGGCCTCGGACAGCGGCCAGTTCGACGACCTCGTCGGACCGGGCCTGCGCGTGCTGCAGGACGACGATACGACGGTCAAGCCGGCGCCCGGCGAACCGCATCCCTGACTTCATCGCCCGGCCGGCGTCCCGCACGCCATGGCCGGCGCGTCTGCTCCACATGCCCTTTTTGCAGGGATCTTGTACGGCTTTTTTGATCGAAATATCACTTTATTTCGATGCCAGTTCGCTACGCTTATTTCATCCGGGGAATTTTGATCCACATCAAAGTTTTTTCGCGGTCAAACACTTACTCTCTGGCCACCATCATAAATAGTAATTCCAGGGAGAGTCTTTGTGGATCAATCGCTGAACTATAACTACAAGATCGTGAAGCAATTCGCGGTCGCTACTGTGGTATGGGGCATCATCGGCATGCTGGTTGGCGTTATCATCGCCGCTCAGCTGGCCTGGCCTGCCCTGAACCTCGACATACCATGGCTGACATACGGACGCTTGCGTCCGCTGCACACGAATGCGGTGATTTTCGCCTTCGGCATCTGCGGCCTGTTCGCCACCTCGTACTACGTCGTGCAACGCACCTGCCAGGTGCGCCTGTTTTCCGACAAACTGGCCGCCTTTACCTTCTGGGGCTGGCAAGCGGTAATCCTGTGCGCGGTCGTCAGCCTGCCCATGGGCCTGACCCGCGGCAAGGAATACGCCGAGCTGGAATGGCCTATCGCCATCCTCATCGCCGTCGTCTGGATCGCCTACGCCATCGTCTTCTTCGGCACCCTGATCAAGCGCAAGGTCAAGCACATCTATGTGGCCAACTGGTTCTTCGGCGCCTACATCCTGGCCGTGACGATTTTGCACGTGGTCAATGGCGCCGTCATGCCAGCCTCGTTCACCAAGTCGTATTCCGCGTATGCGGGCGTGCAGGACGCCATGATCCAGTGGTGGTACGGCCATAACGCGGTGGGCTTCATCCTGACCGCCGGCTACCTGGGCATGGTCTACTACTTCATCCCGAAACAGGCCGAGCGCCCCGTGTACTCGTACCGTCTGTCGATCGTCCACTTCTGGGCGCTGATCTTCACCTACATGTGGGCGGGCCCGCATCACCTGCACTACACGGCATTGCCTGACTGGACGCAATCGATCGGCATGGTCTTCTCGCTGGTCCTGCTGGCACCAAGCTGGGGCGGCATGATCAACGGCATCATGACCCTGTCGGGCGCCTGGCACAAGCTGCGCACCGATCCGATCCTGAAATTCATGATCGTCTCGCTGTCGTTCTACGGCATCGCCACCTTCGAAGGTCCGATGATGTCGATCAAGACCATCAACTCGCTGTCGCACTACACCGACTGGACCGTTGCCCACGTGCATGCGGGCGCCCTGGGCTGGGTGGGCTTCATCACCATGGGTTCGATCTACTACCTGCTGCCGCGCCTGGCGGGCCGCACGCAGATGCACAGCACGCGCCTGGTCGACGTGCACTTCTGGGTGGCCACCATCGGCATCGTGCTGTACATCGCCGCGATGTGGATCGCCGGCGTGATGCAGGGCCTGATGTGGCGCGCGGTCAATCCGGACGGCACCCTGACCTACACCTTTGTCGAGAGCGTGAAAGCAACGTATCCGTACTACGTGGTGCGCGTGGCCGGCGGCCTGCTGTACCTGTCGGGTATGTGCATCATGGGCTACAACACCTGGATGACTCTGCGCGGCAGCAAACTCCCCGTCGCCCGCATTCCGGAACTGAACGCGGCGCACGCCTGATAGGAGCGAAAGCAAATGAAATTTTCACATGCATGGATTGAGAAAAACCCCTGGCTGCTGATCGCCCTGGTCACGGTGGTGATCAGCATCGGCGGCGCCGTCGAGATCGTCCCCCTGTTCTTCCAGAAGAGCACGACGGAGCCCGTCGCCGGCCTGAAGCCGTATTCGCCGCTGCGCCTGGCGGGCCGCGACATCTACGTGCGCGAAGGCTGCTACAACTGCCACTCGCAGATGGTGCGTCCGCTGCGCGCGGAAACGGAACGCTATGGCCACTATTCGGTCGCCGGCGAGTTCGTCTACGACCGTCCGTTCCAGTGGGGTTCCAAGCGCACGGGGCCGGACCTGGCCCGCGTGGGCGCCCGCTACAGCGACGAATGGCACCGCACGCACTTGAACAACCCGCGCGACGTGGTGCCCGAGTCGAACATGCCGGCCTACCCATGGCTGGCGAAGACCAAGCTGGTGCCTGACGACATCATGCCGAAGATGCGCGCCCTGAAACGCCTGGGCCAGCCGTACAGCGACGAAGAGATCGCCGCCGGCCCCGCGCAGCTGCAGGACAAGACGGAAGAAGACGCCCTGGTCGCCTATCTGCAAGGCCTCGGTACATTAATCAAAACAAGGAATTAGCATGGCAATCGAAAACCTGTTTGACAGCGCCAGCAGCGTCATGACGGTGGTTTCCTTTATGACATTCGTGGGCATCCTGTGGTGGACGTTCAGCCGCAGCAATGGCGACTTCGACGCGGCGGCACGCCTGCCGTTCGCCGACGAGGCGCTCGACTATCCGGCCGATGCCGCGCCGGCACAAGGGGAGCGCAACCATGGCTGACTTTACCAATGGCTTCTGGAATATCTACATCGTCGTGCTGTCCCTGCTGGGCATCATCGGCTGCGGCGTGCTGCTGTACTCGCAGTCGAAAGTGAAAGTGGCCGCCGGCGCCCCCGCCGACGGCACCACGGGCCACGTGTGGGACGAGGACTTGAAGGAACTCAATACGCCGATGCCGCGCTGGTGGATGTGGCTGTTCTACATCACCATCGTCTTCGCGCTGGCCTACCTGTTCCTGTACCCGGGCCTGGGCACCTACGCCGGCAGCCTGGGCTGGAAATCGACGGGCCAGTACGAGGAAGAGCTGAAGAAGGCGGAAGCCGACTACGGCCCCCTGTTCAACAAGTACCTGAGCCAGGACTTGAAGACGGTGGCCGCCGATCCGCAGGCGCAAGCGATCGGCCAGCGTCTGTTCCTGACCTACTGCGCGCAGTGCCACGGTTCGGATGCCCGCGGCAACAAGGGCTTCCCCAACCTGACGGACAAGGACTGGCTGTATGGCGGTGATCCCGACATCATCAAGACCACCATCATGCACGGCCGCAATGGGCAGATGCCGCCGATGGGCGCCGCGCTCGGTTCCGAAAAAGATGTCGAGAACGTGGCCCATTACGTGCTGAGTCTGTCCGGTTCCACGTCGGACCCCGTCAAGTCCGTGCTGGGCAAGGCCAAGTTCGGCGCCTGCATGGCCTGTCACGGCGCCGATGCGAAGGGCAACCAGATGCTCGGCGCGCCTAACCTGACGGACAAGATCTGGCTGTACGGCGGCAGCGCCGATACCATCATGGAAACCGTGCGCAAGGGTCGCAACAACACCATGCCGGCCTTCAGCGACTTCCTCGGCGAATCCAAGGTACACGTGCTGTCGGCGTATGTCTGGAGCCTGTCGAATCCCCAGACGCCCGTGAAATGATGTAATGGAACCTCAAGTCATCAAGATGTATGCGGCCCGCGAGCAAATCTACCCTCGCGAGGCCAAAGGACGCTACGCTACCTGGCGATGGGTATGCGTATGGCTTACCCAGCTCGCGTTCTACGGCTTGCCGTGGTTGACCTGGAATGGCAGGCAAGCCCTGCTGTTCGATTTGACCACGCGCAAGTTCTACATTTTCGGCGTCGTGCTGTGGCCCCAGGATTTCATCTATCTGGCGGCCCTGCTGATCATCTGTGCGTATTTGTTATTCCTCGTCACGGCCATTGCCGGGCGGGTGTGGTGCGGGTTTTCTTGCCCGCAAACGGTATACACGGAAATCTTCCTGTGGGTCGAACGCCGCATCGAGGGCACGCGCAGCGCGCGCATGGCCCTCGACAAGCAGGGCCCCTCCGTGCGCAAGGCGTTCAAGAAGACGGCCAAGCACCTGGTATGGGGCGCCATCGCCCTGTGGACGGGCTTTACCTTTGTCGGCTACTTCACGCCGATCAAGGAACTGGCGCGCGAGGTGACCACCCTCAATTTCGGTCCCTGGGAATGGTTCTGGGTCTTGTTCTACAGCCTGGCAACCTACGGCAACGCGGGCTGGCTGCGCGAGCAGGTGTGCAAATACATGTGCCCCTACGCGCGCTTCCAGAGCGCCATGTTCGACCAGGACACCCTGATCATCACCTACGATGCCAAGCGCGGCGAACCACGCGGCGCCATGAGCAAGAAGGCCGGCAACAACGACAAGCTGGGCGACTGCATCGATTGCACCCTGTGCGTGCAGGTGTGTCCGACCGGTATCGATATCCGCAACGGCCTGCAGTATGAATGCATCGGCTGCGCCGCCTGCGTCGATGCCTGCAATACCGTGATGGACAAGGTCGAGCGGCCGCGTGGCCTGATACGCTACAGCACCGACCATGCGATGGAAAACAACTTCAATTCGAAGCAGATCCGCCAGCGCGCCATGCGCCCGCGCGTGCTGATCTACACGTCCATCCTGGCCCTGATCATCATCGCCGTGTGTACGTCGCTGGCCCTGCGCACGCCCCTGAAAATGGACGTGATCCGCGACCGCGGTTCGATGGGACGCGAGGTGGAAGACGGCATGATCGAAAACGTCTATCGTCTGCAGATCATGAACACCTCGGAGCAAAGCCAGCATTTCAAAATCAGCGCATCCGGCTTGCCGGGCCTGACCTTGCTGACGCGCGACGAAGTGACCTTGCAGCCGACGGAAACGCTGGGCTGGCCGATCCGCCTGCGCGTGCCGCACGGCGTCGGCGAGAAGGGCTCGAACAAGATTGCGATCGAATTGCACTCGCTGGACGACCCGTCGCTGCACGTGCGCGAAAGCGCGGTGTTCATCGTGCCGCGCTAATGCAGGAAGGCCGGTCCCCGCATGGGGGCTGGCCGTATACCAGAAACACAGGAGAAATACCATGTCCGACAGTCTGAAACTGCAACCTCCCGTTGCCCCCTGGTACAAGCATCGCTGGCCATGGCTGCTGATGATCGGTCCCGGCCTGTCCGTGGTCGTCGGCAGCTTCATGGGCTATATCGCGTTTACGCAGCCCGATGCGCTGGTGGTGGGCGACTATTACAAGCAGGGCAAGGCGATCAACCAGGATTTGAAGCGCGACACGATCGCCAGCGACCTGGCCATGGATACGACCCTGTCGTATGACGTCGCTGCAGCGCGCCTGAGCGGCTCCGTGCACAGCTTCGGCAAGGCGTACCAGGGGCCTTTGCAGCTGCACCTGGCGCATGCGACCCTGCCGGAAAAGGATATCAAGCTGCTGGTGCAGCCCGATGCGGCCGGCAATTTTTCCGTGGCGCTGCCGATGCTCGAGCGCAGCCGCTGGCAAGTGCTGGTGGAAAACGACAAACGCGAGTGGCGCCTGTCCGGCATCTGGACCTGGCCCGTGCAACGCAGCATCGCGCTGCACGCGGATGAAGAGCTATAACGTACAGCGCCGGGAAAAAACCGTAGCGAGCGGCAGTGATTTGTGGCTGAGAAGCACAGCTGTGCTATAGCACAGCGAGCATCGCAGGCCGCAAAGCACGACGCGCAGCAGGTTTTGACGGTGCTGTTACTTGCAGACGTCGGTGCCGGCTGTAATAGCTTTTAACTTGGCCGGCTGCAAGATCTCGATCTCGCGGTTGGAAACGCGCAGCCAGCCTTCCTTCTTGAATTTCGACAATAAACGGCTGACGCTTTCGATGGTCAGGCCCAGGTAGTTGCCGATTTCCTCGCGCGACATGCGCAACTGAAATTTGCTGGCCGAATAGCCGCGCGCTTCATAGCGCGACGCCAGGTTGACGATAAAGGCGGCAAAACGCTGCGTCGCCTGCATGTTGCCCAGCAACAGCATGACACTTTGCTCGCGCGTGATTTCCTGGCTCATCATGCGGTGGAAATGGCGCAGCAGGGTCGGCATATTGCCCAGCAATTGTTCCAGGCTGGAAAACGGGATTTCACACACTTCACTGTCTTCCAGCGCCACCGCATTACAGTGGTGACGGTCGGCGCTGATGGCGTCCATGCCCAGCAGTTCGCCCGCCATCTGGAAACCCGTCACCTGCTCTTCGCCGCCCGGATTGATCTGGTAGGTCTTGAAGTGGCCCAGACGGATCGCATACAGGTTCTGGAACGAGTCGCCGATGCGGAACAGCGAAGCGCCGCGCACGATCTTGCGGCGGCGGCCGATGATCTGGTCCAGTCTGTCCATGTCGCCCACGTCGAGGCCCATCGGCAGACACAATTGATGCATGCTGCAGGTCGAGCATCGCGCACGCAACGCTTCCACGGTCACTGTGGGCGAGGTTGGAGTGAGTAGCGCTTCAGTCATGTCGGTACCTTTTAGAAAATGCAACAACAAGTTTACTGCATACAGGGTTGCCGTGTGCCAATTTCACCGCAATTTCGCTGAATAAACGACGTTCCGACTTTAATTATATGGCAACATCGTCAAAAGCCCATGCGGAGAGGGCAATTTGCGTGGCGGCGCTTGCCAAGCTGGGGTATTGATAGGAAAATTCCTGACAGCATTATCTGCCGCCTGTGCCGCCCGGTACTGAAAAGGAAATCATGAAGCCTCTCGGCATCAAAGCAAAAGTCGCGCTGGCCACCAGCCTGACCTCGATCGCCATGATCGCGCTGGTCACCATGATCCAGGTGCAGCACATGCGCGACGATTTCACCAAGGTACTGTTGAGCCAGCAGTCGTCCCTGATCAGCCGCACCGCCGCCGAGCTCGACGACAAGCTGGGCATGCTGCTGCAGATCGTCACCCTGACGGCCCGGCAGCAGCCGCCGGAACTGATCGCCCAGCCCGCCCAATTGCGCGAATACTATTCGCGCCGCTCGATGCTGGTGCTGTTCGACGACGTGCTGGTGCTCGACGCGCACGGCGCCGTCGTGGCCGACATGCCGGAAGTGGCGGGGCGCGCCGGCATCAACGTCGCCGAGCGCGAGTATTTCCAGACCGTGCTGCGCACGCGCCAGCCCATGATCACCGAGCCGATGCTGGGCAAATCGAGCGGCATGCCCATCGTGCAGATGGTCGCGCCCGTGCTGGGCGCCGATGGCCAGGTGGCCGGCGTGGTGATCGGCGTGCTGCGCCTGTACAAGGATAACCTGCTGGGGAGGTTGCGCTCAGAAAAGATCGGCAAGAGCGGCTATTACTTCGTCCTCACGCGCGGCGCCGTGCCGCGCTATGTGCTGCATCCCGACACCAGCCGTTTGCTGCAGCCGCGCCTGCCGAACGCCAACCTGACGACCACCCGGCTGCTGAAGGACGATGGCGAAGGCACCATGGTCAGCACCAACAGCCGCGGCATCACGGCCGTCAACAGCTTCAAGCGCCTGAAATCCGTAAATTGGCTGCTGGCCGCCTCGCTGCCCCTCGACGACGCCTTCGAACCGTTCGACGGCGTGCTGTACCGGTTGGTGCTGTGGAGCATCCTCGCCTCGCTGCTGGCCGCAGCCGTGCTGGGCTGGGTCACCGTGCGCCTGCTCTCGCCGCTGGTGCGCCTGCGCGACACCCTGCAGGCGCTGCGCACCAGCGGCAGCCGTTTCACTCCCGTGCCCGTGCAGCAGCGCGACGAGATCGGCGAGCTGACGGAAGCGTTCAACGGCCTGATGAGCGAGCGCGACCGCTTGCAGCAGGAGCTCGAATCGCGCGCGGCGGAGCTGGAACAGGAGCGCGACCGGGCCGAGGCGGCCAACCGCGCGAAGAGCGATTTCGTGGCCAACATGAGCCATGAAATCCGCACGCCCCTCAATGCCGTGCTGGGCATGGTGTATTTGCTGGGCAATACCAAGCTCGATACGGAACAGCGCAAGTATCTGACCATGGTGCGCGTGGCGGGCCAGTCGCTGCTGGGCATCCTCAACGACGTGCTCGATTATTCGAAGATCGAGGCGCGCCGCATGGAATTGTCGCCCGTCGAATTCGACCTCGACGAAGTCATGAACACGCTGGCCACGACGATGACGATGAATGCGGGCGAAAAGGAGCTGGAACTGGCGATTGCCGTCGAGCCCGACGTGCCGCGCCGCCTCATGGGCGACGCCCAGCGCCTGCAGCAGATTCTCGTCAACCTGGCCGGCAATGCGATCAAGTTCACCGAGAGCGGCGAAGTGGTGGTGGCCGTCAGCCTGGCCGAGAAGGACAACGGCCGTGCCTGGCTGCGCTTCGAAGTGCGCGACACGGGCATCGGCATGACGGAACTGCAGCAACAGCAGCTGTTTGCCGCGTTTTCGCAGGGCGACCAAAGCATCACGCGGCGCTTCGGCGGCACGGGCCTGGGCCTGGCCATCAGCAAGCAGCTGATCCACATGATGGGCGGCGACATCGCCGTCGCCAGCAGCGAAGGCAAGGGCAGCCGCTTCTGGTTCAGCGTGCCGTTCGAGATGCTGGCGCAGCCGGCCGAAACGCGGCGCACGCCCACCCTGGGCCAGCTGCGCCTGCTGGTGGCCGACGACAACCGCACCACGCGCGAACTGATCGTCAAGCTGATCGAGGCGTGGGGCTGGCTGGCCGACGAAGTGGACTCCGGCTTTGCCGCTATCGAACTGTACCGCGAGCGCCTGGCGCAGCAGCAGCCGTACGACGTGGTGCTGGCCGACTGGCACATGCCCGTGATGGACGGCCTGGCCACGGCCAAGGCCATCCGCCAGGCAGCCAGCGGCCAGCGCCAGCCCATCGTGGTGATGGTCAACGCCTTCGCCCGCAACCACCTCGAGGAAATCTCCAGCGCGGCCGAGGCCGATGTCGTGCTGATGAAGCCCATCACGGGCTCGAGCCTGTTCGATGCCCTGCACCAGGCGCTGATTACCAAGCACGACGGCGGCGAGCAGCGCATGCTGCAGCAGCCGCTGGGCACGGAACTGGCCGGCGTGCATTTCCTGCTGGTGGAAGACAACCATTTGAACCAGGCCGTGGCGCGCGGCATCCTCGAACACATGGGCGCCACCCTCGACGTGGTGGGCGACGGCTTGCAGGCCGTGGAACGGCTGCGCACGGAAGCGCTGCGCTACGACATCGTGCTGATGGACATGCAGATGCCCGTCATGGACGGCTTCAGCGCCACCCACATCATCCGCACGGAACTACGCTTGAGCCTGCCCGTGATCGCCATGACGGCCGGCGTGCTGGCGTCCGAGCGCGAGCGCTGCATGACGGCCGGCATCAGCGATTTCATCGCCAAGCCCGTGGTGGTGGAAGAGATGATGGAAGTGATCCTGCGCCACCTGCCCAAGCGCCCGCCAGTGCAGACGGCGGGGCCGGCGCCCGTCGCCGATGAGGAAGTGTTTTCCATGGCGCCGCTGATGCGCGTGATGGGGCGCGACGCGAAGGGGCGCGGCGTGCTGCGGCGCATGGTGGAAGACGCGCTGAACAAGGGCATGACGCCCATGCGCGATGCCGAAACAGCCTTGCAGGCAGGCCGCCACAGCGACGTGGCGCGCATCCTGCACAGCGTGCGCGGCTCCGTCGGCACCCTGGGCACGAAACGCCTGATCCGCACCGCGTTCGCCACCGAGGAAGCCATCGATGCGGGCCGCCTCGACGAGGTGCCAGCGCTGCTGGCGCAGACGGCGCAGGAACTGGAGCAGGCGCTGGCGGCGGCGGCCGATTGGTTGTCCAGGCTGAAGGATTAAGCCTGCAACGTAAAACTGGGGTCAGGCCCCGGAACCTTGTCGGATTACGCGCTTGCGCGCTAATCCGACCTACCCCATTTACGCCGGCACGCCCAGGATCACGCTGGACGCCTTGAAAATCGCCGTCACACTGCTGCCGATCTCGATGCCCAGCTCGGTGCTGCTCTGGTTGGTGATGATGGCGGCGATCGTGCCGCCGCGTGGCAAGTCCAGCACCACTTCCGTGTTGACGGCGCCCGTCTGCACGCGCGTCACCAGCCCGGCCAGCTGGTTGCGTGCGGAAAAGCGCGCGCCTGCGCTGTCGGCCACGAGGATGATCGACGATGCCTTGATCAGCGCAAACGCTTCCGCGCCCGGCACCAGGCCCAGGCTGGCGCTGCTGCCTTGCGTGACGATGGCCACGATGTGCTGGCCACCGGGCAATTCCAGCGTGACTTCGTCGTTGACGGCGCCCTGTTTCAGTTCGGCCACCTTGCCCAGGAATTGGTTGCGTGCCGTGGTTTTCATGGCCATTCTCCGTATGAGTAAAAGATCGTCGGCGATGCCTTCGGCCTGGCTGCCCAGCTGGCGCAGGTAGCGCGCATGCTCGCGCTCGATGATGCGGAAATTGTCGACCAGCTGGCGTCCCCGTTGCGTCAGCCGCGTGCCGCCGCCGCCCTTGCCGCCCGTCAGGCGTTCGACCAGCGGCTCGCCGGCCAGGTTGTTCATCGCGTCGATCGCGTCCCAGGCCGCCTTGTAGCTCATCTTGACGAGCTTGGCCGCCTGCGTGATGGAGCCGCACTCGGCGATGGCGCCCAGCAATTCCACCCGGCCGGCGCCACCCAGGTGCTCGCCTCCCACCGTCATCCATACCGAGCCTTGCAGGCCGATTTCCGCTGCCGCTGATTTATCCAATGCGTTCACCCAATGCCATGTGTTCTTCCCTGTTATCGATCTGTCCGTCGCGCAAGTACAGCACATGCTCGCCCAGGATGCGCGCATCTTCCGGATCATGAGTGATCAGGATCATGGGCACGTCCAGGCGCTGCTGCCACTGGCTCAGTTCCAGGCGCATTTTGACACGCAGGGCCGGATCGAGGGCGGCGAACGGCTCGTCGAGCAGCAGCGCGTTCGGCTCGGCCACGAGCGCCCTCGCCAGCGCCACCCTTTGGCGCTGGCCTCCGGACAACTCGTCGGGAAACTGGTGCGCCAGTTCCTGCAAGTGGAAGGCATCGAGCCAATGCTCGACCGTCTGCAATTTTTCGCGCGCACGCGGATTGAACCAGCCGCGCGCCAGGCCGAAGCCCACGTTCTGGCGCACCGTCAGGTGCGGGAACAGCGCGTAATCCTGGAACAGGTAGGCGACATTGCGCTGCTGCGGCGGCAAGTTGATGCCGGCGGCCGAGTCGAACAGGGTACGCCCGTTCAGGCGGATATGGCCCGCATCCGGTGTAAACAGTCCGGCAATGGCTTTGAGGGTCATGCTCTTGCCGGCGCCGGACGGGCCATACATGGCGATGCGCTGGCTGCCGGAGGTGCATTGCACGTGCAGGTCGAAACGGCGTTTGCCGGAGCGCAAGGTAGCGCGAATGTCGAGGTCGAGTTGCATGGGCGTCATCATAGGCCTCATTTGTGCGCGACGCGTCCGGGCGCCAGGCGGCCAGCCGACAGCAGCACCACGATGCAGACTAGCGAGATAATCACGACCAGCGTATTGGCCACGTCATCCTGGCCCGCCTGCACGGCTTCATACACGGCCACCGACAGGGTCTGCGTCTTGCCGGGAATGCTGCCGGCCACCATCAGGGTGGCGCCGAATTCGCCGAGCGCGCGCACGAAGCCCAGCAGCACGCCGGCCAGGATGCCGCGCCAGGCCAGCGGCAAGGTGACGCGGAAGAAAATCGCCAGCTCCGAAATGCCCAGCACGCGGGCCGCCTGCTCGAGCTGCCCGTCGACCGCCTCGAAGGCGGCGCGCGCGGGCTTAAAGACGAGGGGAAAGGCGACCACCGTGGAAGCGATCACGGCGCCCTGCCACGTAAAGATCAGGTTGATGCCGAAGTTGTCCTGCAGCCAGACGCCCAGGGTGCCGCGCCGGCCCAGCAGCACCAGCAGGTAATAGCCGAGCACGGTGGGCGGCATCACCATCGGCAGGGTCAGCAGGGCGTCGAGCAGCTCGCGCCCGGGAAAGCGCGTGCGCGCCAGCAGATAGCCCGTACCGATGCCGAGCAGCAAATTGAGCGCCGTGGCCCACGCCGCAACTTTGAGCGACAGGGCCAGCGCGGTCCAGGCGATATCCATGTACAGTCTTTTTACTTTATGGCTTTTTAAACCCGTACTTGGCCAGGATGGCTTGCGCAGGTGCCGTCTGCAGGTAGCTGACGAAGCGCTTCGCTTCGGCCGCATTGCCGCTGCCCTTGATGGTGGCGATCGGGTACAGCACGGGCGCGTCGAGCGGCACGTCCAGCACCACGTTCACCTTGTCTTTCATGATGGCCGCGTCGGTGGCGTAGACAAAGCCCGCATCGACTTCGCCGCGCGCCACATAGTCGAGCGACTGGCGCACGTTCTGCGTGCCGATGGCTTTCGGCTGCACGGCTTCCCACAGCTTCGCCTTCTTCAGCGCGCCTTCCGAATAGCGGCCGACGGGCACGCTGGCCGGGTTGGCGATGGCCACGCGGGTCACGCCCTTGTGCGTCAGGTCGGCCAAAGCTTTGATGCCCAGCTTGCTATCGTGCGGCACGATCAGCACCAGGCTGTTGCCGACGAAGTCCATGCGGTCGGCCGGCAATACCAGGCCCTGCTTTTGCGCCGCATCCATGGTTTCCTGGTCGGCAGAGGCAAACACGTCGACGGGCGCGCCCTTGACGATCTGCTGCAGCAGCACGCCCGAGGCGGCAAAGTTCAGGGACACCTTGCTGCCCGGATACTGCGCCTCGTAGCTTTGCGCCGCATCCTTGAACGCGTTCGTCAGGCTGGCCGCGGCCGACACGACCACTTCGCCGGCAAGGGCGGAGGTAGCGGCAGTGGCGAGCAGGGTGACGCCAAGCAGGCGGGCGAGGGAGGTGAGGCGCAAGGTGAGGCACATGAGCGTATCCTGAATGAGAAAAGAACCAGGTCCGTAATATACACCGATATATAGCGTTCTGCCATTGCACAGATCAAGCCGGTACCAGGCCGATTCCCTGATATACTGTATATAAACACAGTATATCGAGGTGCACCATGGAATTGACGGACAAGCTGGAAATCCTGGCCGACGCGGCCAAGTACGACGCTTCCTGCGCCAGCAGCGGCGCGCCGAAGCGCGATTCCATCGGCAAGGACGGTTTTGGCGCCACCTCGGGCATGGGCATTTGCCACAGCTACACGCCGGACGGGCGCTGCGTCTCGCTGCTGAAAGTGCTGTTGACCAATTACTGCCTGTACGATTGCCAGTACTGCGTCAACCGCCGTACCTCGAACGTGCCGCGCGCGCGCTTTACGGTGGCCGAAGTGGTGAAACTGACGGCCGACTTTTACCTGCGCAACTACATCGACGGCCTGTTCCTCAGTTCCGGCATCATCCAGTCGGCCGACTACACGATGGAGCAACTGGTGCAGGTGGCGCGCGAGTTGCGCGAGGTGCACCAGTTCCGCGGCTACATCCACCTGAAAACCATCCCCGACGCCGATCCGGCCCTGGTCGCGCAGGCGGGCCGCTATGCCGACCGGCTCAGCGTCAACATCGAACTGCCGACCCAGGACAGCGTGCAGAAACTGGCGCCGGAAAAGAGCGTGCACACGATCAAGCTGGCCATGGGCGCCATCCGCCGCAAGCTCGATGAAAAGGCCGAAGAACCGCGCTCGCCGCGCTTCGCGCCGGCCGGGCAAAGCACGCAGATGATCGTCGGCGCCGACGCCAGCGACGACCAGCAAATCCTCGCCACGGCCGAGACCTTGTACGGCAGCTATAAACTCAAGCGCGTGTACTACTCGGCCTTCAGCCCGATTCCCGACAGCCCGAAAAGCGTGCCGCTGGCGCCGCCGCCGATGCTGCGCGAACACCGGCTGTACCAGGCCGATTTCTTGCTGCGTAGCTATGGTTTCCAGGCCAGCGAACTGCTGCCCGCCAGCGGCGGCAACCTGGCGCTCGACATTGATCCGAAACTGGCGTGGGCGCTGGCGCACCGCGAACAATTTCCGCTGGACTTGAACCGCGCGGCGCAGCACATGATCGCGCGCGTGCCCGGCATCGGCCTGCGTAACGCGCAGCGCATCGTCGACCTGCGCCGTTTGCGGCAAGTGCGCTATGCCGACCTGTCGCGCCTGCGCTGCAGCATGAAAAAGATTGCCCCCTTCATCATCACGGCCGACTACTTTCCCGCACGCGACACCACCGCCTCCGAACATTTGCGCCGCGCCATGGCGGACGCACCGCAGCAATTGAACTTATGGCCGGAGCTGCAGGCAGCATGAAAGAGATCAATGAGCGCGTGGTGCGGCTGGCGCAATCGTTCGACGCGTGGCGCGCGGCCGCGCGCGAACTGATCGCGCGCGGCGTGCCGCCTGCCGACGTGGCCTGGCAATCGCAGCCCGGCGAGGGCGACCTGTTTTCCTCCACGCCAGAGGCCACGGATACCGGCGCGCCACCGCTGCGCCTGCCCCGCCAGCTGGTGGAACTGCTGGAGAGCGCCGCCTGTTTCAACGTGCATGACCGCTGGGCCTTCCTGTATCAGGTGCTGTGGCGCTGGCAGCAGGGCCAGCACGACGTGGTGTCCCCGGCCGACGCGGACGGCGCGCGCCTGCACGCCATGGTCAAGGCCGTGCACCGCGAGGAGCACGACATGCATGCCTACGTGCGCTTCCGCGAGCGGGCCGAAAGTGACGGCGCGCCCCGCTTCGTGGCCTGGTTCGAGCCCACGCACGCGGTGCTGCCGCAGGTGGCGCGCCACTTCGCGCGCCGCATGGGCTCCATCAGCTGGATGATCGCCACGCCCGGCGCCAGCATGTTGTGGGATGGCGCCACCTTGCACGCGGGACCGGCCCTGCTGCGCGGCGCGGCCGACATCGACGATGCGGGCGAAGCGCTGTGGCTGACCTACTACCGCAGCATCTTCAATCCCGCGCGCGTGAATGCGGACTTGCTGCACAGCCATATCCCTTCGCGCTTCTGGAAAAATTTACCCGAAGGCGCCATCGTGCCCGCCATGCTGAGCGGCGCGGCCAACGGCGAGCGGCGCACGGGCCAGACCGCCAGCGTGGGACAGCGGCAGGGCGCCGCCATGATCCCGATCAGCGCAGAGCGGGCCCAGCCCGCGCGCGCGACTGCCACGACGCTGGACCAGTGCCGACGCTGCGCGCTGTGGCAGCACGCCACGCAAGCCGTGCCCGGCACAGGCCCGCACACCGCCCGCATCATGCTCGTCGGTGAACAACCGGGCGACCAGGAAGACCTGGCCGGACTGCCCTTCGTCGGCCCGGCCGGGACACTGCTGGACCAGGCCATGCAGGAAGCGGGCCTGGCGCGCGACAGCATCTATCTGACCAATGCTGTCAAGCATTTCAAGTGGGAACCGCGCGGCAAGCGCCGCCTGCACAAGACGCCTGCGCAGCGCGAGATCCTCGCCTGCCATGGCTGGCTGGAAGAAGAGATCGAACGTGGCAAACCACAGGTGATCGTGGCGCTGGGCAGCACGGCACTAAAATCTGTGCTGCAGGATGGCGCGGTCAGCATGACGCCGCTGATCGGCACGCCCATCGAACACGACGGGCGCTGGGTGGTGGCCGTGTATCACCCGTCGTACGTGCTGCGCGCACGGGACGAAGAGAGCCGGCGCCAGGCGTATGCGGTGATAGTCGATGGCTTGCGGCATGCGCTGCGGCTACTGCAGGAGCCGCATCACGGCGTCGCCGCCGGCACTTCCTGCGCCTCGTCGCGCCTCGCATAGCGCTGCGCAATCACGGCGCAGATCATCAGCTGAATCTGGTGGAACAGCATCAGCGGCAAAATCACCATGCCCAGCGAGTGCGTGGCAAACAAGACCTTGGCCATCGGTACGCCGCTGGCCAGGCTTTTCTTGGAACCGCAGAAAACGATGGCGATTTCATCTTCCTTGCTAAAGCCCAGGCGGCGGCTGATGAAGGTCATCAGGCCCAGGACCAGGGCCAGCAGCACGATGCTGAACACGCCCAGAGCGACCAGGGTTTCCACCGAGATCGTGTGCCACAGGCCTTCACTGACGGCTTCGCTGAAGGCCGTGTAGACCACCAGCAAAATGGAGCCCTGGTCGACGAACTTGAGCATGGCCTTGTGGCGGTCGACCCAGCGGCCTATCCAGCGGCGCAGGAACTGGCCGGCCAGGAAGGGCAGCAGCAATTGCATGACAATCGATAAAACGGCGTCGACCGACGACTTGCTTTCCGCGCCCTTGGCCACCAGCAAACCCACGAGGATGGGCGCAAGAAAAATGCCGATGAAATTCGAGGCCGAGGCGCTGCAGATGGCGGCCGGCACGTTGCCGCGCGCCATGGCCGTCAGCGCGATCGACGATTGCACGGTCGATGGCAGCGCGCACAGGAACAGGATGCCCACGTACAGCTCGGGCGTGAGGAAGGTCAGCGCCAGCGGCCGCAGGGCCAGGCCCAGCAGGGGGAACAAAATAAACGTGCTGGCCAGCACCAGCAAATGCAGGCGCCAGTGCATGACGCCGGCCACCACGGCTTCGCGCGACAGCTTGGCGCCATGCAGGAAGAACAGGGCGCCGATGGCAACAGTGGTGATATTGCCGAAGACCACGGCCGTCTGGCCCGTGCAGGGCAGGAAGCTGGCCAGCGCCACGGTGACGAGCAGGGCGATGGTGAAGTTGTCGGGTTTCAGATTGCGCAGCAGGGCGGCGGAAGAAAAAGAAGACATGCGGTGGCCTGGTAGCGGCCCAGCCTTGCAACACTGCGCCATGGATGACAAAAAGCGCCGGAATCGGCGCCAGTGCTGGCTATTCTACCGTTGAACTCGATTCCTCATCGCTAAAAATCATACAGTGAGAATGACGAAAATTTGCTATCCGCATTATTCGCGCTTTCAATGATTCATCTAAAAAGAAACAGAATTTCTACAAATATAATATTTTCATAGATAAATAAACAATGCCAATTTACACTGATTTGTTCCAAAAACTATAACTACATCTAGGGTCAATATGTATAAGTTACCTCTTGTTTTAGCATCACTTGCGTTGACTGGCTGCGCATCCGTCGCGGGCGAAAAATTTCAGCCTGTATCGATCCAAACCATTCATGAGAGCAAGGAAGTGTCCGGTATTGGCTGCAATCTCAGCAACGATGCTGGGAACTGGTTCGTTGTCAGCCCTGGCAGCGTTATGGTGCATAAGAGCACTGGCGACATGATCGTCGACTGCAAGAAAGGCAATTTGTCTGGAAGTTCGACTCTGGTATCGAAGTCGAATGGTGCCGTATGGGGCAATATTCTACTGGGTGGTGGCATCGGCTACATTGTCGACCGGAACACGGGGGCGGGCTTTGATTATCCCAATACAACGACAATCCAGATGCGGGACATCGTTGCGGCCCCGGTGACACTGACGCCTCCGCAAGCAACTGCCGAAACAGTCAAGACCAACTGAAATAGACAAAAAAATGCCCTGTCCGCAGACAGGGCAACCCGGAGTAAAGTACAGCGCGAGGGATTAACCGGCGGCTTTGACTTTCAGCTCGTTCTTGATTTCTTTCACGCCGCTCACGGAAGCGACGATCTGCACGACGCGGTCACCCGCTTCGGCGCTCGGCACGTCGCCCGACAGGACGACCACACCTTGCTGGGTTGCTACCTTGACTGGCAGGGCAGCGGCTTGCGCATCGGCGCTCAGGGCGGCCTTGGCCGAGGAAGTGATGGTTTCATCAGGGACGGCTGCGGCGGCGTTGGCGGCCACGACGGTGTCAGCAGGAGCTTGTGCTTTTGGGGCGGAGTCAGCTGCATGCGAAGCGGTGATCGAGGCGCCCGACAGTACGATAGCGGCAACCAGGGTATTGAACAGTTTCGATGTTTGCATGGTAGTTCCTCTCAATGAAGTTAAAAGCTTCTTACTTGGATAAAGCAACACTTTGAAGCGTCACATCTACCCATACAGCAAGCACCGTGCCAGCTTTTAAATTTCATTAAAAATCAACGACTTACATGCAAACTCGATTTTTCCAGCCCGTTTCCGCCGGATCTGGCCCGAAAAACGGGGCTTTTTGTCGCCTGTCAGCGACAGAATGTGGCAACAATATCAATGTTTCAGGCTAAGCCGCTGATTTTTAACGCTTTATTTTTGTCGCTAATCAGCGACAGGGTCGCCGTCGGCCCGGAACAGGGCCGGCGTCAGCTCGTATTTCTGCAATAAACGGTAGAACTCCGTGCGGTTGCGGTCAGCCAGGCGGGCCGCGTCGGCCACGTTGCCGTCCGTCAGGCGCAGCAGCTGGATCAGGTAGTCGCGCTCGAAGCGCTGCTTGGCTTCGTTATAGCTGAGCGCTTCGAGCGACGGCACGCGCAAGGCCCGTTGCACCAGCGACAAGGGCACCAGCGGCGCCGTGGCCAGCGCGCAGACTTGCTCGACGACATTGACCAGCTGGCGCACGTTGCCCGGCCATGGCGCGGCCACCAGCGCCGTGAGGGCGTCGGGCGCGAAGCCGTTCAGGGTTTTTTGGTACTTGGCGGCCAGTTTCTGCAGAAAATGGTTTGCCAGCAAGGCGATGTCTTCGCGGCGCTCGGCCAGCGGCGGCAAGGTCAAGGTCACCACGTTGAGGCGGTAATACAGGTCTTCGCGGAATTGCCCTTCCACCATGGCCACATCGAGGTCGCGGTGCGTGGCGGACAATAAGCGCACGTCGACAGGCCGCGTCTGGTCGGCGCCCACGGGCCGCACGGCCCGCTCCTGCAGCACCCTCAGCAATTTGACTTGCAGCGGCAGCGGCATGTCGCCGATCTCGTCCAGAAACAGGGTGCCGCCATCGGCCGCCTGAAACAAACCTTCGCGGTTGCCGACGGCGCCCGTAAACGAGCCTTTCACGTGGCCGAACAGTTCCGATTCCAGCAGTTGTTCGGGGATGGCGCCGCAGTTGACGGCGATGAACGGCGCCTTGGCGCGGCGGCTGGCGTTGTGCAGCGCGCGCGCCAGCAATTCCTTGCCCGTGCCGCTGGGGCCGCGGATCAGGATGCTGGCGTCGGACCCCGCTACCAGCTTGGCTTCGGCCAGCAGCTCGGCCATCTGCGCACTGCGGCTGATCAGTTCGGCACGCCAGCCTTCGTCGCCGGACGCGGGCGCCGGCATGACGGTGGACAAGTTGATGGCATACGCCACCTTTTCCATCAAGAGCTTGCCGTCGAACGGCTTCGTCAGATACGCAAACGCGCCGCGCGCCGTGGCATCGACGGCGTCGGGGATGGTGCCGTGCGCCGTGAGCAAAATGACGGGCAGGGCAGCATGCTGGCGGCGGATCTCATCGAACAGGGCCAGCCCGTCGCGGCCCGGCAATTGCACATCGGTAATAACCAGGGCCGGCAATTCCACGGCCAGGCGCGCCAGCGCCGCTTCCGCGCTGCCCACGGCCGTCACGCGGTAGTTGCCCGCCTTCAAGCGGATGGTCAGCAAACGCAACAGGTCGGGGTCGTCGTCGACCAATAAAATGTGGGCGTGCTCGCTCATTTCGCCGCTCCCGCGGCAGGGCGCACGGACAGGCTGCGCTCGATGTTTTTCAGTGCTTCCAGCTTTTCATTGAGCAAGTCGTTGCGGCGCTGCGCGTCGCGCAACTGCGTGTTGAGCTTGTCGATGCTGTCTTCCTGGCGGCGCAGTTCCGCGTACTGGCTGCCGAGCAATTGCGCCAGCGGCGCCAGCAGCTGCGCATCCTTGCCCGTGGCCGTGGCCAGCGGTTCCAGCAAGGCTTGCGCGCGGGCCAGGTCGCCGGGGCCGCGCACGGTCGCCTGCAGCATGGCGCGGCGTAGCGTGTTGTGCGGCGCATGATCGGCTTTCGCCAGGTCCAGCTGCGCTTTCGCCAGTTCCGACGGCGTCATCAGGCGCAAGGCACTCTGATACGCGAGCAGTTCGGCCAGCTGGGGGTCGGCCACGACCACCACGCGCGGCGGCGTCTGTACCAGCACGGGCGTCTGGGTGGGGGGCTTGGCGGCGCAAGCGCCCAACAGCAGCGCACAGGCGGCCATGCCGGCCAGGGAAGTTCTCGTCATCATAAGGGCAGTTCTATCCGAAAATGCGCGCCAGCCTGGCGCGGTAAAAGAGTGACGCTGCCATCGTGGGCGGCGATATATTCGCGCACGATGGACAGGCCGATGCCATTGCCGTTGCGCGCGCCGGCCGCCTGGCGCACTCCCTGGTAAAACGGTTCAAAAATGCGCGCGGCATCCTCGGGCGCCACGCCGGCCCCCTCGTCGACGCAATCGATGCGCACGCGGCCTCCTTCGCAAGCCAGGGTGAAACGCACGGTGCCGCCCTCCGGGCTGAAACGCACGGCATTCGACAGCAAATTCGCCAGGGCGGTGGCCAGCTTGTCGCGGTCGGCCTGCACGATCAGGGATTCGCCCTGCACCTCGACCGTCAAACGGCGCGCCAGCCATTGCAGGCGCTGCGCGGCCACCACATCTTGCAGCAAGACCAGCAAGTCGACCTTGCTGTGCGCCAGATGCTGGGCGTCAAAAGCGGCGGTATTGTAGCGCAGCAAGTCTTCGATCTGGGTTTGCAGCGAGGCCGTGTTTTGCTGCAAGATGCCGGCGATTTCGCGCTGGCTGTCGCTGAGCTTGCCGGCCACCTCGTCTTCCAGCAAGGCCACGCCTTCGCGCAGGGCCGCCAGCGGGGTTTTCAGCTCATGTGAGATGTGGCGCAAAAAACGTTCCTTGTCGGCATCGAGGTCCGCCAGGCGCTGGCGCAGCCAGTCCAGCTGCTGGCCCAGGCGGCGCGTGTCGGCCGGGCCGCCGACGACGATGGGCTGGTCGTAGCGCTTCTCGCCCAGGCGCTCGATGGCCGTCTCGATGCGGCGCAGCGGGCGCGAGAGTAAAAAACCGAAACAGGTGGCCAGCACGGCCGCCAGCAGCACGGCGCCGCCCACCAGCAGGCCCAGCAGGCGGCGCTGGCGCTCCAGCTCGGCCAGCAGCGCGTCATTGCGGCTGCCGATTTCCGTCTTGCTTTCGCGCGCCAGGCTGTCATTGATCTGCGTCATGCGGGCAAACGCGCGGTACACGACGGCGTGGCCATCGCGCTTGCGGCGTTTTCCAGCTTGCAAGACTTCCCACGCCGATTGCGCCTGCACCGTCCACTCGTCGGCCAGCTGGGGAGCGAACTCGGGCGTGGCGCGGTTCAGCACTTGCAGCGCCGCCGTCGCTTCGTCGCGGGCCGCCGCGTAGCGCTCGCGGAACACGGGGTCGTCCAGCACGAGGAACTGGCGCGCGCTGCGCTCCATGGCCAGGGTGCGCTCGGACAGGCGCTGCGACTGTTCCGTCAGGGCAATCGCCTGCGCCGCCGTCTCGCGCCCCAGCCGGGCCAGGTGCTCCAGGGTCAGCAGGGCTTGCACGGAAGTAGCCGTCAAGATACCCGTCGTCAAAATGAAGGCGGCAAATAACAGTTGGCGAAAGGAAAGTCGGGACAAGGTAGGCGCCTTCGGTTCAGTCTGGAGTGCAAAAGGCGCATGGTACGCTAAGCTTTCATTCGGAGACGCCACCCACCTTGCAATGATCAATTTTGCAACACTGTCGCTTTTCCGGCGGCCAGCAAGGCCCCGGCGGCGGCGCACGAATACTCCTAGTACAATAGGGAAAAACTTCACGCAGGCATCAAAGTGGCCCCGCCCCTGGCATTGCGCCACTTTGCCCCCACATGTGATGCAGCCCCACCGACACTCCGAATCACCTACCGAAGAGATCCCATACCGCATGAGCACATTTGAAAAAGTCAGCAGCAACTTCATTCCAGTCTTGCAGGCAACCATCGAGCAATATGTCGAGCCAGCAACGGGCATGCGCCATATCCACATGCATACCGAGCAGGCTGAGATGGTGTTCCTGGTGGCCTTTCCCACTGTGCCGGAAGTGAGCGACGGACGCGCCCACATCCTCGAGCACCTGGCCCTGTGCGGTTCGTCGCGCTACCCGGTGCGCGATCCGTTCTTCTCGATGCTGCGCCGCTCGACGGCCACCTTCATGAATGCGATGACCTATCCGGACCGCACCGTGTACCCGTTCGCCAGCACCGACCGCAAGGATTTCTTCAACCTGCTCGACGTGTACCTCGACGCCGCCTTCTTCCCGAATCTCGATTACCTGAATTTCCGCCAGGAAGGCTGGCGCCACGCGTTCGAAGGCGACAAGCTCGTGTACCAGGGCATCGTCTTCAATGAAATGAAGGGCGCCTTCAACAGCCCCATGCGTGCGCTCGACAGCGGCATCGCCAGCGCCTTGCTCAAGGGCACGACGTATGAAGTGGAATCGGGCGGCGATCCGCTGAATATCCCCGAGCTGACGCATGACATGCTGAAAGAATTCCACGCCAGTCACTACCATCCTTCGCAAGCCGTGATCATGACCGCCGGCAATATCGAAGCGTGGGCCGTGCAGGAGCAGGTCGCCGAGCGCGTGCTATCCAAGCTCAGCGGCTTTAGCCCGCGCCGCCTGCCGCAGCTGGCGCCCGCGTGGACGGCGCCGCAGGAAAACATCGTCAAGATTCCTTCACAGGAAGCGCGCGACGATGAATTCGGCCTGCAATTTGCCTGGCTGATGGGCGAATCGAGCGACCCCATCGCCTACTACCACGCGCATTTGCTGTCGCACGGCTTGCTCGGCGAATCGTCGGCGCCCGTCATGCGCGCCATGGAATCGGCCGGCTATGGCCGCCCATCGGACATGAATGGCCGCGACGCGGGCATCCGCCAGATGGTGTTCCACATCGGCATGGAAGGTTTGACCAAAGAACAGATCGCCGACGCGCACCAGCGCATCTGGGCCGCGCTGGAAGAAACGGCGGAAGAGGGCATTCCCGCCGCCGTGCTGCACGCGGCCTTGCGCGACATCAAATACAGCCAGCGCGAAATCAGCAGCGGCCGCATGCCTTACGGCCTGGGCCGTTTGCTGCACGCCTTGCCGCTGGCCATGTACGACGGCAACGTGATGGACGCCTTCGACAATGCGGCCATCCTGGAAACGCTGGAGCAGCAGATCGACGACCCGGCCTTCTTCAAGCAGCTGGTGCGCGAGCTGATCGCCAACCCGACCCGTTTGACGACGCACGTGGTGCCCGATGCCGCCTATTTCACGGACCGCGCCGCGCAGGAAGACGCCAGGCTGGCCGCCCTGCAGGCGAAGCTGACGGATGCCGAGCGCGAGCACATCGTGGCCGAGTCGGCCGCGCTGGAAGCGCATCAGCAACTGCCGTCGAATTCGGAAGTGCTGCCGCGCATCCGCCCGGGCGACGTCAGCGCCGCGCCGCGCCCGGCCCTGCCGATTCCGCCGGCAGTCGATGGCGCCGTGGCGTTCAGTATCGCCTCAAACGGCATCAGCTATGCCAACGTGCTGTACGACGTATCGGGCCTGCCGGAAGCGTCGTGGCCATGGCTGCGCCTGTACACGGACCTGGCGCCGGAACTGGGCGTGGGCGACATGTCGTTCGATGACGCCAGCGCCTGGCGCCAGAGCATGGTGCCGTCGTTCCACATCGGCCTGGAAGCCATTCCCCGCCCGCAGCAGGCGATGCGCGTGGAATTGTCGTTCTCGGCGAGCGGCTTGCGCGAAGAACACGCGGCGATCGCCGCCGTGCTGTCGGCCTGGATCGCCAAGCCACGCTTCGATGAAGAAGAGCGCCTGGCGTTCCTGATCGAAAGCCTGGTGCAGGACAAACTCTCCAGCCTGGCCGAATCGGGCAACCGCTACGCCATGCTGGCCTCGGCAGCGCCGCTGTCGCCGACGCGCCGCTTCGACGACATCGTCGGCGGCCCGGCAGCATTGCCGTTCTACCGCCGTTTGCAGCAGCTGAGCAAAACGTCGGCAGGCTTGCAGGAAATCGCGCGCGAACTCGACACCCTGCACGCGCACATCATCGCCCAGCAGCCGACCGTGCTGTGCGCGGGCCTGGAGCAGGATGGCATCACGCTGGCACGTCTGCTCGAGTTGCCAGCCGCCAGCAAAGATGCGGCCGCGCCAGCCGTTGCCGCCGCTCCGGCTGCCTTGCCACTGGCCAACACGGCCCTGCATGCGACGAGCCAGATCAACCATTGCTTCGTTTCCTGGGCCGTGCCCGGCGTGCATAATCCCGATGCTTCGGCCCTGGCCGTGGCCGCCGAGCTGATGACCAACCAGGTGCTGCATACGGCCCTGCGCGAAAAAGGCGGCGCGTATGGCGGCAGCGCCAGCTACGCGGCCGGCGCCGGCACATTCACGCTGAGCTCCTACCGCGATCCGCGCCTGGCCGGCACGTTCGCCGACTTCGGCACGACGCTCGACCAGATCCTCGACGGCGATTTCTCGCAAGAGCAGGTGGAAGAAGCCATCATCTGCGTCATCAAGGGCCTCGACAAGCCGCACTCGCCGTACGCGGAAGCGCTGACGGCGTGGAACATGCAGCAGCGGGGCACGACGGAAGCCGTGCGCCAGCAGTTCCGTACCGGCGTGCTCAATTGCACCCTGGCACAGATCAAGGACGTCACGCGCACCTGGCTGAAAAACGGCCAGCAAAGCCGCGCCGCGTTTGCGGGCAATACGACGCAAGACCTGGCCGGGCTGGACGTGGTCGATCTGCTGGCGCTGGCTTCCTAAGCTGGCCGGAGACGTCGGATTACGCGCGGCGTTGCCGCGCTAATCCGACCTACCCGATCTGCCTGAGCCGTAGCGTAGTGTCGGATTAGCGGCGGCACGCCGCGTAATCCGACACCACCACCGATCAGCCAGGTACGGCGCCTGCTTCCATGTACATCAATTCCCACTGATGCCCATCGGGATCCTGGAAACTGTGGCCATACATGAAGCCGAAATCGATCGGCTCCTTGTAGATGCTGCCGCCCGCCTGGACGGCTTTTGCCACCAGCGCATCGACTTCGCCCCGGCTCTCGGCCGACAAACACACGAGCACTTCCGTCGCCACCTTGGTATCGCACAGCTGCTTGGGCGTGAATTGCTTGAATTTGTCGTGCGTCAACAGCATCACGAAGATATCGTCGGCAACGATCATGCACGTCGCCGTTTCATCCGTGAAATGGGCATTGAAACTGAAGCCCAGCGCCGTGAAAAACGCCACGGAGCGTTCCAGCGACTGGACGGGCAGATTGACAAAGATTTTGCGGGCCATCATGTCTCCTTGTGGGTCGTAGTTATGGATGCTGCCCGCCGATTCTACACCGGCTTTTTACGCGCCCGCGCGTCCCACAGTCTTCGGCGCGTAGCCGAAATAGCGGCTGAAGGCGGCACTGAAATTGGCCGGGTGACGGTAGCCCGTTTGCCAGCCCGCCTGCGCCACCTGGCAACCATTTTCCAGCAGTAACTTTGCCCGCTGCATGCGCAGCGCCAGCAGGGTGCGCTGCGGGCTGTCGTTGTAGCGGTAACGCCATCCCTGCTTGAGCTTGAACAAACTCAAGCCCGCTTGCGCGCACAGGTAATCGAGCGTGAGTGCCTGCGCCATCTGCTCCTGCATCAGCGCGTAGACGCGTTCCAATTTGACGATGTCGGCCTCGGACCAGCGCGGTACAAGAACGGGCGCAGGCCGCAGTCCCCGCAGCTGTTCCGCCAGGATACTGAGCACGCTGATATGCACGGCCAGCGGGTCCGTCGCGCGCAGCAGCGAGCGGGCGTGCAGGGTAGCGGCCGCCGTGGTGGCCGCATGCGCCAGCTGGCGTGCGCCGCCGTGGGGCAGCAGAGACGCCAATCCCTCCGGCCAGTAGCGCGCCAGCGCGTCTTCATCGACCAGCACGCGCAACTGCGCCGCCCGTTGATGCGCCTCGAAACGGCGCTCGCCGCTGACGTGGCGAAACACCGTCATCGTCGTATGGCCGCCCTGGAAGCGCAATTGTTCGCCATCGCGCGTGGCGTAGGCGGACGCGCCTTCCAGGCCGATGGTGATCACCATGCCGCCCCCGTCGTCATGCTGCGATGGCTCGACGAGCGCAAGCCGTGGCCGGTAGTCGGAATGCACGAGCAGCAAGCCCTGGTCGACCTGGCGCTGGTCGGCGCGGCACTCTTTCAACCCCGGGTCCAGCTGGCGCCGCGTCCAGCCTGCCGCTTCCCTCTCCTGTCCCCTCATCGCTCCTCCCCGTTTTCCCGCGCGCCGTCCCGCATACGAAATACGCCGCCGCGCATACAAATGCAAATGATAATTATTCTCATTGTTGCATAAAATGATGCTGATGCCCACCTCGCCGAAAGGAAGATCATGTCATTCGATACGCAACACGCCTTGCAACCGTACTGGGACCTGGCCGTCGCGCCCGTCCAGGCCGATGGACTGGCCGCCGCCCTGGAACTGGGTATTTTCGAGGTGCTGGCAACGCCGCACACGCCGGCGCAACTGGCGGACGTCCTGTCGCTACATGGGCCGCACACGGCCTTGCTGCTGGAATTGCTTTGGAGCATGCAGGTGCTGGAGCGCGATGGGGCCGATGCGGATACGGATGCGAACGCACTACGCTACCGCTGCACGGCCACCACCTTGCAGTATTTTTGCCGCGACGCTGTTGCCTTTTGCGGCGACGCCTGGCTATACCGGCTGCACGCGCTGCGCCATTTCGCCACACAGCTCAACACCCTGGTGCGCGACGGCGGAAAAGTAACGCCATACAGCACGGCGAGCGGGGTCAACTGGGCCGCCGCCGCGCAGCAGCAGATCGGCCAGGAGCAGCGCGCCGTCACCATGCGCGCCGCCCTGTGCGTGATGCAGCGCGTCGCGCCGTTTGCGGACGGCAACACGCCGCTGCGCCTGCTCGACGCGGGCGGCGGTCCCGGCTGGGTGGCCATTGCGCTGGCGCAAGCCCATGCGGGCGTGCACGGCTGCGTTTTCGACTGGCCGGAAACGGTGGCCGTGGCGGCCGCGAACATCGCCCATGCGCAACTATCCGGCCGCCTGGAGACCCTGGGCGGCGACCTGGACAGCGACGATATCGGCGGCGGCTACGACCTCATCTGGTGCTCGTCCGTGCTGCATTTCGTGCCAGACATGGCGGCTGCCTTGCGCAAGATGCAGGCGGCCTTGAAGCCCGGTGGCGTGCTCGTCTGCGTGCAGGCGGAAATCGCGGCGGCGCCGGGCGACGCGGCGCGCGTGCTGCCGTATTACTTGCCGATGCGCATGCTGGGCCGCACGGTGACACGGCACGGTGAATTGGCGCAGCTGCTGCGCGACACGGGCTGGCGGCAAGTGGAGCAATATGGCGCCAGCGATTTTCCCATGGCCCCCATGCAGGTGCTGATTGCTCGTGCCTAACAATTACCATTTGGTAATTATCTTTTTTATAGCAAAAAAGGACGCAAATGCGCTAAGCTGTGCCGGCATTGATCGATGTCATCCGCAGCACTGTGCTGCCTTCACAAGGAACCCATCATGAGTCAAGCTATTGCAGGGAAAGTCGTCCTCATCACCGGTGCCAGCAGCGGCCTGGGCGAAGCCACCGCGCGCCATCTGGCCGCATTGGGCGCCTGCGTCGTGCTCGGTGCGCGCCGCATGGATTTGCTCAATACCATCGCCGAGGAAATCACGGCCGCCGGCGGCCAGGCCGCCATTGCCCAGACCGACGTCACTCAGGCGGGCGACCTGAAGCGCCTGGTCGACACGGCCCTGGCCGTGTTCGGCAAAGTCGATGTGATGATCAACAATGCGGGGCTGATGGCCATCGCGCCGATGAGCGCCTTGCAAGTCGACGAGTGGAACAACATGATCGATATCAACATCAAAGGCGTGTTGAACGGCATCGCCGCCGTCCTGCCGCATTTCCAGGCGCAAAACAGCGGCCACTTCATCAATATCTCGTCGGTGGCGGGACAAAAAGTCTTCAGCCCGGGCGGCACCGTCTACAGCGGCACCAAGTTTGCCGTCAGCGCCATTTCAGAAGGTTTGCGTCACGAGCTGGCGGCCAGCGGCGGCACCATCCGCACCACCGTCATTGCGCCGGGCGCCGTGGACACGGAGTTGAGCCAGGGCAGCAGCCACGCCGAGAGCGCCAAGGCCGTCAAGGAGTTCTACCAGATCGCCATTCCCGCCGATGCCGTGGCGCGCGCCATCGCGTATGCGATCGAGCAGCCGGCCGACGTGGCTATCAATGAGATCGTGCTGCGCCCGACGGCGCAGGCGTTTTAAGCGGCATCCTGTTGCAGCGATTCGATGATCAAGCCGGCCAGGCGCTCGACGGGCGGCCTGGACACGCTTGAGGCGCGCAGCAATTCCAGCGACAGCGGAGGCAGGGCGGGCAAGCCCGCTTCCACGTGATCGAGCGCGCGCACGGTCGAGGGCAAGCCTAGGCCCGTGCGCACCGTCACGCCCAGCCCGGCTGCTGCCGCCGCCCACAGTCCCGCCAGGCTGGGACTGGTAAACGCCGTGCGCCAGGCGATGCCGGCCCCATCGAGCGCCTGCGTGGCGCAGCGCTGGAACAGGCATTCGCGATCGAACGTAATGAGCGGCAAAGGCTCGCCCGACTCGGGGCGCCAGGCCAGGCTGGACGAGGCGATCCAGCGCATGGACGGTTCGGCAATATGCTGGCGCTGCTGCTGCGGATATTCGGCCACGTCGGCGATACAGGCGCCGCCCCACAGCAGGGCCAGGTCCAGCTGGCCCATGGCCAGCCCTTCCATCAGGGCCGTGTTGCGCGCCACGTGCGCCTCGATGCGCACTTTCGGATGGGCGCGGGCAAAACGCCCCAGCACGTCAGGCAGCAAGGCTTCGCCAAAATCTTCCTGCAAGCCCAGCCGGATCCACCCTTCCAGTTCCGCCCCGCGCAAGGCGACGGCCGCCTCGTCGTTGAGTTCCAGCAGGCGGCGCGCATAGCCGAGCAGCACGTCGCCGGCCGGCGTCAGCGCCAGGCCCCTGCCATCCTTGCGGAACAGGGGCATGCCCGCCTGCTCCTCGAGTTTTTTCAGCTGCGCGCTGACGGCCGAGGTGGAACGGCCCACCTTGTCGGCCGCGCGGGCAAAGCTGCCCAGCTCGATGCCAGCCACATAGCTGCGCAGAAAGGCGATGTCGAAATTAAGCAGGCTCATGGCGTGGCGGTGATCGTCCGGTTTTATGGGATGGTGTAGCACAAATTATCTGATATTCAGAATGATCGTAGCGCGCCACACTGTCAGGGTCAACCACTTTTCTCTCCCTGCCATGAACACCCGTTGCCAAGCCATTCCTGTTCCTGTCCCCGTCACCGCGCCCGTGCTGGGCGACGCCCACCGCTGGAAAGTACTGGCCGTCGGCGTGGCGGCCAATGCCAGCTTTTCCGCCGCCGCCAACGGCATGCCCACCACGGCCATCTGGCTGCGCAGCGGCTATCACCTGAGCAATACAGAACTGGGGGTGGCGCTGGGCGCCATGGGCCTGGGCGTGGCCTTGACCGAATTGCCATGGGGCATCGCCACCGACCGCTGGGGCGACCGTCCCGTGCTGCTGACCGGCTTGCTGGGCACCATGCTGGCGCTGCTGGCCTTGCTGCTGTGGATTACGCCCGCTGGCGGGTCCGTGCCGCCCTTATGGGCGCTGGCGGCGGGGCTGGCGCTGGTCGGCGTGCTGGGCGGCAGCGTGAACGGCGCCAGCGGCCGCGCCGTGATGCGCTGGTTCGGTCCGGGCGAACGGGGTTTCGCCATGAGCATCCGCCAGACGGCCGTGCCGCTGGGCGGCGGCCTCGGCGCCCTCATCCTGCCCAGCCTGGCATCGCGCTACGGCTTCATGCCCGTGTTTGGCGCCCTGGCCCTCGTATGCGGCCTGTCGGCGTTTTTTACGTGGCGCTGGATGCAGGAGCCCGATTTCTCTGCCGAGGCCGCCAAGGGGCCGCACAATGCGTCCAAAAGCCTGTCCGGGATCAAGCCACTGCCACCGTTACGCAATCGAAAGGTCTGGCGCATGGTAGCCGCCATCGGCTTGCTGTGCGTGCCGCAGTTTGCCGTGCTCAGCTACGCCACCGTCTTCCTGCACGACCATGGCGGCCTGGGCCTGGCGGCCATCACGGCCGTGATGGTGGCCCTGCAGGCGGGCGCCATGGTGATGCGCATCTGGAGCGGACGCCATACGGACCGCCACGCGAACCGGCCCGCCTACCTGCGCGGCTCGGCCCTGGTGGCGCTGGCGTCATTCATTTTGCTGGGATGCATCGCCTGGCTGGAGGCGCCGGGCTGGCTGCTGATGGCCGCCGTGGTGCTCGCCGGCATCGCCGTGTCCGCCTGGCATGGCGTGGCCTACACGGAGCTGGCCACGGAAGCGGGCGGCGCCAATGCGGGCACGGCCCTGGGCATGGCGAACACGGCCGTCTACGTGGGGCTGTTCCTCACGCCGATGGCCATCCCGCACCTGCTGGCGGCCAGCAACTGGTCCGTCGTATGGTGGCTGGCGGGACTGGTGGCGCTGCTGACCTGGCCGCTGTTTCCGAAGCCTTAAGAAAGCGGCGAAATCCGGTAAACGCAGCGCATCGCGTTCGCCAGCACGTGCTGCTCGCGCACGATGCTGGCGCTTGGCCCCACCACTTCCTGGAACAGCTGCAGTTCGGAGCGGCAAAAGCCCTGGCAGGTGCGCGCCGCGGCGCAGATGGGGCAGTGGTCTTCGATCAGCAGCCAGTCGTCGCCGTCCGCTTCCACGCGCGCCATATACCCCTCTTCATCGCGCACGGCGGCCAATTGCTGCAGCCGCGTGGGCAAGTCCGGCGCCGAACACGCCAAGGCGTACGCGCTGCGGCTTTCCTCTTCGCGCTGCGTGATCAGTTTATCCAGCCCCGCCTCGCCGAACAGCTGGCGCACGGAACCGATCAGCTTGATCGTCAGTTGCGCATGCGTGTCGGGAAAGCGCGCATTGCCCGCTTCCGTCAAGACCCAGTTCTGGCGCGGCCGTCCCGCGCCCGCCTGCGCTTCCTGGCGTCCTTCGATCAGGCCTGCCGCCACCAGCTTTTGCACTTGCTGGCGCGCCGCCTCGCCCGTCATGTCCAGGGTCTTGGCCAGGGTCGCCGTGGAGACGGGTCCCTTGGTCTTGATGAAATACAGGATGCGCTCCGTCGTTTGCGGCGCTTCGCTATTATCCAAACGTTTACTTGTGTAATTCATTTCGCTCAACTATCATGGGGCCAGTTAACCAACTAATTGCTTGCATAATAGGCCGGTAGCTCCCCGCTGTCGAGGAGTTTCCACGCCTGCATGCCGGCAAGGTACTCTTTTGACAGGATTCTCCCATGCAACTGTCTCACTCGATCTGGCTGTTTCACGCCATCCTCGCTACCGGCCTGGCCTCCTGGCTCACCCTGGCCGCCATCAACAACCTGCACGCCTTCCACGGCTCCGTCTGGGCCATCGGCAACACCATGCGCATGGACCCGCTGCGCCAGGACCCGACCATCCAGACGCCGCTGCTGCGCCGCGCGCTCACCTCGTTGACCTTGCACCGGCTCTCGCTGGGCGTGGTGCTGGCGCTGCAACTGCTGGCCGCCATCGCCGCCTGGACGGGCGTGGCGCTGTTGTTCGGCGGCGGCCTGGCTGCTGGCTTGCCCTGGCTGAACCTGGCCTTGTGCGCCATGGCCACCTTTTTGCTGCTGATGCACCTGGGCGGCCTGTGGTTCGGCTACTGGATCGCGCAGGAAGGCTTGCAGACGACGCACCTGGTGCTGCTGCTGTGGACCATAGCCCTGTTTGTACTCTTCAACGCGCAGCGGACCTGATCAGCCTCCGCTGCGCCTCTTCTTCCCTTTGTACTTTTCCCTCTTTGTACTTTTCCCTTTGTACTGCTGTAAAGGACTTCATCATGAATACGAAAATCGTCGGCGCCTCCGCGCTGGCCATCGCCCTGGCCGTCGCGGGCGCCGCGCTGTACCCCCGCGCAGACTCGCATGCGGCCGATGCCGCCGCTTACCCGGCTACCAAGGTGGCGCTGGTGCCCGTCGTGCTGGGCACGCAGGAACGCTACTTCGCCGGCGTGGGCGAACTGGAAGCGGCGCGGCAAGTACAAGTGGCGGCCGAAACGGGCGGCCGGATCACGCAAATCCGCTTCGAATCGGGCCAGCAGGTGGCGGCCGGCGCCGTGCTGGTACAGCTCAATGACGCCCAGGAACAGGCAATGCTGCTGCGCCAGCGCGCGCAGCTGAAAAACGCGGAAAGCAGCCATGCGCGCACGGCGCAGATGGTCAGGGAAAAGGCGGCCACGCAGGAGCAGCTCGACACTGCGCTGGCCGCGCGCGATGCGGCCCTGGGCGACGTGCGCCAGACGGAAGCGCTGATCGCGCAAAAGACCATCCGCGCCCCGTTCGCGGGGCAGCTGGGCATCCGCAAGGTGCACGCGGGCCAGTACCTGAACGCGGCCGACACGGTGGCCAGCCTGATCGACACGAAGTCGCTGCTGGTGAACTTCGCCCTCGATGAGCAGAGCAGCGCCAAGCTGGCGCCGGGCCAGGCCGTGCAAGTGCTGGTGGACGCCTATCCGGGCGACGTTTTTACAGCGAAGATCAACGCCATCGACCCGCTGATCGCCCGCTCGCGCATGGTGCAGGTACAGGCGGCGCTCAGCAATCCGCGCGGCGCCCTGAAAGCCGGCATGTACGCGAATGTGCGCGTGGCGCGCGAGGCGGGCCAGCAGCTGACGGTGCCGGAAACGGCCGTGACCTACAGCGCCTACGGCGACACGGTCTTTGTCGCGCAGCAGGAGGGCAAACAGCCGCTCACCGTCAAGCGCGTGGGCGTCAAACTGGGCGAGCGGGCAGGGGGCCGTGTCGCCATTATCGACGGCTTGCGCGAAGGGCAGCGCGTGGTCGCTTCGGGCCAGCTGAAACTGGCCGACGGCATGGCCGTGCAAGCCGTGGCCAACACCCTGGACGAGGCCAAGCGCGCCGCGCCCAAGGCCGGTTCCTAAGGAGCGCACAATGAAATTTACCGACTTGTTTGTGCGCCGCCCCGTGCTGGCGCTGGTGATCAGCACCCTGATTTTGATGCTGGGCGTGATCGCCATCCTGCAACTGCCGATACGCCAGTATCCGATGCTCGAATCATCGACCATCACGGTGAAAACCACGTATCCGGGCGCCTCGGCGGAACTGATGCAGGGTTTTGTCACGCAGCCGATCGCGCAAGCCGTGTCGTCCGTGGAAGGCATCGATTACCTGACCTCGTCGTCGGTGCAGGGCAGCAGCACCGTCACCGTGCGCATGGAACTGAACCGCGATTCCACGCAGGCGTTGACGGAAGTGATGGCCAAGGTCAACCAGGTGCGCTACAAGCTGCCCGAAGGTGCTTTTGACCCCGTCATCGAGCGCTCGGCCGGCGATTCCTCGGCCGTGGCCTACGTGGGCTTTGCCAGCGAGAGCGTCTCGGCGCCCGCGCTGACGGACTACCTGGCGCGCGTGGTGCAGCCGATGTTCGCCACCATCGACGGCGTGGCCAAGGTCGACGTGTATGGCGGCCAGCAGCTGGCCATGCGTTTGTGGATCGACCCGGCAAAATTAGCGGCGCGCGGCTTGACGGCGGCCGACGTGGCCGACGCCGTGCGGCGCAATAACTACCAGGCGGCACCGGGCAAGGTGAAGGGACAATTCGTCGTCTCCAACATCAGCGTCAACACGGATCTGACCAGCGTGGCCGAGTTCCGCGACATGGTCATCCGCAAGGGCGGCGATGACAGCGCGTCGCTCGTGCGCCTGAAGGACGTGGGCACGGTGGAACTGGGCGCGGCCGCCACGGAAACGAGCGGCATCATGGATGGCGTGCCGGCCGTGTACCTGGGCCTGTCGCCCACGCCCGGCGGCAACCCGCTGGTGATCGTCGACGGCATCAAGAAGCTGCTGCCCGAGATCCAGAAAACCCTGCCACCCGGTGTGAAAGTGGAGCTGGCGTTCGAGACGGCGCGCTTCATCCAGTCATCCATCGACGAGGTGGCGCACACCCTGCTCGAAGCGCTGCTGATCGTCGTCATCGTCATCTACCTGTGCATGGGTTCCCTGCGCTCCGTGCTGATTCCCGTCGTGACGATTCCGCTGTCGATGCTGGGCGCGGCGGCGCTGATGCTGGCCTTCGGCTTCAGCATCAATCTGCTCACCCTGCTGGCGATGGTGCTGGCCGTGGGCCTGGTGGTCGACGACGCCATCGTCGTGGTGGAAAACGTGCACCGGCATATCGAGGAGGGCAAGACGCCCGTGGCCGCCGCGCTGGTCGGTGCGCGCGAAGTGGCCGGCCCCGTGATCGCCATGACGATCACGCTGGCGGCCGTGTATGCGCCGATCGGCATGATGGGGGGCCTCACGGGAGCGCTGTTCAAGGAATTCGCGCTGACCCTGGCCGGCGCCGTGGTGGTGTCGGGTGTGGTGGCATTGACCTTGTCGCCCGTGATGAGCTCCTTGCTGCTGCAGCCGAAACAATCGGAAGGGCGCATGGCCCGCGCCGCCGAGCATTTCTTCGAAGGTTTGACCAGCCGCTATGCGCGCCTGCTGGACCGCTCGCTGCACCACCGCTGGCTCAGTGCCGGTTTCGCCGCGCTGGTGATGGTGAGCCTGCCCTTTTTGTACCTGCTGCCGCAGCGCGAACTGGCGCCGGCGGAAGACCAGGCCAGCGTGCTGACGGCGATCAAGGCGCCGCAGCATGCCAACCTCGATTACGTCGAACGCTTTTCCTACAAGCTCGATGCCATCTACAAGCATATCCCCGAAACGCACTCGCGCTGGATCATCAACGGCGGCGAAGGTCCGGCATCGAGCATCGGCGGCATCAACCTGACGCCGTGGGCCGAACGCGCGCGCAACGCGGCCGTCATCCAGGCCGAACTCCAGCACGCCGTGGGCGACGTGGAAGGCACGAGCATCTTCGCCTTCCAGCTGGCGCCCTTGCCGGGATCGAGCGGCGGCTTGCCCGTGCAGATGGTCTTGCGCAGCGCGCAGGATTACGCCACCCTGTTCCGCACCATGGAAGACGTCAAGCAGCGCGCGCGCGACAGCGGCCTGTTTGCCGTCGTCGACAGCGACCTCGATTACAACAACCCCGTGGTGAAAGTGCGCGTGGACCGCTCAAAAGCCAACAGCCTGGGCATCCGCATGCAGGACATCGGCGAATCGCTGGCCGTGCTGGTGGGCGAAAATTATTTGAACCGCTTCGGCATGGATGGCCGCGCCTATGACGTCATCGCGCAAAGCCCGCGCGAACAGCGACTCACGGCGCAAGCCCTGACGCAGCAGTACGTGCGCGCCGACGACGGCAGCCTGCTGCCCCTGTCCGCCGTCGTCTCGGTGAGCGAACAGATCGAGCCGAACATGCTGACGCAGTTCAACCAGCAAAACGCGGCCACCTTCCAGGGCGTGCCGGCGCCCGGCGTGACCCTGGGCGACGCCGTCGCCTTCCTCGATGGCGTGGCGAAAACCCTGCCGCCCGGCTTCAGCTACGACTGGCAGTCCGATGCGCGCCAGTTCGCCACGGAAGGCAATGCCCTGCTGCTGGCCTTCCTGGCGGCCGTCGTCGTCATCTACCTGGTGCTGGCGGCCCAGTACGAAAGCCTGACGGACCCGCTGATCATCCTGATCACGGTACCGCTGTCGATTTGCGGCGCCCTGATTCCGCTGGCGCTCGGCTACGCCACCGTCAACATCTACACGCAGATCGGCCTGGTGACCCTGATCGGCTTGATCAGCAAGCACGGCATCCTGATGGTGGAATTTGCCAACGAATTGCAGGTGCATGAACAGCTCGACCGCATCACGGCCATCCGCAAGGCGGCGCAGATCCGCCTGCGCCCGATCTTGATGACGACGGCCGCCATGGTGGTGGGCCTGGTGCCGCTGCTGTTCGCTTCCGGCGCGGGCGCCAACAGCCGCTTCGGTCTCGGTGTCGTGATCGTCTCGGGCATGTTGATCGGCACCTTCTTCACCCTGTTCGTGCTGCCCACCGTGTACACCTTTCTGGCCCGCCGCCACACGGCCGACCATGCCACGCCGCGCGCCCGCGACCTGTCGCAGGCGCTGAAGGAATCCGTATGAAAAATTACCGCTATCTTATTGCCCTTTTCCCCGTGCTGGCCGGCTGCGCCGTCAGCCCCGCCTACGTCACGCCGGGCACGCCCGCCATCACCCTGGCCAGCCCGCAGCAAGCGCAATTCGCAGCTGGCACGGGCGCCGTCAGCGAGGCCGCGTGGTGGACGTTTTTCGATGATGCACGGCTGTCGCAGCTGATCGCCAGCGCGCTCGCACACAACCTCGATATCGCGCAGGCGCAGGCCAACCTGCTGGCCGCGCGCGCCGTCTTCGACGAGCGCCGGCTCGATGAACTGCCCGCTGTCACGGGGCAGGCGGGCTGGCAGCGCACGGTGCAGCAGGACACACCCGATAGCCGCACCGCCAGCGCCAGCACGCGCGTGGGATTCGACGCGCAATGGGAGATCGACCTGTTCGGCCGCCTCGCGCACATGAGCCGTTCGGCGCAGGCGCGCGCCGATGCGGCGCAGGCGGACTTGCGGCAAGTGCGGCTGACGATCGCCGCCGAGGTGGCGCGCAATTACTACGAGGCGCTGGGCTACCAGCAAAACCTGGCGCTGACGCAGGCGCAGGTGCAAAGCTGGCGCGACACGGTGGCATTGATCGACGCGCGCATCCGTGCCGGCAGCGGCTTGCCGGAAGAACGCCACAACGCACTGGCCAACCTGGCGCGCAGCGAGGCGGCATTGCCACCGTTGCAGGCGGGCTTGCGCCAGGCGCAGTACCGGCTCGATGTGCTGAGCGGGCAAGCGCCTGGCGCCATCGCGCTGGCGACCACACCGCGCCAGCAGGCGCCGCTGGCGGGCCAGCTGCCGCTCGGCGACGTGAATCAGCTGATCAAGCAGCGGCCCGACGTGGTGCGCGCCGAGCGCCTGCTGGCCGCCTCCAGCGAAGACGTGGGTGCCGCCACGGCCGACCTGTATCCGCGTCTGAGCCTCGGCGGTTTCCTGGGCTTCTTTGCCCTGCGCGGCAGCGGCGTGTTCGATGGCGGCGCGCGCGCCTTTGAGGTGGCGCCCTCCGTCAGCTATCCGGCCTTCCGCCTGGGCAGCGTCAGGGCGCGCTTGCGCGGCACGCAGGCCGAGGCGCAGGGCGCCCTGGCGCGCTATGAACACACGATGTTATTGGCGCAGGAAGACGTGGAAAACGCCGTCACGCAGCTGGCGGAAAACCAGACGCGATTGGCCTCCCTGCTGGAATCGGCGCGCCACGGCAACGCGGCCCTCGGCATCGCCAGCACGCGCTATGCGGGCGGCGGTGGCAGCTATCAGGCCGTGCTGGAAAACCAGCGCGCCTTGTACGATATCCGGCGCGAAGCGCTGCTGGCGGAGACGGCGTCCTACATCGATGCGATTGCCCTGTACAAGGCGCTGGGATGGGGGCAAACTATGTAGCATTTTTCGATCAGGAGGAAATCCGATGTTCACGCAAGGCAGCTGGCTCAATCCACCGGAAAACTGGTCCGCCGACGCCGCGCAGCTGCGCGTGACGACGGATGCGAACACGGATTTCTGGCGCAAGACCTCGTATGGTTTTATCCGCGACAGCGGCCACTTTTTCGGCACGGAAGTCGATGGCGATTTCACGGCGCAGCTGCACGTGGCCGCGCAGTACGCGGCGCTGTACGACCAGGCCGGCATGATGGTGCGCATCGACGAGCAACACTGGATCAAATGCGGCGTCGAATTTTCCGACGGCCAGCTGCTGTTGAGCACCGTGCTGACGGTGGATAAATCGGATTGGGCCGTCAGCATCGCGCCCGCCATGCCGGACGGTTTCTGGCTGCGCGTGACGGTGGAAAAGGGCGTCATCCGGGTGCAGTATTCGACCGATGGCAAGCTGTGGCCGCTGCTGCGCCTGGCGCCGTTTCCCGAGGCCAGCCACTACCGCGTGGGGCCCATGTGCTGCACGCCGGAACGCGGCGGACTCGAGGTGGTTTTTTCGCAGTTTTCCACCGCCCCCGCGCGGCACAAAGCGCTGCATGATTTGAGCTGATTTTCCAGCATAAAATCGCCGCTGTTCATTCGTGCTGGTTGAGCGAACGGTGGACGTCTTTCGACTCGTTGCGGCCCGGCCTGTCGTCGGCCAGTTTGCCCGCTGCGCTGTGCGGCTGCTGGGACACGCCCTTGACGTGCTCGCGGTGCTCCGGCTGGCCCAGGGTGGGCAGGTTTTCCTGTTCCACGGCATCGGGCGCGCCCTGCGGCGTGATCACATTGTTCGCCCAGTGGCCGCTGGCGACATTGCCGCTGGCAGGCTTGCCGCCGCCCTGGTTGGCATAGGCGTCGCCATCCGCTTGCGCGGCAGCGGTCTTGTCCATGCCGCTATTGCGGGCCTGGTCTGCGGGCTTCGAGGGGGTATCGTTCATTGCGCTTCTCCTGCCAATAGTCGATAAAATCCCATCTTGAACCGATAATTCCTACTGCGCAGCCAGCGCGCGGCTAGTCTTCCTGTAGGAAAATGCCGCGCGCGGTGCTGCTTTACGCGGCCGCCGGCGCCACCCACGTCTCGTGCAAATGGCGCCACAGCAGGGCGCCGCTGGCCGTTTTTTCATACACGACGGTGGACCAGCGCTCGGTGTTTTCCGCGCCGGGCAGCGACTGGAATTCGCGGTAGGACACGGTGGCGCCGGCCGCAGTTTCCTGTATCAGAACGAGATCCGAAATGCGCATCTGCAAGCCAGGACGGCTGGCGCCGGCGGCGCGGAAAAACGCCGCCAGGCCCGCGCCATCGAGCTGCTTGCCACCGGGCGCCACCATCGTGAAATCAGGCGAGAAACGCGCGAGCAAATCAGCGCAATGTTCGGGCGCCGTGGCTGCGCCGGAAAGCCATTCGCGGATCAGCACATGCGTGGATAAAACGTCGTCAAAATAAAGATTTGTAGCATTCATTTTTTGCTTGCTCCATGGTGATGTAACAGGTCGAGAACGGCGCGGTTGTCGATGCGCAGGCACAGCGCCAAAGGCAGCACGCACGCGCTGGCGGCCAAGGCAAAGCACCAGTGAAACACCTGCGCCGCGCGCGCATGCAGGGCAGGGTCGTCCAGCGATGCGATACCGTGCGCGGCCAGCAAGCCATTGAGCAGTACGCTGAGCAGCGCCACGCCCAGGCAAAAGCCCAGCTGGCGGTTGATATTCCACACGGCGCTGGCCTGGCTCAGCTGAGCGTCCGGCGTGCGCAAAAACGCCGTGCTTTGCGCCGTGCTGCTGCACAAGCCGCCGCCAAAACCCATCACGGCATAGGCGCCGGCCAGCCAGAATAACTGGCCCGCCGAGTCCACCCGCAGCAGCATCAGCATGCCCGCCGCCTGCAGCAGGGCGCCCGCGATGAACAGCGGCCGCGGCCCCACGCGGCGGTAGCTTTTACCGGTGAGCGAAATGGCCGCAAACGAGGCCAGCGCCCACGGCAGCATCAAGGCGCCCGCCGTCGATGCCGGCATGCCCAGCACGCCCTGCAGATACAGCATGGCCAGCAGGCTCACGCCCATGAACACGCCCGGCACCAGCAGGTACATCAGCATGGCAATGCGCAGCAGCGGCTCGGCGGCCAGGCGCAGGTTGAGCAGCGGCGTCGACTTGCGCAGCGCGCCGCGCACGTAGGCCCACGCGCAGGCGGCGCCCAGCGCCAGCACGCCGGCGCCGGTCAGCAACTCGCCCGGCGTACCGAGCATGGTCAAGCCCAGCAGCAGCAGCAATATCGCCGTGCTGCCCGCCAGCAGGCCGCCCACGTCGAGACGGGGCACGGCCGCGCGCGGCGGATCGGGACGCAGCCAGCAGGCGGCCAGCAGCAGCGCCAGCGCCGCGAACGGCACGTTCAAATAGAAAATCGCCCGCCACGACAGGCTGTCAACGATCACGCCACCCAATGCGGGCGACAGGGCGGGCGCCAGCAAGCCCACCAGCATGATGACGGAGGACAGGCCGGGGCGCTCCGCAGGTTGATACAGCTGGTAGGTCATGCTTTGCCCCAGCGGAATGAGCAAGCCGCCGCCGAGGCCCTGCACGCAGCGCCAGGCGATCAGCGCCTCAATCGAGGGCGCCAGGCCGGCGCCGATGCTCGCGCATAAAAAAGTTAGCAACGATGCCATGAACACGGTTTTGCTGCCATAACAGCCAGCCAGCCAGGCACTGGCGGGAATGACGATGGTCAGGCCGAGGATGTAGGCGGTGCTGATCCAGGCCAGCTGCGCCACCGAGGCGTGCAGGGCATGGCCGATGTCGGGGTAGGCGACGCTGGTGATGAACATGTTGATCAGGTCGACGAAAAACCCCAGCAGATAGATGGCCGCCACTTTTTTGCGATAGTCCATGGTGCTCCAAATGGCAAACGGCCAGCTTAAACGCCCATCGTCATTTGCGTAACGGGCCAGCGCCGATTACACTGTCAAACCTATTTTGACAAAGCCCTGCAAGCCGCATCTTTCTTTTTATCTATGATCAGTCTTGACCGCCTGGGTATTTTCATTGCCATCGTCGACGCCGGCTCCCTGACGGCTGCCGCCGCCGTGCTGGGCCAGAGCAAGGCCGTCGTCAGTTTTAATTTGAAACAGCTGGAGGCGGAACTGGGCGTGTCGCTGCTCACGCGCAGCACGCGCAGCCTGGCGCTGACGGACGTGGGACGACGCTTTTACGAGGATTGCCAGCGCGTGCTGAGCGAAGCGCATGGCGCCATCGAGACGGCGCGCCAGGGCCAGCAAGGCTTGCGCGGCACCTTGCGCCTGACCACCACCGTCGAATATGGCAGCCGCACGGTGATCCCCGCGCTGATCGCCTTTGCCGCCGCCCATCCGCAGTTGCAGATCCAGCATTCGTCGTCGTCGTCGCACGAAGATCTGATCTCGGGCCGCTATGACCTGGCCATCCGCATGGGTTCCCTCAACGATTCGAGTTACCGCGCCGCGCTGATCGAGCCGTACGCGATCTGGCCCGTCGCCTCGCCCGCCTACCTGGCCAGCCGGCCCGGCACGAAGATCGCCACCTTGGACGACTTGCAGCGCGCGCGCTGGCTGGCGCACAGCCGCCTGGCCTCGCCGCTGCGCTGGGACGTGCAGACACCCGACGGCCCCGCCGCCTTCGCCGTGCAGGACGACGCCGCCATCCATTCCGACTCCGCCTCGGCGCTGCTGGGCTTTGCCCTGGGCGGCTGCGGCGTGGCCCTGCTGCCGCAGTGGCTGGTGGAAGGGGAGGTGCGCGCGGGACGCCTGCGCCGTCTGCTGCCCGACGTCGTCTTCCCGGAACAGGGCGTGTATGCCGTGTATCCGAACACCCAGCATATTGCGGAAAAGGTGCGCGCCTTTATCGACTTTTTGCGCGCGTTCGTGGGCGCGCCCGACTGAGATTTCAATTCGTCAATATTTGATGAGGTCAACGATTTCCAAGGGGCAAACGGGCGCCCCTTTCGGTGTGTACGGCCTACACTGAAGGGACGTTGTTCATCGAATGGAGACCATCATGGCACATACATTGGCAGCAGTTTTCGCCGTGCGCGACATGGCCGAGCGCGCCCGGCACGACCTGATCACGGCGGGATTTCCCAGCGCCAACATCCGCCTGCACGATGCGGGCAGCGACGAATTTTCCGCCACGGAAAATATCCGCCGCGACGACAGCGACAGCCTGCTCGACAACATCAAGCATTTCTTCACGGACCTGTTCGGCAGCCACGCCGACCGCCACATCTATGCGGAAGCCGTGCGGCGCGGGCATGTCGTGCTGACCCTGGAAGGAGCAAGCGACGCCGATATCCAGCGCGCCACCGACCTCGTCGAGCGCTACGCGCCGCTCGACATCGATGCGCACGCCGAGCACTGGCGCGCCGGCGGCTGGCAAGGCGCGCCGCAAGACGACAGCGCGAGGCGCCAGGGCGCCAGCATGCAGTCCGGCGCGCCATCGCAGCAAGGCACGTCCGCCGGCAATATGAACGAGGCGCCAGGGTCGCAGCAGTTTGCCAGCGACATGGCGTCGCCGCCGCCGTCGTCCGGCGCGGGCGCCAACGTGCGCCGCTATCCCGGCGCCGATAACCTGCCCGGCACCAGCTACGACGACGAGCAGTACTACCGCAGCCACTGGAGCGCCACCTATGTCGCCACCGGCGCGCGCTTCGAGGACTACGATCCCGCCTACCGCTATGGCCATTCCATGGCCAACAGCGACAGCTACCGGGGCCGTCCATGGAACGAGGTGGAAGCGGACCTGCGTTCCACGTGGGAGCACACGTATCCCCAGTCGGCGTGGGACAACTTCAAGGCGGCCATCAAGCATGGCTGGGAACGCATGACGTCCTGACGCGCTGAGGGGTTTGCGCCCCTCAGCGCCCCTCTTGCGTGAGCTTGAGGAAGTGGTTCAGGATGTGGAAGTGGTCTTCGAAGAATTGCTCTTCCATGGCCGGCAGCGACGCCACGGGCACCCACTGCGCCAGCGCCGCGTCGTCGGCCGCCGTCACGGCCGGCAACTGGCGCGTCTTCAGGTCGAAATAATGCGCGTGCGTGATGGTACGCCCGCGCTGGCTGCGGTCCGGGTGGTCGAACACGGCCACGCCCACCAGCGCCTCGACGAGGGTGGGCGCCAGCACGCCCAGCTGGGTTTCTTCCGCCAGCTCGCGCAGTGCCCCCTGCAACAGCCGTTCGCGCGGCTCCAGAAAGCCGCCCGGCAAGGCCCACAGGCCCTTGCCCGGATAGCCGCCGCGGCGCACGAGCAGCACGTGGCCGCCCGTCTGCACCAGCGCATCGACGGTCGTGAAGATGGGCGCATACGGCGCCACTTTCCAGCGCGCCTTGTACGCTTCGATGGCACGGTATTCCTGCACCAGCGGCGCGTACCACGGCAGCAAGGTCCACGCTTTCAGATACTGGCCGATGGCCGCCGGCAGCAGCTGCGCCACGGCGCTCAGCGACACGTCGACGTCTTCCGCCTCGAACAGCACGTTGCGGATCGCCGTCGCGCCTATCGGTGCGCCAGGATCGATCTCCAGATTGAGCAGCTGCCAGTGGGGAAAGTGGTGCAGGTAATAACTGGTGGCGTCCTTGAAGCAGGCCACCAGGGCGATGCGCTGCGCCGTGGCCACGGCGCCCGCCACGGCGCGCCGCACGGCGTCGGCCCACAGGCCATCGTCGTAGTAATCGCGCACGGCCACGTAATGCACGCGCGCGCGCTGCGCCTCGGGCAGGGTGGCAGCGATCATAGCGGCCCGCTCTTGCCACGTAAACGGGTTCTTCGGGCTGCGCGCATGGAAGGCGGAACCGAGCACCACCACCACTTGCGCGGCCGTCGTCAGCGCCTTCTGCAGCAGGCCGGCATGGCCGTTATGAAAAGGCTGGAAACGGCCGATCAGGATGGCCGCGTCGGCGCCATAGGATAAGGTCATGCGTCGTCTCCGGTCGGGTAGTGGGCGGCGATCGGCAATTGACGGCCGCTGCCAAAGGCGCGCGAACGCACGCGGATGATGGGCGCCGCCTGGCGCCGTTTGTACTCGTTGCGGGCGACCATGCCGAGGATGCGCCTCACGAGCGCGCGCCCCTCGTCCGTCTCGCGCAGCTGGTCGACCAGGGTCAGCGCCTGCGCGCTTTCTTGCGCCGGCAGGCGACGCCCTTCGATATGCCATTTGAGGATTTCATCGAGCACGGGATACGGCGGCAAGCTGTCGGTGTCGCGCTGGCCCGGCGCCAGTTCCGCCGACGGCGGTTTCTCCAGCACGGCCACAGGAATCAGTTCGCGCCCGGCGCTGGCATTGATGTGGCGTGACAGGGCGAAGACCTCCGTTTTATACAGGTCGCCGATCAAGCCCAGTCCCCCATTCGTGTCGCCGTACAGGGTGCAGTAGCCGACCGAGATTTCGCTCTTGTTGCCGGTGGTGAGCAGCAGGGCGCCGAACGCGTTCGAGTATTCCATCAATATCGTGCCGCGCACCCTGGCCTGCAGGTTTTCCAGCGGCAGTCCCTGCAGCTTGCCGTCGAAGGCCGCCGCGTAGCCGGCTTCGTATTGCGCCACGATGTCGCGGATCGGGTGCGTGGACAGGGCGATGCCGAGGTTGGCGCACAGGGCGATGGAATCGGTGAGGGAGCCGGCGCTGGAAAACACGGACGGCATGGTGATCGCCACCACATTGTCGGCACCGAGCGCCTCGACGGCCAGGGCCAGGGTCAGCGCCGAATCGATGCCGCCCGAGCAGCCGACGACGACTTGCGTAAAGCGGCAGCGGCGCGCGTAGTCGCGCAAGCCGAGCACGATCTGGCAGCGCGCAAACTCCACGGCGGGGATGCCGTCCTGGTCCGGCACGGGAAACGCTGCGCCGTCCTTCTGCGCGAAACGCCCATCGGCAAAACGCAGCAATTGAAAATCCTCGACGAAGCGGGCCGCCTCGAATTGCACGCCGACGCCCGGCGAGATGGCGAACGAGGCGCCATCGAACACGAGCTGATCCTGGCCGCCCACCTGGTTGACGAACAGCAGGGGCAGGTTGACGCGCTGGCAGGCGGCGCCAAACACGGCGTGGCGCTGCGCGCGCTTGCCGATATCGGACGGGCTGGCGTTGATACTGACGATGAGATCGGGCCGCGCCGCATGCAAGGTTTCAAACGGGTTGACGGCGTAGGCGCGGCCGTCGTCGTTCCAGCCATCCTCGCAAATCATGAAACCGACCTTGCAGCCGGCGATATCGAGGGTGCAGGCGCCTGGCGGGCCCGGCTCGAAATGGCGGCCCTCGTCGAAGATGCCGTAGGTTGGCAGCAGCTGCTTGTAGTATTCGGCGACGATGCGCCCGTCGCGGATGGCCAGCAAGGCGTTGTAGAGGGGCTTGCCGACGCCGGGGTTGGGCCGCGCCGTGCCGATGACGGTGACCAGCGCCGGCCAGCGCGTGGACGCTTCCAGCAGCTTGTTCAGCGCCTGCTGCAGGCCGCGCAGGAAGGCGGCATCTTCGAACAGGTCGCCCGGGTAGTACGCGCACAGCGACAGTTCGGGGCACACGAGCAAGTCGGCGCCATCGCTGCTGGCGCGGGCCATGCGCGCGGTGATGGCGGCGACATTGGCGTCGAAGTCGCCCACGGTGGGATTCATCTGGGCGAGGGCGATGGTCAGCATGGTGATCCTTCAATTGGTTCCGCTTGAAACCACTATCCTGCCTGAAAAGTTTTCTGAGCGTACTGATGCAATCGTGCAAGCCTGCCGGTCGCTGCGCTACAAGGTCTTGCGCCAGGCCCGCAAGCGCGTGCACGCGTTCGCATACGGCGACGCCGTATTGAACTGAATCATGCGCCCCATCGTGTAATGCGTGTACCAGGGCTGGCCATACAATTGCGCGTCGTCGTGCGCGTCGACCAGCGCCAGCAGCTGGTTTTTCGCCTGCTCCAGGCGCTGCAGCAAGTCGTCCATGCCCAGTTCAGCATAGTCGGCATAAAAGCGCTGCGCCAGTTTCCCCAGAGCGTTCCACGTGAAACCTTCGGCGGGAAAGGCGATATCCTCGATGCGTTTGCCGTCGCGCAGCTGGGCGTGCCAGTGCAAGACCAGCTCGTTCCAGCCCACCAGATAGGCAAGCAGATCGCACACGCTCATGCGCGTGCCTTTCACTTGCCCCTCCAGCACGGGATCGCGTGCCAAGGCCGGCGGCACGCGTGCCAGCTCCTGCATCAGCTTGGCGTACGTGCTGTTGATGGCGTCGACCAGTTCCTGCTTGCTGTTCGGAATCGCCATCATGCCGCCTTCACGACAGGCAAGCCGGCCGCCTGCCAGGCGTCGTAGCCGCTGCCCAAACGGCGCGCCTGCAAGCCGTGCTGGCGCAGGGCCGCCACGGCTTGCACGGACAGCACGCAGTACGGGCCGCGGCAGTAGGCGGCGATCTCCGCGTTCGCGGGCAATTCGCCCAGGCGGCGCTGCAAGTCGTCAAACGGAATATTGATCGCGCCGGGCAAGTGGCCGGCGGCAAATTCCTGCGCGGGCCGCACGTCGAGCACGGTGATGCTGGCTTCCTGCATGCGTTCCCGCAGTTCGTCGCCCGTGATCGCTTCCACATGGTCGCCCCGGCCCAGCGCCTGCAACTCGCTGCGCTGGTGCTGCGCATACACGTCCAGCGCAGCGAGCAACTGCATGACAGGGCCGTTGCCGAGCCGGTACAACACGCGCTTGCCGTCGCGCCGCGCCTGCACGAAACCGGCGCGCCGCAACTGTTGCAAATGCTGCGAGGTATTCGCCATGGACAAACCCGTCAACTCCACCAGCTGCTCCACCGCATACTCGCCGTGCGCGATCTGCTCGAGCAGGCGCAAGCGCGGCGCGCTGCCTAAAATATGGGCAAACCCGGCAGAACCGGCAAGCAATTCAATATCGGCATTTTTCATTGACACAATGCTAGCACCCTTATAACATTCAAGCAATCAATTGAATGTTATAAGGGAGACACGATGCAAATACTCTGGCTCGATGCCCTGGCGATCGGCGTGGGCGCGACGGCAGTGATGGATGTGTGGGCGGTGGCATTAAAGCGCTTCTGGTGCATACCCTCACTGAACTTGGCGATGGTGGGACGCTGGCTCGGCCATATTCCGCGCGGTACCTTCACCCACGTCAACATCGCCCAGGCGGCGCCCGTGCGCGATGAAGCCATCCTGGGCTGGACGGCCCATTACGCCATCGGCGTGCTGTTTGCGGCCGTGCTGCTGGCGCTGGTGGGACGGGAGTGGGTGCAAGGGCCGACGTTCGCGCCGGCCTTGCTGGCGGGCCTGGTGAGCGTGGCCGCGCCGTTTTGCATCTTGCAGCCGGGCATGGGCGCCGGCCTGGCCGCCAGCAAGACGCCGCATCCGGCGGCCGCCCGCCTGCGCAGCCTGATAGCCCACACGGCGTTCGGCATCGGCCTGTACCTGGCGGCCCTGCTGTGGTCGACCGTGCGCTGACTTGTCCGGCTAGCTCGTCAGCGGCGGCACGGGCGCCGGTGCCGGTGCGGCGGCCACCGCTGACATGGCCGGCGCCTCGGGCTGCGCCGGCAAGGTGCTCAGCACCATCGTGCTGGGCTTAGCGATCGCGATGTGCGCATCGTCCAGGCGCTTGAGCAGTTCGAACAGCAGCGCGCTGCGGATGCCCGACGTCAGGCGCGGCGACGAGGCAAAGCCGGTGGCGTTGAACAACAACAGGCCATTGTCGATGCCATCGAGCTGCACGCTGGGCGCCGGCGTATCGAGCACGTCGGGATTGTCGACAAAGACGGACAGGATCAGCGCGCGCGCCTCCTGCGCATCCGTGCCCAGCGGCAGCGGCAGCTTGACTTGCACCAGGCCCAGCGGATTGGCCAGCGTGACATTGCGCACCGTCTTGGTAATGAATTCCGAGTTCGGCACGATCACTGTCGAACGGTCGCTCAGCTGAATTTCCGTGGCGCGCACATTGATGCGGCGGATATCGCCCTCCACGCCGCCGAGCGAGACCCAGTCGCCCACTTTCACAGGGCGCTCGGCCAGCAGGATCAAGCCGGAAACGAAGTTCTGCACCACCGCCTGCAAGCCGAAACCGATACCCACCGACAAGGCCGACGCCACCCAGGCGATGCGTTCCAGGCCGATGCCGGCCGCCGACAGGGCCAGCGCCACGGCCAGCACGCCGCCGATGTAGCCGAACAGGGTGATGAACGACACTTGCATGCCCGTATCGAGATTGGTGGTCGGCAAATAACTGTTTTGCAGCCAGCGCTTGAACAGGCCCAGCGCGATAAAGCCGACGACCAGCACCAGCAGCGCCTGGATCATGGCGGCCGGGCGGATCGCCACCTCGCCGATGGCCAGGCCATCCTGCAGCTTGCCCACGCGCTGGAACAGCTCGCCCGGACCTTCGCCAAACGGTGCCAGCAGCAGCATCAGGGCCAGCAGCACGACGATGGCGCGGCCGATGCCCGACAGCAGCACGGCCGCCTGGTCGCGCGCCTTGGGCGTGGCCAGCACAGGATGGGCGGCGTCCGGCGGCGGCGGGGTCGAGGCCAGCAGCATGCAGATATCGTCGACCAGCACCGTCAGCAGATAGGTGCTGCACAGCACCACGATGACCCAGGCGATTTGCTTGGCAATAAAACTGCCGAACGCCACATAGCCGACCAGCAAGCTGATGACGCTCGATGCCAGCGCCAGCCACAGCAGCACCGTGACGCAGCGCAGCCACAGCGGCGTGACCAGGGTGGCGGGATCGGCCTCGCGCAACTGGCGCCAGCAGCGCTCGGCGCGCATCAGGCCGTAGGCGATGGTCGTGCTCATCACCAGGGCGACGATGCAGTTGACGGCCACGGCCGTCGACAGACCCGCATTGATGACGATGGTGACCCGTTCCGTGGCCCACACGAGCACGACGATGAAGGAAAACATCGATGGAAAATTGCGCATGCGGTGCGCCAGCGCATCGGGCAGGGGCAGCAAGCGCCACGATACACGGCGCGGCGACAGCAGCGCGTGGCCGAGCCCTGCCGTAAAGCCGGCAAAACAGATGATGCCGATCAAGCTGCTGAGGAAAGTCGAGGTTTTTTCGGACAGACCGCCATCCCAGCGCAGCCCCATGGCCAGCAATTCGGCCACCAGGCCCGGCGTGGCCGCCGCCAGCACCAGCACGGCCAGCGCATGCAGCGAACGGCGCAAACGGCCATGCGGCACGCGCGTGGCCGTGATCACCAACAGATAGCGCGAAGCCCAGACGCTGGCGCCGAACACGGCCACGATGCCGGCCAGCAAGCCACCCCAGGCCGACCACGGCGTGGCGCTTGCCGCGTTCGTCAATTCCCCCTCCAGCGCCCGCAGGCGCTGCAGATTCTGCGGCAATTCCGCATGCAGTTGCTTCCAGAACGAGCCGGCCAGTATCGACGCCGTGCGTTCACCCAGGCGCGCCTGCAACTGCGCGCGGCGCACCGTCGACACTTGCTCCGACGCCTGCGTCGCTTCCACGGCCAGCAAGCGCGCCAATTTCACCTGCGCATCGAGCGCGCTGCTGGTGCGGTCCAGCTGGCTGCGCTGGGCCGCCACGTCGGGGGCGTCTTTCGTGCCCGCCGCCGGCTTGCCCAGCTCGGCCAGCCGCGCCTGCACGCTCGACAGCGTAGGCACGAGCGCATCGGCCACCTTGTCGGCCTCGGCGCTGGCCGCCAGCGCATCGGCGCGCATCTGCGACAGGGTCGCGTCATCGAGTTCCGCCTCGCCATCGAGCGCCTTCTGGATGGTTGTAATCTGCTTGCGCAAGCCGTCGAGGCGCTGGTCGGCCGTGGCGGCGTCATCGACGGGTTGCGCCCAGGCGGCAGGTGTGGATAAGGAACAAGCCAGGAGCAGGCTCAATAGCAGCGGCAGCAGCCAGCCGCGCCAGCGCGGGCGCGCGGACAAACAGTGGGGGGTACGGAATGAAATCATGCGGTCCTATGGGCCAGGTGAGACAAGTGGTATCAAGACGGCATCGCACCGGCGTGCGCGGCTGTGAAATGCCTCTGCAGGGGGCCGGAAACGACGGGTAGTACGGGAGTTGCTGAACTGTACGGCAAACATCGACAGACTAGCGCACTCCTGCGATCGCTGACGGATATTTTCGTGCGGCAAGAGCAAGCCCGTGCCAGCCAGCGGCCGCAGGGCGCCATTTCCATCCCGTATCATGCCCGTCCGGCGGCCCGCAAAAGCGGCGGCCAGGGGACCGCAATGGTCTTGATGTTTACAAAAAATTTCCACAAGACAACATATCAGCTTCTTGTTAAAATATTAAATTATTCTCTATATCAACGCGAGCACCCATGACATTGCCTTTGAATCAAGCCGCGCAGCATTTACGAGCCGCCATTCGTGAGGCCACCGCAGGCCTGGTCGATCGCGAACAACTGGCCGAACTGATGATCCTGGCGGCCGTGGCAAGGGAACATTTGCTGGTGATTGGTCCCCCCGGCACGGCGAAGAGCGCTGTGGTACGGCGCGTGGCGCAGAGCCTTGGCGGACAGTATTTCGAATATCTGCTGGGCCGTTTCACGGAGCCATCCGAGCTGTTCGGCCCCGTCAACCTGAGCAAACTGCGCGTGGGCCAGGTGGAAACCGATATCGCCGGCATGCTGCCTGAAGCGGAAATCGCCTTCCTCGACGAAGTTTTCCTTGGCTCGACCGCCATCCTCAATACCTTGCTGGGACTGCTGAACGAACGCCAGTTCCGGCGCGGCCATACGCGCATTGAGTGCCCGCTGCGGGTCTGTGTCGGCGCCGCCAACGCGCTACCCGAGGATGAGGGCCTGGCAGCGTTCGCCGACCGCTTCCTGCTACACGTGTTTGTCGAGCCGGTGCCCGACAACCGTCTGGAGGATCTGCTGGCAGGCGGTTGGGCTGCCGGCCAGCACCAGGTGACGGCTATGCTCGACCTGTCCAGCCTCGACGTGCTGAACCAGGCCGTGCCGCAGGTCGACATGGAGGGCGTGCGGCTGGCGCTGGCACAGGCGATCCGCCTGCTGCGCCAGGCCCAGGTACAACTGTCGGACCGCCGCATCGTCAAGGCCCAGCAGCTGATCGCGGCGGCGGCCGTGCTGGCCGGCCGCAAGGCGGCCACCCGCGCCGACCTGTGGCCGCTGCTGTACGTGATACCGACGGCGGCAGGCCAGCTCAGCGCGCGCGAAATCCTGCGCGAACTGCTGGCGGAAGCCAGCCATCCACTGCTGCACGCGGTGGTCGAGCAGGCCGCCCAGCAGCCGATGGCGCGGCTGGCGCGCCTGGCCGAAAGCGCCGACCTGCTATTGGCGAACAGCGGCGCTGGTGATACCCGCCCGCGCATCGAAGCGCTGCTGCGCGAAATCGACGCCAACTTTGATGCCGCGCAACTACCCGAGCAACTGGCGCAGCGCCGCCAGCAGTTGATCGCCGCGGCGAGCACAGTCTGATGCCGGTGATGGCATGGCAAACGCGCGTCACCGCGCTGGCGCCGGCCGGCATGGTGGCGCCAGCGACGCTGGCCCCCGTGCTGCTGGCGCGCCTGCGCACCTGCACTGCCAGCCAGTTGCTGGCCTTGTCGGTGGTGGCGACGCGTGACCTGATGGTGCTGCTGGGCGCGAACGATGCATTGCCATGGGTGGACGGCGCGCGCTACTGCGCCCCGCATCCGCAAGCCCCGAATCTGTGGACGCCCACGCATCTGGAGCCGGCGCTGCCGGCAGACCTGGTGCAAACCAATCTGATCGAACGGGCCGGCAGCAGCCCGGTACTGCTGTGGCCCGCGCCGGAGCTGCTGCTCCCGCTGGCTGCGGCCCAGACACTGACACCATCCTTGCTGGACTGGCTGGCCCAGGAGTTGGCATGACCTCGCTGCCAACCGCACTCGAGCCGTGGGCACCATGGCTCACGCTGTTTCCGCCCGACCTGGCGCCCGCCGTCGGCGCACTGCTGCTGCGCCTGCATCCGCTGGTCGGCAAACTCAGTACCGCCACCCTGGAGCGCGGTGCCGATCCGGCCGGTATCGGCAACATCGTGCGTCGCGGCCAGTACGAGCGCCTGCTGATGACGCAATGGGTGTATGCCGATGCCGAGCCGGATGAATTCCTGCGCCGCGCCGCCAGTGGCGAGCTGCTGTTCAACGGCCCCGAGCCGGCGGTACACCAGCGCTCGCTGCACAGCGTGGTGCTGTTCGACGCGGGGCCATCCCAGCTGGGCGAGCCGCGTCTCGCACATTTGGCGCTGTTCATCCTGCTGGCGCGCCGCGCGCAGCAGGCTGGCGCCCGGTTCAGCTGGGGCATCTGGCAGCTGCCCGGTATCCTGTCCGAAGACACGAAAAAAGAAGGCTTGCGCAAGCTGATCCAGTCGCGCACCCTGCACGCAGCGCCCACCAACGCGCGCGAGCAGTGGCAAACCAGGCTTGGCGGCGACCTGGCCGACTGCTGGCTGATCGGCGTTGCCGACGAGGCGCCCAGGCAGGCGCGTGAGCGGGTGGCGATTCGCCGCGCCCTCTGCGGCAACCATCTGAATGTCAGCCTGCGGCAGCGGCATGACTACCGCACGGTGCAACTGGAATTGCCCGACGCGCCGACAGGCGTGCGCCTGCTGCGAAAACCGTTTGCGCCGCGCGCGCCAGCGGGCGTGATCCATCACCACGGCCACCAACCGTCACGCGCACAGGCGCCGCGCTTCGCCAGCGGCGGCAATCTCGTGTGCGCGCCGCAACTCAATGGCGGCGCCATCGTCTATCACGTGCCCCAGTCGGCGTCCGTCAAACCCGGCAAGCCGCGCATCATCTCCGCGCCGAAGCATGGCGCCATCCTGGCAGCCGGCGTGTTCAAGCCGGCGCTGTCCTGTATTACCTCGGCCGGCGGCACGCTGGGTTTTCACAACTTTCCCGGTCCCCTGTTTTCCAGCAAACCGATCATGTGCGACCGGCCGCCGCTGGAACAATTCCATGCGCCGCCCGGCATGGGACGATGGTTGCAGACGTTCTATCTGCTGGCCAACCACAACGTCAATTGCTACGAACATGTCGTTGTACTCGATACCAAAAGACGGCTGGTTTGCTGGCAGGCGGCTCCGGCGGCATCGCACAAGGTGGCGTCCACGGTTTCCTTCCGGGCTGTGCTCGACAATGTGATCGGCGCTGACCAGCTGGGCGACTCGCTGTATATCGGCTGCGCCGATGGCGACGGCGTGCAGCTGTATCACTGGCATCGCCAGAATGCGACCCCGTACAAGATGCAACGGATCGCGCAACAAGGCAGCAGGCTGCTGCATGGCGCCTTGAAAGGCGAGCACGCCGGGCACAGCGGCAACCTGCTGGCGCTCAAAACCGGCCCGAGCCGCTGGTGGGTCGGCAGCCACGCCATGGGCGAAGCGATGGACATCGACGACAACGCCGCCGTGCTGGGCGTGGCCATCAGCGAAAAACACCCCAAGCCCGGCCTGGTGGTGCTGCATCCGGGCCGCTACCGCATCGAATTGCGGGTCGGCCATCTGCGCTACACGCTGGCCACGTCACCCGAAGCGATACAGCAAGCCAGCATGGATCCTGCCAGCGCGCGCATCGCCTGGATCACGGCCAAGAGCAGCACCCTCGTCGTGCGCCATATCGATGACGAGCAGCCGCTGTTGCAAATTTCCTGCGATCGAGACATTGATGAGTCATAAGATACGCCGCCCCCTGTATGACGGCATGCAGCTGGTGCATGCGCTGTGGTTCGACCTGGCCCTGCTGGGCGAGGCCGAGGTGCGCCGCCGCGTGCTGCGGCACTGGGCGCCGGGCGCGCGACTGCACCGGGTGCACGATGGTTTCCTGTTGTTGCTGGCGACGCCGCGCTACGGCCAGTGCGCCGCGCTGGACGGCTTGCCGCTGTGCGAACAGGCGGGCATCCTCAGCAGCGCGCCACTGGCGGCGGACGAACGGGCGGTCACGCCTCCGTCCGGCATCTGGCTGGTGCGCGCGGCGCAGGCGCAGCTGATCAGCCTTGCGGCGGCGCCGCGTATCGACCCGGCCGCCTGGCTCGATCTGCGCGCGATTCCCCTGCATGCGCCATTGCGCCCGCCGCCAGCCGCTGCGGCTGCGGCAACTGCGGCCTTGCTGGAAACGCTGCCCGTGCGCGACATCTTCGCAGGCGCGCTGGCACCGCCCAGCGACAAACGCGAAGCGTTTCTACGCCAGATGGACAAGGCGCAGCACGGCGCCAAGGCCATGCGGCGCGGCGCCGGCATCGCGCTGGCGGTGACGGGCGTGGCGGCCGTCCTGCTGGGCGCCATACCGCTGGGCTTGATCAAGCTGTTCGGCGGCGGCAAGCAGGCCGCATCCGCGCAGGCGGACAGCGGCCGGCAACAGCGACCGCCATCGGCGCTGCAGCAGCGCCTGGCCGCGCTGGCGACCCGGCTGGCGATCATGACGCGCGCCTCCACGGTGATCGGCTGGCGCCAGGCCGCTTATCTGCGCAAGATGATGCAGCTGCTGGAACAGGGCGACATGAAAGAAGCCCTGCGCCATGCGATCCCGCTCGACACCCTGTCGCCAGCGCGCCGTCCCGCCTTCGGCACGCCGCGCCCGCGCACCAGCCTGGAAATTTCCGGCCCCGGCCAGGCGAGCAGCTCGATCAGCCTCGGCGGCGAGCTGGAGCAATACTTGCGCGCGACCTACCGCGCCACCTTTGAGCGGCTCGATCGTGAAGGCAAGATCGACGAAGCCACCTACGTGCTGGCGGAACTGCTCAAGTGCGGTAGCGAGGCAGTCGACTATCTGGAGAAAAAGGGCCGCATCAAGCAAGCCGCGCAGCTGGCGGAAACCATGGAGCTGGCGCCGGAAGTCGCCGTGCGCCTGTGGTGCATGGCAGGCGACGTCGAACGGGCGGTGAAGCTGGCCCGGCTCGGCCAAGCGTTTGCCGCGGCGGTCCAGTTGCTGGAACGGCGCAAGAGTCCGCAGGCACCGGAGATGCGCTTGCTATGGGCCGAGGATCTGGCCATGCGCGGCCAGCTGAGCGAAGCGGCGGAAGCCATCTGGCCATTGCCGGAGCAGCAGGACAAGGCGCTGGCATGGCTGCTGGAAGGCGAGCGCACGGGGGGCGTGCTGGGCATGCGTGCCCTCCTCAAAAAGCTGGCCTTGCTGCCAGCCAGCCTGGCCGACAGCGAAGCGGCCGTGCTGCAGCTGCTCGACGACGACAGCGACGAAGGCGCGCAGCAGCGCATGTGCCTGGGCACCGAATTGCTGGCGCTGTCGCTGCATTCGCCCGCCACCCGACGCGTGGCGGCGGAACTCATGCACCCCTTGCTGGCCGACCGCATGGGCGAACGTATCGCATTCGACAAGAAGGCAATGACCAAGCTGCTGTCACTGTCCGACGGCGCCGTCCTGCGGGCCGATCTGTCGGCATTGACCCTGCCTGCCATGGTGCCGCCCCAGGAGCTGCGCAAGCGCCGCAAGCCGCTGCGGGTGCATCTGGCCGAACGCGGCCTGTTGACGATCCATGATGCCCGGCGCCTGCCGGACGGCCATTACCTGCTGGCGCTGGGCGAGGGCGGCGTGGTGCGCATCGACCGGCATGGCCGGCAACTGGCGCAGTTCCCAGTGCCGGCGACGCGGCTGGTGATGGCGGCCGGCGGCCAGCGTGCGCTGGCGCTGGTGCAGCGCGACAGCATGTGGCGCGTCAGCCGCATCGACTTGATCGCGCGCAAAGTGTCGGACTGGATCATCCAGCCACTGCGCTTCTGGGCCGACAACTATGACGGCCTGATCTGGAACGCGGTGATCGACAACCGCCTCGTCGCCATCGACAGCAGCAAGGATCAGTTGGCGGTGAGCTGGCAAGTGGCCGACTTGCCAGGGCGGGTGGTCGCCTTCCAGGAAGAGCCTGGCGTACAGACCTTGCTGCTGGCGACGGCAGAAGGCATCCAGCAATGGCGCTATCAATTGCCCGCGCGCCGCCTGCTGCAGCGCGACAGCTTCCCGCATCCACGCGATCCAGTGCTGGCGCTGCTGCCGCATAGCGCGCGCGATGCGCCCACCCTGGTCTGCATCATGGGGGATGACGGGCCTCGCTACCTGCAAGTGCATCACGGCGGCGCCACTGCGCCCTTGACGCTACCGTTGCAGGCGATTGCCTCGGTTCCCGAGGTGACCCAGGCGGCAGGCTTGCTGATGGTGCGCAGCCACCTCGACGACGACAGCCCCATGGAATGCCTGGTGGCCGATGGCGGAACGGGAACCGTCCTGGCCCAATTGCGGCTGGACGAATGCGATGCGGCACGTGTGCATGTCAATGACGGCCACATCCTGCTGTGCGACGACGCGGGCCGGCTGATCGATATCGACTGCGAAAACAGCCAGGTGCACACCTTGACGCTGGCGTAGACGCGTGCCGGGTCAATCGGATACCCGAACATATTGGGGATGTCGGGAAAGGAATCGGTGCGTCGCCCCGGAAGACGCACCGGGACCGTATTTCACCTCCTGCTACGTAATCCTCAGGAAATTATTGCGAATTTATGACGAACAGAACCGGATGCTATGCAAGGCGCCCGCTGCGACGCAGTGCGAGCACTGCTAGCAGCGGGCAACGCCGCAGAGCGCCGGTTATGGAAGTCAGAAATCACAATAATTTATTGGGGGTTACTTAGGCGAGTTCTCCGCGGATGATTGCCGCACCGGCGCTGAGCGCATTGAGTTTGCCTCTTGCCACGCCACGCGCCAGGGGCGCCATGCCGCAGTTGGTGCTCGGGTAGAGCTTGTCAGCATCGACAAAGCGCAGCGCCTTGCGCAGGGTGTTGGCCACTTCTTCCGGCGTTTCAATAGTATTGCTGGCCACGTCGATGGCGCCGACCATCACTTTTTTGCCGCGTATGAGTTCAATCAGGTCGATGGGCACGCGCGAGTTATGGCATTCCAGCGAGATGATGTCGATATTCGACTGCTGCAGCTTGGGGAACGATTCCTCATATTGACGCCACTCGGACCCCAGCGTATTTTTCCAGTCCGTATTGGCCTTGATGCCGTAACCATAGCAAATATGCACGGCCGTTTCGCATTTGAGCCCTTCGATCGCCCGCTCCAGGGTGGCGATGCCCCAATCGTTCACTTCATCGAAGAACACATTGAAGGCGGGTTCGTCAAACTGGATGATGTCGACGCCGGCCGCCTCCAGTTCCCGCGCTTCCTGATTGAGGATCTTGGCGAATTCCCAGGCCAGTTTTTCGCGGCTTTTATAGTGGCTGTCATACAGCGTATCGATCATCGTCATCGGACCTGGAAGCGCCCATTTGATCGGCTGCGTGGTTTGCTGGCGTAAAAATCTGGCGTCGTCCACAAACACCGGCTTGGTGCGGCTCACGGCGCCCACGACGGTCGGCACGCTCGCATCGTAGCGGTCACGAATGCGGACGGTCTCGCGTTTGTCGAAATCGACGCCGCTCAGATGCTCGATAAACGTGGTGACAAAATGCTGGCGGGTCTGCTCGCCATCACTGACGATATCGATGCCTGCCTGCTGCTGTTCCTGCAGCGACAAACGCAAGGCATCCTGTTTTCCCTCAATCAATTCCTCGTCCTGTAATTTCCACGGCGACCACAGCTTTTCAGGCTGCGCCAGCCAGGAAGGTTTGGGCAAGCTGCCGGCAGTGGAAGTAGGCAATAATTTTTTCATGATGGTGATTTCGTGTATTGGGATTAATCAGCGAGCGTGGCGGCAGCCCATTGTTCAAGAACATGCTTGTACGGCTTGATGAAGTGCTCTTCCGTATATTTGCCCTGCTTGACAGCCAGCTGGCTGCGCTCTTCCCGGTCATAGACAATTTGCGTCAACGAATAATCCTGATTCTTCAGGCTGGGCTGATAGCATTTCCCCGCCGCGGCATTGGCGTTGTAAATTTCGGGCCGGTAAATCTTTTGAAAGGTTTCCATCGTGCTGATGGTGGCGATCAGTTCAAGATTGCTGTAGTCGGCCAGCAGGTCGCCGATAAAATAGAAAGCCAGTGGCGCGGCGCTGTTTGGCGGCATGAAATAGCGCACCTGCATGCCCATTTTTTCGAAATAGGCATCCGTCGAGGAGAACTCGTTTTGCTGATACTCGACGCCCAGGATGGGGTGCTGGTTTTCCGTGCGCTGATAGGTCTTGCTGCTCGAAGCGCTGAGGCAAATGACCGGCGGCTTGCTGAAACGCTCTTGATAAGCATCGGATCTGACAAAGTGCTTGAACAGCTTGCCATGAAAATCGCCGAAATCATCGGGTGCACTGAATGCGGATTGATTATTGTTGTGCTCTGGCAGCACCACGCTGAAGTCGTAATCGCGCACGTAAGAGGAGAAGTTATTCCCCGCAATGCCGTCGATGCGTTGTCCGGTTTTTTTATCCAGGATATTCGGCTTCAATATCTCGATCAACGGGATATTGCCGCCTTTGACATCGATATTCAGCTCGACGGAAATGATTTCGAGCTCGACCGAGTAGCGGTCAGCGTTCGGGTTGTCCCAGTGCGCCAGGCTGTTGAAGCGGCTGTCGATCATTTTCAGGGTGTTGCGCAAGTTCTCCTGGCGGCTCTTTCCCCTGGCCAGATTGGCAAAGTTGGTCGTCAGGCGCGTAGTGTCCGATGGGTGATAGTTTTCATCGAAAACAATGCTTTTAATGCTGAATACAAAGTCGTTGCTCATGGTGATCTGCTGTCCTGAATTCTGCGAAAAGATGAATGTGTTGCTTGCTTGGTACCCGCGGTGATGCGTCTCAGGCTGCGGCCAGCTCTTGCGTCGTGGCAGGTCTCGCATGGCGCGTCAATGCGATCACGGGCAAGGCCCGTTGCACCGCCAGTGCGGCCCGCTGGAGCAGCGCCTCGTCCTGCAGACGGTAGTCGAGGAAATCCTTGTCGGTCGCATAGATGCCCAGCGGCAAGGTGCGTGCCTGGAAAAAACTGAACAGCGGCCGCAACTGGTGGTCGATCATCAGGGCATGGCGCTCGCTGCCGCCGGTGGCCGCCAGCAAAACGGGCTTGTCGATCAAGGCATCCTGGTGAATGAAGTCGAAGAAGTGCTTGAACAGTCCCGTGTAGGCGCCGCGATAGACCGGGGTTGCCACCACCACGATGTCCGCTTGCTCGACCGCCGCAAGTTCCCGCTCCACCGTCTCGGGCAGCTGCGAGCGCCAGACGGCGCCGGCCAGCTGCGGTGCCAGCTGACCCAGTTCGACCAGCCGTTGTTCGCACAGCACTTCGTCGGCGATCAGGTCCATCAGGTGCTCGGCCAGGGCTGCCGCCTTGGAAGGGCGTTGCAGCCCGCCGGAAACGGCGACTATACGCAATGGACGTGTCATGGTTGCTTTCATAGGGATGGATGCGCGAAGGCGAAGAACGCCGGCAACAGGGAAGTGGATGATAGCGGGGGAAATCGATGAAGTATAATGGTCATATTTCATACATCCATGAATATGGCTCATTCCAATGCTTGAACGCATCCACCTCAGCATCGTCCAGCAGGTCGAAAAACAGGGCTCGTTGACGGCCGCCGCAGGCGTGCTGCACCTGACCCAGTCGGCCCTGAGCCACAGCATGAAGAAGCTGGAACAGCAACTGGGCACCGACGTCTGGCTGCGCGAAGGGAGAAATTTGCGCCTGACGCAGGCCGGCCAGTATCTGCTGGCGGTGGCGAACCGGGTACTGCCGCAACTGGACCTGGCCGAAGAGCGCCTGGGCCAGTTCGCGCAGGGCGAGCGCGGCGCGCTGCGCATCGGCATGGAATGCCACCCTTGCTACCAGTGGCTGCTCAAAGTGGTGTCGCCGTATCTGACCGCCTGGCCCGACGTGGATGTGGACGTCAAGCAGAAGTTCCAGTTCGGCGGCATCGGCGCGCTGTTCGGCTACGAAATCGACCTGCTGGTCACGCCCGACCCGCTGTACAAGCCGGGGCTGGCCTTCGAACCCGTGTTCGACTACGAGCAGGTGCTCGTCGTGGCCAAGGGCCATGCACTCGCTTCAGCGGCATATGTGCAGCCCCGGCAACTGACGCAGGAAGTGCTCATCAGCTACCCCGTCGACATCGAGCGCCTGGATATTTACAATCAATTCCTCTTGCCGGCCGGTGTCACGCCCAAGCGCCACAAAGCCATCGAAACGACCGACATCATGCTGCAGATGGTGGCCAGCGGCCGCGGCGTAGCCGCCCTGCCGCGCTGGCTGGTCGAGGAATACGCGGCCAAGATGGACGTGGTGCCCGTGCGCCTGGGCGCGCGCGGCATCGCCAAGCAGATCTTCCTGGGCGCACGCGAGACGGACACCGCCATCGACTACGTGCGCGCCTTCATCGCACTGGCGCGCCAGCCTGTCGTTGCGCCGGGAAGCTAAGCACGCGCGCGTGTTCACTGGGGCCGGCTACCGCGCGCCTTCCATGGCTTCCACGGTGTCGAACATATGCGCCAGCGCGCTTTCCATGGCGCCGGCCGTAGCGTCGCCGCTCTGATTGGTGATGATGAAGACGCCAAGCTGATATTTGGGAACGACGTAGGCGTAGCTTTGCGCACGGGGCACACCGCCATGGTGGACATAATGCGTGCCCAGCTGGCGATTGCTGCCGATGTTCCAGAAATAGCCGATGCTGAAGTCGTCCTGAAAGCGCGCCAAAGGCTTGTGCGATTCAACGACGGCAGGATGGGCGCTCAATTGCAGGCGCAGGTATTTCGCCATGTCCGGCATCGTCGACTTCAGGTTGCCTGCCGCCCCCCAGGGCAGTTGCGGCATCGGCGTGGTGATGACGGGATTGTCGCTGTGGTAGCCCGGCGCCAGCCGGCCGGCATCCGCGGCGGTGATGCTCAGCCTGGTATCCTGCATGCCCGCTTCGCGCGCGAGCCATTGCGTGAGCAGGACGTCATAGGGCATGCCATAGATTGTTTCGAGCGTGTGCGCCACGAGTTCGGTACCGGCGCTGGAATAGGCGTAGTCCTTGCCGAGCGGCCCCTTGATGCTGACGGTGTGCAAGTCCTGCCAGAATTGCCGTTGTCCGTAGTTGGCATAGGCGGCATTGAGCTTTGCCGGCGTAGCATGTGCCGTGAAATCCTTCAGGACCGTGTTCACCTGCAAGGGCAGCATGCCCGGCATATTGCTCGTGTGCGTGACCAAATGGCGCAAGCGTATGGGCTGCCCCTGCGACTGCAGGTTCGGGTAGGCGGCCGGCAGGTACGTTTGTATGGGATCGTCGAGCGCCGCCTTTCCGTCGAGCACGGCATTCGCCAGCAGCAGGCCGGCAAAAGTCTTGCTGACCGAGCCGATTTCATACAGCGTCGTATCGTTCGGCGGATTGGCTTTGCCAGTCTCCAGCTCGCCTTGATGCAGCATGAATTCCTTGCCGCGATACACGACAGCAATCGAGGTCGCGTGCAGCAATGGCGACTGCAGCAGGGCGGTCGCGGTCTGGCGCATGGCCGCAGGAATGTCGTGCGCAGGTGCCGTGGCTGCGGGCTTGCAAGCTGCCAGCACGAGTGTCATTCCAGTCATGATTGCGGCGAGTTTGGTCATCATGCGCACCATCGAAGGGGGATGGGCATTCTCGCACAATGGATTCAGCGGCGGCAGAAAAAAGTCACGCGCATGGCTTTTCCAGACTAAAAGAAAACGCCACCCGGAGGCGGCGTTTTCTTTCTATTCCTGGTGGCCCGGGGCGGCCCCCGCCAGGCTTACTCCACCGTCACCGACTTTGCCAGATTCCTTGGCTTGTCCACATCCGTGCCCCGCGCCAGCGCCGTGTGGTAGGCCAGCAATTGCAGCGCGACCACGTGCAGGATCGGCGACAGATCGCCGTAGTGCTCGGGCAGGCGGATGACGTGCAGGCCTTCGCCGGAGCTGATGCGCGAGTCCACGTCGGCGAAGACGTACAGCTGGCCGCCGCGGGCGCGTACTTCCTGCATGTTCGATTTGAGCTTTTCGATCAGGGCGTCGTTGGGCGCGATGGTAACGACGGGCATTTCATTCGTCACCAGGGCCAGCGGGCCGTGCTTCAGTTCACCTGCCGGATACGCTTCGGCGTGGATGTACGAGATTTCCTTCAGCTTTAACGCGCCTTCCAGGGCGATCGGGTAGTGCATGCCGCGGCCCAGGAAGAGGGCGTTTTCCTTGCGGGCGAATTCTTCGGACCAGGCGATGATCTGCGGCTCGAGCGCCAGCACGGACGCGATGGCGACGGGCAGGTGGCGCATGGCTTTCAGGTGCGCCGCTTCCTGCTCTTCGGACAGGTGACCGTTGACTTGCGCCAGGCACAGGGTCAGCAGGAACAGGCCGGCCAGCTGCGTCGTAAACGCCTTGGTCGACGCCACGCCCACTTCCACGCCGGCGCGCGTGATGTAGGCCAGCGCGCATTCGCGCACCATGGCGCTGGTGGCCACGTTGCAGATGGTCAGGGTGTGCTGCATGCCCAGGCTGCGCGCATGTTTCAGGGCGGCCAGGGTGTCGGCCGTTTCGCCGCTTTGCGAAATGGTCACGACCAGGGTGTTCGGATGCGGCACGCTGTCGCGGTAGCGGTATTCGCTGGCCACTTCCACGCTGACGGGCACCTTGGCGATCGACTCGATCCAGTACTTGGCCGTCATGCCCGCATACGAGCTGGTGCCGCAGGCGAGGATCAGCACGCGGTCGATCTGCTTGAAGATTTTATACGCGTCATCGCCGAACAGTTCCGGCATGATGCCCGTCACGCCTTCGAGCGTGTCGCCGATGGCGCGCGGCTGCTCGAAGATTTCCTTCTGCATGTAGTGGCGGTACGGGCCCAGCTCGGCCGCGCCCGTGTGGGCGTGCACGGTTTTCACTTCGCGCTCGACGGGCTTGCCGTCGACGTCGACGATCCAGCAGCGCGACAATTGCAGGTCGACCACGTCGCCTTCTTCCAGGTAGATGATCTGGTCCGTCGTGCCGGCCAGCGCCATGGCGTCCGACGCGACGAAGTTTTCACCGTTGCCCAGGCCGACGATCAGGGGCGAGCCCTGGCGCGCGGCGACCACGCGGTGCGGTTCGTCGCGGCAGAACACGGCGATCGCGTACGCGCCGTCGAGGCGTTTGACAGCCTGCTGCACGGTCTCGAACAGGTCGCCGTTATACATGTGCTCGACCAGGTGGGCGATCACTTCCGTGTCCGTCTGGCTCTGGAAGACGTAACCGAGGGCCGTCAGTTCGGCGCGCAGTTCGTCATGGTTTTCGATGATGCCGTTATGCACCAGCGCCACGCGGGCGTTCTCTTCCGTTGGGGAAAAGTGCGGGTGGGCATTGAAGGAGACCGGGGCGCCATGCGTGGCCCAGCGCGTGTGGGCGATGCCCGTAAAACCGCTCAAGCCTTCTTCGGCGATCTGCTTTTCCAGCTCGGCCACACGCGCGGTGGAACGCGAACGCTGCAGCCGGCCATCCGCATGCAGGGCGATGCCGCAGGAATCGTAGCCACGGTATTCCAGGCGCTTCAAGCCTTCGACCAGAATGGGAGTGATATTACGTTGCGCTACCGCGCCGACGATGCCGCACATGGAAACCTCTGTCTAAAATTTAATCAATGCACGCATGCTAATGCAGAGTGCGTGAAATATGCTTTCTAAATCCGTATATTTTTGACCGAATATTTCATGACTATTTCACTGTGAAATATTATTTCATTTATACTCGATATATTTTCCAATTCATCAAAATCATGAGCGAGCACAATATTACCCTCGATGAAATCGATCGTCGCATCCTGAATGCCTTGCAAATTGATGCGTCGCAAACCAACAGCGAGCTGGCGCAAGCCGTACACGTCTCGGCGCCCACATGTTTGCGGCGGGTCAAGCATTTGCGGGAAAGCGGCGTCATCGAGCGGCAAGTGGCCATCGTCGCGCCGCAGCTGGTGGGCGCGCGCCTGACGGCCATCGTGGAAATCACGCTCGACGTGCAGGCAGCGGAACGCATGGCCGAATTCGAGCAACTCGTGGCGGACGAGCCCGCCGTGCTGCAATGCTACCGCGTCTCGCCCGGGCCCGACTTCGTGCTGATGGTGCAGGTGGCCGACATGCCCGCCTACCACGCGCTGGCGCACCGCCTGTTTGCCGCGCACGCGAATGTGCGCAACGTGAAAAGCTATTTTTCCACGTTTCGCAGCAAGTTCGAGACGCGCATCGCTGTGTGAAGCCGGCGGGCAGAGAAGTTATCCCCGCTTATCCCAGCCTTTCTGCCCACTTATGCACAAGTTTATCCACAGTATGAACATCACGGATTTCCACGGCCGCCGCCATCCAGCCGCGCATGAGGCCTTTCAATAAATAGACATCAGTTCCCGGATAAAACTTATCCCGGCTTATCCAGCGTTTGCCCACGCTTTAATCACAGGCTTTTGCACAGCTTTACCCACAGCAAGGCTTTACAAATTTGTCTTAAATATCCTTGCAATACAATGACTTATAAGTTATTCATGACTTATTCGCCAATTACGCACAAGCTTATCCACAATCCGGGCAGGCAAAAATCTGAGGCTACTTTCGTCGTCTGCGAGACGAGCGTGTCTGCTGGGGCACCAAACTTCGCCAGATAACTTATCCCATCTTTCCCACAGGTTTTTCACCATTTATACGCAGCTTATACCGGGCTTATCCATCACTTGTCCGCCTGCTTGTTCACATGTTTATCCACACACCAAAATACAGCAGAAATACTTGATGGAAATAAAGCTGCGACTTATCCCGGGTTACCAGCCAGCTTTCCACAGGATTATCCACAGGCGAAAAAAAACGCCGCCAACCCGGACAGGCTGGCGGCGTCATGCCGGGTGAGGGCGATATCGCTTACTTGGGGATTTTCACGGGACGCGTCCAGCCGTCGATGGTCACCTGCCGCGCGCGCGAGACCGTCAGCTTGCCGGCCGGCGCATCTTTCGACAAGGTCGTGCCGGCGCCCAGGGTGGCGCCCTTGCCGACGGTGACGGGCGCGATCAGCTGGCTGTCGCTGCCAATGAAGGCGTCGTCTTCAATCACCGTGCGGAACTTGTTCACGCCATCATAGTTGCAGGTGATCGTGCCGGCGCCGATGTTGACCTTCGAACCGATGGTGGCGTCGCCGATGTAGGCCAGGTGGTTGGCCTTGCTGTGCGCGGCGACCTGGCTGTTTTTCACTTCGACGAAGTTGCCGATGTGCACGTCTTCCGCCAGAACCGTGCCCGGGCGCAGGCGCGCGTAAGGGCCGATGATGGAAGCGGCGCCGACGACGGCATCCTCGAGATGACAGAAGGGCTTGATGTGCGCGCCGGCGGCCACGGTGGCATTGATGATGACGTTGTTGGCGCCCACGCGCACGCCGTCGCCCAGTTCCACGCGGCCTTCAAATACGCAGCCGACGTCGATGGTGACATCGCGGCCGCAAATGAGTTCGCCGCGCACGTCGATGCGGGCCGGGTCCAGCAAGGTCACGCCGCGCTCGAGCAAGGCTTGCGCGATATTGTTCTGGTGGATGCGCTCCAGCTGGGCCAGCTGCACCTTGCTGTTGACGCCCGCCACTTCCCACACGGCCGCCGGGTGGGCCGAGGTGACTGCCACGCCGTCGGCGACGGCCTGGGCAACGATATCGGTCAGATAGTATTCCCCTTGGGCATTGTCATTCGACAAGGCCGACAGCCATTGCTTCAGCTGCACGGTGGGCGCGACCATGATGCCGCTGTTGATCTCGCGGATGGCGCGCTCGTCTGGCGTGGCATCTTTTTCCTCGACGATGCGCACGATGGCGCCGTGCTCGCGCACGATGCGGCCCAGGCCGAAGGGATCGTCCTGTTCCACGGTCAAAATGGCCAGCTTGTCCTTGCCGGCCGCCTGCACCAGTTGCTGCAGGGAAGCGGCGCTGGTCAGCGGCACGTCGCCGTACAGGATCAGGGTGGGCACGCTGTCATCCAGCAACGCCACCGCTTGCTGAACGGCATGACCGGTGCCCAGCTGCTGCGTTTGTTCCGCCGCGTCGATCGCCAGGTCTTGCTTGGTCTTGTAGCCGTCCAGCAACTTCAGCACCGCTGCGCCCCCATGGCCGTAAATCACGCATAATCGGGACGGCGCCAGGACGCGCGCCGTGTCGATGACGTGCGACAACAGCGGCTTGCCCGCCAACGGGTGCAATACCTTGGGCAGTGCCGACTGCATGCGTTTGCCCATACCGGCAGCGAGAATGACAACGTTCATAGACCGTAATTTTATAAGTTAAGAATATGAAAAAGTTTAACACGCAGGCCCCGTCTTCCACGTCCTTCCAGCGGTTTACTTATGCCGTGCTGGCCATCATGCTCGTCGTCATGGCCGGCTGCAGCGGCTTGCGCCTGGCCTACAACAACGGCGATACCGTGCTGTACTGGTGGCTGAACGCGTATGTCGACCTCGACCGCGACCAGAAGGGCTGGGTGCGCGAAGACATCGACAAGCTGTTCGACTGGCACCGCAAGACGCAATTGAAGGATTACGTGGAAATCCTGCGCACGGGCCAGAAACAGCTGCAAGGCAATATCACGCAGGCAGACCTGATGGCCGACTATAGCGAGATCAAGCAGCGCACCCAGGCGCTGCTGCTGAAGGCGGCGCCCGAGCTGGCCGACCTGGCGCGCTCGCTCAAGCCCGAGCAGATCGCGCAGATGGAAAAGAAGTTCAAGTCGAACAATGACGATTACCGCAAGAAATACCTGAGCGGCGACCAGGACAAGCGCCAAAAACTGCGCTACAAGAAAGCCATGGAGCAATTCGAACTGTGGTTCGGCAGCTTCAGCAGCGAGCAGGAAGCCATCATCCGCAAGGCGTCCGACGCGCGTCCGCTGAACAATGAGATCTGGCTCGACGAACGCATGCGGCGCCAGCAGAATGTGTTGACCCTGGTCAAGAAAGTCCACCAAGAAAAACTCGGCAAGGAAGCGGCCGCAGCCTTGATCACGACCCTGATCAAGGACAGTTTCGAGCGCCTGGAACACTCGGAGCGCAAGGCCTTTTTTGACGCCTACGAAAGCAGCACGGCGCAGATGGTCATGACGGTGATCAAGATCGCCACACCGGCGCAAAAAGCCCATGCCGTCAAGCGCATGCAGGGCTGGATCGACGATTTCAATTCCCTGGCCACGCAAGCCAAATAGACAGCCAGCGCCAGCAGGGGGGATGGGGCCATATGCTATAGTGGCCGCCATCGAATTGAAGAAATCCACATGCAAAAAAAGATCAAGAAACCCGCCAAAGTCCCCGTCCACCACGCGCCGCCACCGAACCAGGTGCGCATCATCGGCGGCCAGTGGAAGCGCTCCGTGCTGCCTGTTTTGCAGGCACTGGGCTTGCGCCCGACACCGGACCGCGTGCGCGAAACCGTGTTCAACTGGATCAACCACTTGCGCGACGGCGACTGGGCCAACGCCCAGGTGCTGGACCTGTTCGCCGGCAGCGGCGCACTGGGCTTCGAAGCGGCCAGCCGCGGCGCGGCATCCGTCACCATGGTCGATACGCATACGCCCGTGATCCGCCAGCTGGAAGAAAACAAGACGAAATTGCGCGCCGACAATGTGCAATTGCTGCGCGGCGACGCCCTGCTGACGGCGCAAGGCCTGGCAGCGCGCGGCCAGCGTTACGACCTGATCTTCCTCGATCCGCCTTACCAGCAGGATTTCCTGGCGAAAGTGTTGCCGATGTGCGCCAACCTGCTCAAGGAAGGCGGCATTGTGTACGCGGAATCGGGCTTGCCGCTGGTCTTCGATGAAGCCAGCGCACTGGAAAAGCCCGAGTGGATGGCGCCGTGGGAAGTCATCCGCGCCGACAAGGCGGGCACCGTTTATTATCATTTGCTAACTTACAACAAAGTGTCGGCAACTGCCTGAATCTGCCTATAAATGAGGCAAAAAAGCTCCCTGGCCCGAGGCGCAGCACCAAGGTAGTCACCAATTTCAGGCATAATGCGCGTCTATATTGGTGCATCATCAGGGAGCCGCAATGGTTGTAGCCGTTTATCCAGGAACATTCGATCCGCTCACGCGCGGTCATGAAGATTTGGTGCGCCGCGCATCGGGTCTGTTTGACAAGCTGATCGTCGGTGTGGCCGACAGCAAGAACAAGCAGCCGTTTTTCTCGCTCGACGAACGCCTGGAAATCGCCAACGAAGTGCTCGGTCACTATCCGAATGTGCAAGTGGAAAGCTTTTCCGGCCTGCTCAAGGATTTCGTGCGCAAGCATGAAGCGCGGGTCATCGTGCGCGGCTTGCGCGCCGTCTCCGACTTCGAATACGAATTCCAGATGGCGGGCATGAACCGCTACCTGCTGCCCGATGTCGAAACCATGTTCCTGACGCCATCCGACCAGTACCAGTTCATTTCGGGCACCATCGTGCGCGAAATCGCGGCGCTGGGCGGCGACGTCTCCAAGTTTGTCTTCCCCTCGGTGAACCGCTGGCTGCAAAACAAGATTGCCGCCAACGCTGCCTCATCGCAATAAGTAAGAGTGAAATCATGGCATTACTGATCACCGACGAATGCATCAATTGCGACATTTGCGAGCCCGAGTGCCCGAATGACGCGATCTACATGGGCGCGGAAATCTACGAAATCGATCCCAACAAGTGCACTGAATGCGTGGGGCACTTTGACGAGCCGCAATGCCAGCAAGTGTGCCCTGTCAGCTGCATCCCCTTCAATCCCGCCTGGCGCGAAAGCCCGGAGCAATTGATGGCCAAGTACGAACGCCTGCAGGCGGAACTGCCTGCCGCCAAACCCTAAGCATTTCTTCCTCGCCACTTCTGCGTGGCGCCAGCTTCTGCCAACTGTTCTACACTGTGTGCTTGTGCGGACTTATCCACAGCACATGTTTCTCTACGGAGGCAGAAGATGCAAATACGCACATCCCGTTGGGGCCGCTCCCTGGCCGCCGCCTGCCTGTGCGCGGGCCTGTGCGCCGCCCTGGCGCAACCTGCGCTGGCCGTCGAGGTGGGCGGCGTCAAGCTGGACGACACGGTGCAGCTGGCCAGCCGCGAATTAAAACTCAACGGCGCCGGCGTGCGCTACAAGGTCATCTTCAAGGTCTACACGATTGCGCTGTACCTGCCGGAAAAGAAAACCCAGCTGTCCGACATCCTGGCACTGCCCGGGCCGCGCCGCCTGGAAATCGTCATGCTGCGCGACATCACTTCCGACGAGCTGGGACAAGCGTTCATGCAGGGCTTGAAGCGCAGTTCCGACCAGGCCGACCGCACGCGCCTGCTGAGCCAGACGATGCAGTTCGGCGCCATGTTCGAAACGGTGCCCGGGCTGAAAAAGGGCGACATCCTCACCGTGGACTGGCTGCCGGAAGAGGGGACCTTGTGCAAGCTGAACGGCAAACAGGTGGGCGACATGGTGCCGGACCTGGCTTTTTACAATGCGCTGCTGAAAATCTGGATCGGCGCCCATCCGGCCGACACGGTGTTACGCGCGCATTTGCTGGGCGACGTGGCGTAATCGGCTGGCGGCGGGCGTAAAAAAAGCCGGCGCAGGCCGGCTTATCATTTGCAACAGTTGATCGCTCAGGCGCGCGTCGACAGGGCGCGCAATTCGGCGGCGTTGCTTGGCGACACGCCATCCATCTTGCCCAAGGTACGCTGCAAGGCTTGCGCTTCGCGCATCTGCTGGCGCGCCAAACGCTCTTCGCGGCTCAGCTTGGGACGCACCACCAGCACCATGGCGCGGGCAATGCCCACCAGCAATGGCTTGAACAGCAGGGCGAAGGCGCCCACGGCAACGATCACCAGCACGAGTTGCAGGGCGTTCAGCAGGGAAATCTCCAGCACGGGTGCGGATACTGCGTACAGGGCGGAGGCGAAGGTAGACATACTGTTCCAGTGCATTATAGAATTTGCCAGTACTATAGTGCAGTGCAACATATAAATCTAATTCCATTTCTTGATACCAATTATATGAATCGTGAATGGAAACTGTAATATTTTTTAACGAGTGAAAATATTCGTGCCCGGCGCGGTTTACACTCCTAAGTAATCAATTTTAAGTAATCAATTCAACTTTTATCTTGGGCTTTCCATGAGTTTTCTGACGCTGGATCTGAACTTGCTGCGTGTTTTCGACGCCGTCATGACGGAACAAAACCTGACGCGCGCAGCGGGCCACCTGGCGATGACGCAGCCGGCGGTATCGAACGCCATCAAACGCCTGCGCGAGAGCCTCGGTGACGAATTGCTGATCCGCACGGCGTATGGCGTGAAACCCACGCCCCGCGCCGAAGCGCTGTGGCCGTCCGTACGCTCGGCCCTGGCCAGCCTGGAAGCGGCTGTCACGCCGGAAACTTTCGACGTGTCGAAGACCCACGCCACCTTCCGCATGGCCATGGCCGACGCGACGGCCGCGTTCTGGCTGCCTTCATTGATGCGCTCGATCGAACGCGAAGCGCCTGGTGTCAACGTGCGCATGATGCCGCTGACCACGCGCGAACCGCGCCCGATGTTGCTGCGCGGCGATATCGACCTGGCCGTGGGCTTCTTTCCGGGCGTGGCGGCGCAATTGTCGAGCGAGACGGGTTCGCCCATTCGCCACGAGCGCCTGTATTCCGGCAAATATGTATGCGTGATGCGGCGCGGCCATCCGCTGGCCGACAAGGAATTGACCCTGGATAACTATTGCGCGGCCAACCATTTACTGGTGAGCTTTTCCGGCCGCGCGCATGGCTTGATCGACGAGGCGCTGTCGCAGATCCACCGCGAACGGCGCATTTTGTTGACGGTCAACCAGTTCTTCACGGCCGGGCGCGTCGTCGCCAATTCCGACCTGATCACGGTCTTGCCGCGCCATCTGATCGCCTCGACGGGCATGACGGAGTCTCTGCTGTACAAGGATTTGCCGTTGACCCTGCCGGCCGTCCACCTGGACATGCTGTGGCACGAACGCGACGCCCGCAGCCCCGCCCACAAATGGCTGCGCAATCACCTGGAAAGCATGAACACGCCCACCCTGCGCACGGCCACGGCGGCCGGCGGCGGCGTGGCGCCCAAGCCGCACGTCGAATAACACCTGTACGTAACAAAAAAAACGCCTGATGTCTCAGGCGTTTTTTTTATGCGTGATTGCTGGACCGATAACCGATTCTGAAACCGCCCCAGTGCTTGCCCTCGACGTGAATCGGCACGGATAAATCGTGCATGACTTCGCCCGTGTCGCGTTTATAGGTCTGCAACAGGAAGGGCTTGGTGTTGCTGCCGCAGCGCTTGCCCGTGCGGTCGCTGAAGATGCGCTTGGTGCGGTTATTCACGATATCGGTGGCGTAGTCGCCCGTCAGCGGCTGGGAAAACTTCTTGTTATGCGTTGGAAAATAGCCATTGTTGTCGACGGCGCCCGCATACGCCAGATGGGGTAATGCGGCCAGCACGCCTTCCTGCAGGTCGGGCAGCACCTTGTCCGTAAAGGCATCGAACTTGGTGTTGTGCTTGGGCGGATTGGTGTTCGGGATGGGGCGGTAGTGGCGGTCGAACAGGGCTTCGCGCGTGATGCGCCCCGAGGCGATCGCCTGCTCGAACAGTTTGCCCACTTCGCGCGCGGCGCGCTGGGCCGCCTCGCGGATCTCGTCGTGCGGCGTCGCCACGCTCGATTCGCCCAGCGCGCCGGCGATCACTTCGGCCCGCTCGGCCAGGGCCATGGCCGACTGCGTGGCGCGCGGCAATTCCGCATTCGTCGACAACATGCTGTCGCGGATTTGCAGGATGGCGTCGGCGATCAGCTGCGTCGTGTCGACGTGTTCGCGCGAGGCGCGGGCGATTTGCCCGATCTCGTCCTCGGACTCGCCCGACGATTCCTCGATATGGCTGAGCGAGGCATGCACGCTTTCCACATTGCGCGCCGCTTCTGTGACACCGGTCGCCAGCGAACTCATGCCACGTGCGGCTTTTTCCGCCTGTTCATTGATTTCACGCACCATCACGCTGATTTCATCGGACGCTTCCTTGGTGCGCTGCGCCAGTTGCCGCACTTCGCCGGCCACCACGGCAAAACCGCGCCCGTGCTCGCCGGCGCGCGCCGCTTCGATGGCGGCGTTCAGCGCCAGCAAGTTGGTGCGCGCGGAAATATCGGAAATGGCTTCCGTAAAGCCGGTGATGCGTTTGGATTTTTCCTGCAAGCTCAGCATGTTGCTGGAGGCCCCTTGCGCTTCCTCGCGTGCATGATTGATGCGGCGCAAGCCCTGGTCCACTTCGGCGCGCGCCGCCACGCTTTCCACACGCACACCGGCGGCCACCTTGGCGGCCCGTTCCGCATTCGCGGCGATCTTTTCCGTCATCGCCGCGTTCTGTCCGGAACTGTCGGCGATGTCGCTGGCCGTGCGCACGTCGAGTTCCACCTTCTGTTTGACGGAATCGACAAAATACGAGGTTTCCGCCGCGCCGATCATGATGGCGTCGATGGCGTTGCCCACCGTGTCGGCGAACTCGTGCAAGCTCGGCTCGCCGCGCGGACGGCCGGCGAACGCCAGCAGCGCGGCGCCGATGGCGGCGGCCACGCAGGCGATCAGATACGGATGGTCGCCGCCCGAGAGCAGCAGCAGATAGGCCAGGCAACAGGCCACGGCCATGGCCAGGATCGTGAATACAAAGAAACGCACCAGCTGATGCTGCAACTGCTTCATTTGTCCCCCGCTGCGCAAACCCGTCACGCCCCCGTTGAGGGGACGTGCTGTAACCGTATGCGGGTGGGCACGATTGCCCGCCTTGCACCCTGAACGTCACGTCTATGCGGCGTTTCAGGCGGCTACCGGATAGCAGAATTGTGGTTCTACCCTACAACATTTGTTCCGATAGCTCAATCAGAAAAGTGGGGCGGCTACACCAAGGTCACTTAATTGGCAATTTGGTGGTGTTTTTGACCTCTTCCATGACGGCATAAGTGTGGGTTTCCCGCACACCTTTCTGCAACAGCGTCTTGCCCAGGAATTCGCGGTAGGCGGCCATGTCCTTGACGCGCGCCTTGACCAGGTAATCGAAACCGCCGGCCACCATATGACATTCCAGTACCTCTGGAATGATTTGTACGCTATGCTTGAAGGCGTCGAACACTTCCGGCGTCGTGCGATCGAGCACCACTTCGATGAACACCAGCAGCGACACGTCGAGCAGCTGCGGGTTCAACTGGGCCGTATAGCCCATGATGTAACCGGATTCGTGCAGCTTGCGCACGCGCTCCAGGCAGGCGGCCGGCGACAGGTTCACGCGCGCGGCCAGCTCCACATTGCTGATGCGTCCATCGCTCTGCAATTCCATCAAGATTTTCTTACTGATCTTGTCCAGCATTCCTATCACCCCCAAATTAATATTATTTGGTTAAATTGTCGCATCAAAAACTATCTATTGCTAGTCCCCTGTATTACCAGAATTAATCCATAAGAATCCCCTTTACAATCGAATCATCTTAACGTCCGACTTTCTGTATTTTTTTGCACCAAAAAAGAGCAAGAATTACGTCAGTTTTCGTCCCTTTTTTCCTTGTAAAGAGCACTTATGCACCCTGCAGGCCCCTCGGCTTTTACCCCGATTCCTTTTGCTGCGTTCCAGGCAGAAATCCTGCCCGAAGCGACACCCCAACGCGCCGCCATCACTGCCGCCTATAGGCGCGATGAGGTTTCCGCCGTGCAGTGGCTGTTGCAACAAGTGCGCCCCAGCAGCACCGAAACGACCGCCGAAGGACAAGCGCTGGCGCACCGCCTGGTCTCGAACGTGCGCCAAAAACGCACACGCGCGTCCGGTGTCGATGCACTGATGCACGAGTTCTCGCTATCGTCGGAAGAGGGTGTTGCATTGATGTGTCTGGCTGAAGCGCTGTTGCGTATACCCGACAGTCAAACGGCCGACCGTTTGATCGCCGACAAAATCAGCAAGGGCGACTGGAAGAAGCACCTGGGCGAATCGCCGTCGCTGTTCGTCAACGCGGCCACCTGGGGCTTGCTGATTACGGGCAAACTGGTCAGTACCAGCAGCGAATCGGGCCTCGGTTCGGCCATGACCAAGCTCATCGCCAAAGGCGGCGAACCGCTGATCCGCAAGGGCGTCGACCTGGCCATGCGCATGCTGGGCAACCAGTTCGTCACGGGCCAGACCATCGAGGAAGCGTTGAAAAACAGCCGCGAGAATGAAACGCGCGGCTACCGCTACTCGTACGACATGCTGGGCGAGGCGGCCCTGACGCAAGCCGACGCGGCCAACTACTACGCCTCGTACGAAACGGCGATCCACGCCATCGGCAAGGCGTCGAACGGGCGCGGCATCCGCAATGGCCCCGGCATTTCCGTGAAACTGTCGGCCCTGCACGCGCGCTACAGCCGCGCCCAGCGCGCCCGCGTCATGGAAGAATTGCTGCCGAAGGTCAAAGCGCTGCTGTTGCTGGCAAAACAGTACAACATCGGCTTCAATATCGATGCGGAAGAAACGGATCGCCTGGAATTGTCGCTGGACCTGATGGAAGCACTGGCGTTCGATGCGGACCTGGCCGGCTTCGACGGCATCGGCTACGTGGTGCAGGCGTATCAAAAGCGCTGCCCGTTCGCCATCGATTTCCTGATCGACCTGGCGCACCGCAGCGGCCGCAAGTTCATGGTGCGCCTGGTCAAGGGCGCGTACTGGGATGCGGAAGTCAAGCGCGCGCAGGTTGACGGCCAGGAAGGCTATCCCGTCTACACGCGCAAGGTCTACACGGATGTCTCTTACCTCGTGTGTGCGCAAAAACTGCTGGCTGCCAGCAGCCTGATCTACCCGCAATTTGCCACGCACAACGCGCAAACCCTGTCGACCATCTATACCTGGGCAAAACGCGACGGCATCACCGATTATGAATTCCAGTGCCTGCACGGCATGGGCGAAACCCTGTACGACCAGGTCGTCGGCCCCGACAATCTCGACAAGCCGTGCCGCATCTACGCCCCCGTCGGCTCGCATGAAACCCTGCTGGCCTACCTGGTGCGCCGCCTGCTGGAAAACGGCGCCAACTCATCGTTCGTCAACCAGATCGTCGACGAAAGCGTGGCCATCGATAGTCTGATCCGCGATCCGCTGGAACAGGCACGCCTGCAGGGCGGCTTGCCGCACCCGTCGATTCCGCTGCCGCTGGACATGTTTGGCAGCGAGCGCAGAAACTCGGCCGGCCTGGACCTGTCGAATGAAGACACCTTGCGCACCCTGGCCACCGGCCTGGCGCAGCAGCAGACATGGCAGGCGGCGCCGCTGATCGATGGCGCCGTCAGCCTAAATACGCCGATGCAAGTCATCCACAATCCGGCCCAGCACGACGATGTCGTGGGCAAGGTCATGGAAGCCGGCCCGGCCGACGTGGAAACGGCGCTGGCCAGCGCCAGCGCGTATGCCATGGATTGGCAAATGACGGAACCGTCGGTCCGCGCGCAAGCGTTGCTGCGCGCCGCCGACCTGTTCGAGGAACACCATATTGAGCTGATGGCCCTGGCCGTGCGCGAAGCGGGCAAGTCGCTGCCGAACGCGATCGCGGAAATCCGCGAAGCCGTCGACTTCCTGCGCTATTACGCGGCGCAGGTGGAACATGCGCCAAACACCCTGGCGCTCGGTCCCGTCACCTGCATCAGCCCGTGGAACTTCCCGCTGGCCATCTTTACGGGCCAGCTGGCGGCCGCGCTTGCCGCCGGCAACGTGGTGCTGGCCAAGCCGGCCGAGCAAACGCCGCTGATCGCCCACCGCGCCGTGCAATTGCTGCATGCGGCGGGCGTGCCGCGCGGCGCACTGCAATTCTTGCCCGGCAGCGGAGAAGTGGTTGGCGCCGGCCTGTGCAACGACGCGCGCGTGAAAGGCGTGATTTTCACGGGCTCGACGGAAGTGGCGCAATTGATCAACCGCAACTTGGCCGCGCGCGCCGTGGCCGAAGGCATCGACATTCCCCTGATCGCCGAAACGGGCGGCCAGAACGCGCTGATCGTCGATTCGTCGGCCTTGCCGGAACAGGTGGTGCAGGACGTGATGTCGTCCGCTTTCGACAGCGCCGGCCAGCGCTGCTCGGCCTTGCGCGTGCTGTTCCTGCAAACGGAAATCGCCGACAAGACCATCCATATGCTGAAAGGTGCCATGCAGGAATTGCGCGTTGGCAATCCTGACCGCCTGGCGACCGATATCGGTCCCGTCATCGATGCGGAAGCGCAAGGTAACTTGCTGGCGCACATCAACAAGATGAAAACCATGGCCATCGACCATTATTCGCTCGATTTGCCGACCGTCAAAGGCACGTTCGTTGCCCCGACCGTGCTGGAAATCAAGTCGCTGGCGCAATTGACGCAGGAAGTCTTCGGCCCCGTGCTGCACGTGATCCGCTACAAGCGGGCCGAACTGCCGCAACTGGTGCAATCGATCAACGACAGCGGTTACGGCTTGACCCTGGGCATCCATACGCGCATCGATGAAACCATCGCTTTCATCACCCAGCGCGCGCACGTGGGCAATATTTATGTGAACCGTAACATCGTTGGCGCCGTCGTCGGCGTGCAACCGTTCGGCGGCGAAGGCAAATCGGGCACGGGACCGAAAGCCGGTGGCCCCCTGTATCTGAAACGCCTGCAGCGCAATGCGCCGGCCGGCGCGCAGCACCAGCGCCAGGCGCCGCCCGCGCTCGACGCGCTGACCGTGTGGGCGAAGATGCATGGCCACGACAAGGTACAGCAGCTGGCGCAGGACTATGCGCGCACCACCTTGCTGGGCAGCACCACCGTCTTGCCAGGCCCGACAGGCGAGCGCAATACCCTGAGTTTTGCCGCACGGGGCACTATTCTGTGCGCGGCGGCCACGTCCGGCACCTTGATGAACCAGCTGGCGGCCGTCCTGGCCACCGGCAACCAGGCCCTGGTGCTGGCGCAAGCGCCGGAGCTGATCCCGGGTGATTTGCCGGCCGCGCTGAAGGACCGCATCCAGATCGTCAGCAGCCTCGAGTCGGTCAAGCAGGATTTCCAGATCGCCATGATCGAGCCTAGCCTCGATGGCCAGCTCAAACCGCTGCTGGCGGCACGGGAAGGGGCCCTGGTGGCCACCATCGCCACCACGCAAGACGGTGCCATCCCCCTGTGGCGCCTGGTCGCTGAGCGGGCGCTGTGCGTGAATACGACGGCGGCCGGTGGTAACGCGAGTCTAATGATGTTAAGTGTCTAAATTTTAAACAGGTAGTTAACAAGGAAGGGCAGAACCAGTGGTTCTGCCCTTTTTTTATGCACGCTAGCTGAAACATCAGCCAGCCAGGCGCTGGCATAGCTGCTGAATCACCGCAAACGCATACGGCGAAGCGACGGATTGCACGAAACGCATGAAGTCGACGGCCGCCTCTTCGTTGGCGTTGTCGGAAATGGTGCGCATGACCGTAAACGGCACACCGAGTTCAAAACACACTTGCGCCACGGCGGCGCCTTCCATTTCGACGGCCAGCAAGTCAGGGATATCCGCTTTCAGCTGGTTGATATGCGCGGCGCTGCCGATGAACTGGTCGCCGCTGGCGATCAGGCCGCGGTGTACTTTGGCGTGCTGCAAGCCAAATGCCGCGATATCGGCCGCCTTGAGCACGCTGGAAACATCGTCACGCAGGAAATCTTCCGCGGCAGCTGCCAGTTGCGTGCTCAGTTCCAGATCCGTGGCGAAGCGCTGCAGTCCCGTCAGCGGCACTTCGAAGCGGGGAAACAAAGGTCGGGCGTCCATATCATGCTGCAGCAGCGATTCGGCCACCACGATGTCGCCCACTTTCACGTGTTTATCCCCACTGCCGGCCACGCCGGTGAAGACGATGTGGGTAACTCCGTACTTTTCCACAAGGATAGAAGCTGTCATGGCAGCGGCAACCTTGCCCAGACGCGACAGGACGCACACAGCGTCGATATTCCACAGGGTTCCCAGGGTGTAGTCACGCATGCCGTGCGAACGCCTCTGGGGGCCTTGCATGGCTTCTACCAGCCCCTGCTGTTCTTCGTGCAAGGCACTGATGATGCCTAAACGCATTTTTTTGTGTGAATTCATGCTGTTTTTACAGGTTTTTGAGATTGCAAAACGGTTTACAGGGTGAAAACAGCCGTTTCGGTGACTTTTCCACCGTACGCGTTTGTCTCTGTGTTTTAAATAAAGATGTATACATAAAAATAGTAGTGATAGTAAACGGCCATTTTTTTGTGGATAAGTCGGTATACCATCGAAAAATCATCAACTTAGCGCACAAAAAAGTAGGCGCACAAGCATTGTATCCAGCGAGGACTTGTTTGGGATAAAAATTGGCTTGTGGACAAAGATCGACTTTTCCCACATCTCATCCTGTGGATATGCAGGCACTTATCCACACCGGCAAGCAAAAATCGCGTTTTTTCTTGCTGCAGTGACATGTTTGACGGGATTTGTGTGTACTGACTCCTGTCTGGCAATTGAAGCTGAGCGATCATGAACGCTGTTCTTTCACGAACATCGGCATCCAGGTACTTCCTGGAAGACGGTTTGGCAGTGGGTAGCACTGTTGCCGTTGGCTTTTTTTTTGACGGTTTTTGCATGCTTTTTGGAAATATCCCCGGACTTCCGCTTTTTTTTGTCGTTTTACAATAGAGCTATATATAAAAATAATAGTAATAGTAAACGCGTTTTTTTCTGTGGATAAGTCACTTTTTTTCAACAGGATCAACCGTTTACGCGCAAAATAAAGCGTGCATAATCGCTGTATCCCGCGAGGAGCAAAATTGTATAAAATGCGGGCCTGCGCATAACTTCGTGTTTACTCACAAGTCATCCTGTGGATATCAAGTGACTTATCCACAATCGTCTCAAATACCCCCTCTTTTCGACATCGCACCGTCTCTTGGCCGAATACCTGGCCAGGACGGTTGACGTTTCCATTTTGCAAAACGGTTTGGCAGTGCAGTGCGCGTGATGCCGGCCGTGCCGGTTTTCGTTGCTCAGTTGTTGGCGCGATTTTTTTTTGTCAGTGAAAGCAGCTCGCCGTTTTTTTTTTGAAGACAGGTTTGTGAATCTTCCCGAAGGAAAGGGCAAACAAAGTGCGCGTTGTCCGGTTTACCTTAACAAGATCGTATACAAGAATAGTAATAGTAGTTAACGGCGACATCTTCTGTGGATAAGTCCTGATTTGTCCTTGTAAACAATCGCTTGGCGTACGGATAAACGCTGAGTAAGGGTTGTATCTGCCGGGGATGGTTTTGGGATAAAAAAAGGCGTCCAAAAAAATTTTCGTTTACTCACATATCGTACCTGTGGATATCCATACGGTTATCCACAGCTTGGCGGCCTTGTTTTTGAGCTTAGCGTGACGCTCGCCCATATCGCTGGCCACGATTAATGTCGCCCTGGCCCGGCACTGGTGGTAATCTCAAGGCGGCTCAGCAGCCATGCATGCATGAAGAAAGACAGACTCTGGTAAAGGGACGCGGTGGGGAGACACGCCGCGCGACAGCTTGATGGCATACCGAAAGGAGCTTCATTGGAATCGGCAGGCGAATACGACTACATCATCGTGGGCGGCGGCACGGCAGGTTGCGTGCTGGCCAACCGGCTCACGCGCGACAAGGATGCCAACGTTTTGCTCGTGGAAGCGGGCGGCAAGGACGATTACGTGTGGATCCACATCCCCGTCGGCTATCTGCATTGCATCGGCAATCCCCGCACGGACTGGCTGTATTCCACGCAGGCGGACGCGGGCCTGGGCGGGCGCAGCCTGATCTATCCGCGCGGCAAAGTGCTGGGCGGCAGCTCGTCCATCAACGGCATGATCTACATGCGGGGCCAGGCCGGCGATTACGATCACTGGGCGGACCTGACGGACGACGCCTCCTGGCGCTGGGACAAGGTCTTGCCGCTGTTTAAACAAAGCGAGGATTATTACGGCGGCGCATCGGAAAACCATGGCGTCGGTGGCGAGTGGCGCGTGGAAAAACAGCGCCTGTCGTGGGATATTTTGAATGCGTTCCGCGACGCGGCGCAGCAGGTGGGCATCCCGAAAACCAGCGATTTCAATGGCGGCGACAATAGCGGCAGCGCATATTTCGACGTCAATCAACGCCGCGGCATCCGCTGGAATACCTCGAAAGCGTTCTTGAAACCGGCCGCGCGCCGCCCGAACCTGACCATCATGACGGGCTGCCACGTGGAACGTCTATTGATTGAAGCTTCGGAGTCGGGACCGCGCTGCACGGGCATCGTGTTTACGGGCGGCGGCACGCAGTGGCAGGCGATGGCCAAACGAGAAACCTTGCTGACGGCGGGTGCCATCGGTTCGCCCCAATTGCTGCAATTGTCCGGCATCGGCCCGGCCGCCTTGCTGCGCGAACACGGCATCACGCCCGTGTTGGACTCGCCTGGCGTGGGCGGCAATTTGCAAGACCATCTGCAGCTGCGCATGGTGTACAAGGTGCAGGGCGTCAAGACCTTGAATGTGATGGCCAGCAATATCGTCGGAAAAATGCAGATCGGCTTGCAATATGCGTTGTTCCAGAGCGGGCCCATGTCGATGGCGCCATCGCAGCTGGGCGCGTTCGCCAAGTCCGATCCGCGGCAAGCCACGCCGAACCTGCAATACCACGTGCAACCCTTGTCCTTGGACAAATTCGGCGAACCCTTGCACGCGTTTCCCGCGTTTACGGCCAGCGTCTGTAATCTGCGCCCGACTTCGCGCGGCCATGTGCACATCGCCAGCGCCGACAGCTATGCGGCGCCGAAGATCGTGCCCAATTACCTGAGTACCGAGCAGGACCGCGCCGTGGCGGCCGACGCCTTGCGCCTGACGCGGGCCATCGCCGCCGCGCCGGCCCTGAAAAAATTCGCTCCCGAAGAATACAAGCCGGGCGTGCAATTCCAGAGCCAGGAGGAGTTGGCGCAGGCGGCCAGCCAGATCGGCACCACCATCTTCCACCCGGTGGGCACCTGCCGCATGGGTCTGGCCAGCGAGGCCTCTAGCGTGGTCGACAGCTCCTTGCGCGTGATCGGCGTAGATGGTTTACGTGTCGTCGATGCCTCGATCATGCCGTATATTACTTCTGGTAACACGAACTCGCCCACCGTGATGATCGCGGAAAAAGCGGCGCAAATGATACATGCGGCCTGGAAATAGCGGGGCAAGCGTGCGAGTTTGCGCCATTCGGGCTGGCGAAAAATCCCCGTAGTTATACTGTATTGTGCGTTAAATTTAAGTTGTGTATTATAAAAATGACTAAGTAGTACAAAAAGTACAACTAGGAGACACGATGTCAAACGTAATCTTGGAAACAAGAAATTTGACCAAGGAATTCAAGGGTTTCACCGCTGTGAGCGAGGTGAACCTGAAGGTAGAGCGGGGCCATATCCACGCCTTGATCGGTCCTAACGGCGCCGGCAAGACCACGTGTTTCAACTTGCTCACCAAATTCCTGGTCCCCACATCCGGACAGATCCTGTTCAATGGGAAAGATATCACGGCCGCCAAACCGGCCCAGATCGCGCGCATGGGCGTGATCCGTTCCTTCCAGATTTCCGCCGTCTTCCCCCATCTGTCCGTGCTGCAGAATGTGCGCATCGGCTTGCAGCGCCAGCTCGGTACCTCGTTCCATTTCTGGCAAAGCGAACGCGCCTTGAACCAGCTCAACGACCGTGCCATGGCCTTGCTGGCCGAAGTCGACCTGACGGAGTTTGCCGACACCATCACGGTCGACATGCCCTACGGACGCAAGCGGGCGCTGGAAATCGCCACCACCCTGGCGATGGAGCCGGAAATGATGCTGCTCGATGAACCGACGCAAGGCATGGGCCATGAAGACGTGCACCGCGTCACCGAGCTGATCAAAAAAGTGTCGGCTGGCCGCACGATTTTGATGGTGGAACACAATATGAGCGTGGTCTCTGGCATCTGCGACAAGATTTCCGTCCTGCAGCGCGGCGCCATGCTGGCCGAAGGCAGTTACGCGGAAGTGTCGCGCAATCCGCAAGTGATGGAAGCCTACATGGGCACCACCCACGCCGAACTGGAAGGGGCGCATTGATGGCGACACAAGTAAATGGCGGCGCACCCGCGCTGGAAATTTCGCAACTGCACACCTGGTATGGCGAATCGCACATCCTGCACGACGTCAATCTGAAAGTGGAGCAGGGCGAAGTGGTGACTTTGCTGGGCCGCAATGGCGCCGGCCGCACGACCACCTTGCGCGCCATCATGGGGCTGACGGGCGCACGCACGGGCTCTATCAAAGTCAATGGCAGCGAAGCGATAGGTTTGGCCACGCACAAAATCGCCCACTTGGGCATCGGGTATTGTCCCGAAGAGCGCGGCATTTTCTCGTCGCTGTCGACCGAGGAAAACCTGCTGCTGCCGCCGACCCTGGCCAGCGGCGAGAAGGGCATGTCGGTGGAGGAAATCTACGCCATGTTCCCGAACTTGCAGGAGCGCCGCCACAGCCAGGGCACGCGCCTGTCGGGCGGGGAGCAGCAGATGCTGGCCGTGGCGCGCATCCTGCGCACGGGCGCCCGTTTGCTGCTGCTCGATGAAATTTCCGAGGGCCTGGCGCCCGTCATCGTGCAGGGTCTGGCGCGCATGATTACCACCCTGAAGGAAAAGGGCTACACCATCGTCATGGTGGAACAGAATTTCCGGTTTGCCGCGCCGCTGGCGGACCGGTTTTATGTGATGGAGCACGGTCAGATCGTCGAGACCTTTGCTGCATCCGAACTGGAAGCCAAGATGCCGGTATTGACCGAGCTGCTTGGCGTGTAATGCCCATGTAGTTCCGTATCGTCGTCGAGCAATCGTTTAAATAGCAAACAATAATCCCAACGGAGACACTATGAAACGTAACGCTATCGCCATTGCCACTCTTTGCGCCCTGGGCTTTTCCGCCGCCGCGCACGCCCAGGTATCGGGCGATACCATCAAGATCGGTTTTATTTCCGACATGTCAGGCGTGTATTCCGACGTCGACGGCCTCGGTGGCGCGGAAGCCATCAAGATGGCGATCGCCGATGCCGGCGTGGTACTGGCCGGCAAAAAGGTGGAATTCATTTCCGCCGACCATCAAAACAAGGCCGACATCGCCGCCTCGAAGGCACGCGAATGGTTCGACCAGCAGGGCGTCGACATGCTGATCGGCGGCACCAATTCCGGCGCCAGCCTGGCCATGGCCAAGGTCGCGGCTGAAAAGAAAAAAATCTTCATTGCCATCGGTGCCGGCTCCTCGCGCCTGACGAATGAAGAGTGCACGCCGTACACCGTGCATTACGCCTACGACACAGTGGCGCTGGCGCGCGGCACGGGCGGCACCATCGTCAAGCAGGGCGGCAAGAACTGGTATTTCATGACGGCCGACTATGCGTTTGGCCATTCGCTGGAAAAAGACACGGCCGAGGTCGTCAAGGCGGCCGGCGGCAAGGTGCTGGGCAGCGTCAAGCATCCGCTGGGCGCCTCGGATTTCTCGTCCTTCCTGCTGCAGGCGCAAGCGGCCAAACCGCAGATCCTCGGTCTGGCCAATGCGGGTGGCGACGCCATCAACAGCATCAAGGCGGCCAACGAGTTCGGCCTGACGAAATCGATGAAACTGGCCGGCTTGCTGATCTTCATCAACGACATCCATTCGCTGGGCCTGAACCTGACGCAGGGCATGTACCTGACCGATGGCTGGTACTGGGACTTGAATCCTGAAACGCGCGCCTGGTCGAAACGCTATTTCGCCAAGATGAAGAAGGAGCCGTCGATGCTGCAGGCGGCCGACTATTCGGCCGCGGCGAACTACCTGAAAGCCGTCAAGGCCGTCGGCACGGATGATACGGACAAGGTCATGGCCTACCTGAAAAAGACCAAGATCAACGACATGTTCACCCAGAATGGCGAAGTACGTCCCGATGGCCGCATGGTGCACGATATGTATTTGATGGAAGTCAAAAAGCCATCCGAGTCGAAATACCCATGGGATTACTACAAGGTGGTCGCCACCGTGCCCGGTGCGCAAGCATATGTGACCAAGGCTGAATCGAAGTGTTCGTTGTGGAAGTAACGCAGTAGCAACCTCCACGGACTGCCCGCCGCCGCGCGGGCGCTCCGTCCTGCATGCGCTTCGCTCGCAGGGTTCGCCTTGCGCCGCCGCACCCGTTTGCGGTGGCGCGTTTCCCTTGATACCACACCGCTACCCGGCGGTGCTTTTTATACTGTGATGCCATGGAAATTTTCGGCGTTCCATTACAAGCGATGATGAGCCAGCTGCTGCTGGGTCTCGTCAACGGCTCGTTCTATGCCATGTTGTCCCTCGGTCTGGCCGTCATCTTCGGCTTGCTCAACGTTATTAATTTCTCGCACGGCGCCATGTACATGATGGGCGCCTTCCTGGCCTGGATGGGCCTCAGCTATTTCGACATCAATTACTGGGCCATGCTGGTCATCGCCCCGATCCTCGTCGGCCTGGTCGGCATCCTGATCGAAAAAACCATGCTGCGCTGGCTGTACAAACTCGACCACCTGTATGGCTTGCTGCTGACCTTTGGCATCACCCTGATCATGGAGGGTGTGTTTCGCTCGTTCTATGGCGTCTCGGGTCAGCCGTATGCCGTGCCCGAGGCGCTGGCCGGCGCGACGGACCTCGGCTTCATGATCTTGCCGAACTACCGCGCCTGGGTGGTGATCGCCTCGCTCTCCGTCTGCCTGGCCACCTGGTTCGTCATCGAGAAAACCAAGCTCGGCGCCTACCTGCGGGCCGGCACGGAAAACCCGAAACTGGTGGAGGCGTTCGGCATCAACGTGCCGCTGATGGTGACCTTGACCTTCGGCTTCGGCGTGGCGCTGGCCGGTTTCGCCGGCGTGCTGGCGGCGCCGATCATCCAGGTTTCGCCGCTGATGGGCTCGAACCTGATCATCGTCGTATTTGCCGTGGTGGTGATCGGCGGCATGGGTTCCATCATGGGTTCCATCCTGACGGGCCTGGGCCTGGGCGTGATCGAGGGCCTGACCCGCGTGTTCTACCCGGAAGGCTCGGCCACCGTGGTGTTCGTGGTGATGGTCATCGTGCTGCTGCTGCGTCCCGCCGGCCTGTTCGGCAAAGAAAAGTAATCCTCATCAGTCATGTATTGGAGCTACCACGATGAATAAGAATGTAGGCTACGCCATTGCCCTGCTGCTGGCGTTGGCGGCCCCGTTTTACGGCTATCCCGTCTTCCTGATGAAGTTGCTGTGCTTTGCCCTGTTTGCCTGCGCTTTCAACTTGTTGATCGGCTACACGGGTTTGCTGTCGTTCGGCCACGCGGCTTTCTTCGGCGGCGCCGGCTATGTCACCGGCTATGCGCTGCGCACCTGGGGCTGGCCGACGGAACTGGGCTTGCTGGCCGGCGTCGCCACGGGCGCCTTGCTGGGCCTCGTGATCGGCGGCCTGGCGATCCGCCGCCAGGGCATCTACTTTACGATGATCACCCTGGCGCTGGCGCAGATGGTGTACTTCCTGGCCTTGCGCCTGCCGTTCACGGGCGGCGAGGACGGCTTGCAGGGTGTTCCACGTGGAACCTTGCTGGGCACGATAGACCTGGCCAACGACACGGTGCTGTACTACGTCGTGCTGGCCATTTTTGTCGCCGGCTTCGCCCTGATCGTGCGCACCATCCATTCGCCGTTCGGACAAGTGCTCAAGGCGATCAAGGAAAACGAACCACGCGCCATCTCGCTCGGCTACGACGTCAACAAGTACAAGCTGATGGCCATCGTGCTGTCGGCGTCGCTGGCCGCGCTGGCCGGCGCCACCAAGACGCTGGTGCTGGGCTTTGAGACCTTGACCGACGTGTACTGGGGCATGTCGGGCCTGGTCGTGCTGATGACCCTGGTGGGCGGCATGGGCACTTTGTCCGGTCCCATCCTCGGCGCCGTGCTGATCATCGCGCTGGAAAACAAGCTGGGCGATGTCGGCACCTACCTGGCCACGCACACGGGCATCGAGTGGTTCGGCACCCTCGGTGAATCGGTGGGCATGGTCACGGGCGTGATCTTCGTCATCTGCGTGCTGCTGTTCCGGCGCGGCATCGTCGGCGAAGCCATCGCGCGTTTCGGCGGCAGGGCGGCCAAAGCCGCTGTCTGATTTTCAAGCAACGCCGGACGGATCGTCCGGCGTTTTTCATTGTGCGTCCACTGTTACTTCAACGGAGAGAACCACCATGCAAATGACGATCACGCGCGCGGGCACTGTTGGCATGAGCCTGTGCACCCTGCTGGCGTTGGCAGCCTGCGGCAGCAACCATGCGCCGGAAGAGCTGAACCAGATGCCCGGCTACCTGGGGACGATTGCACGCGCCGACTACGACGGCAAGACGAACGATCTGCTGACGGCCGGGCTGGGCAAGACGGGGCTGGCGGGCGCCACGCCCGCGTATGCGAATGCTGAACAGCCGACGCCGCTCGAGCTGCGCCGCAATGCGATCTATGCTAATTACCGCGCCGTGCTCGACATCGCCGCCAACAGCGGCTACGGCACCCTGTACGGGCCGAACGTGGATGCAGCCGGCAACGTGGGTAGCGGCGAGGGCCTGGTCGCGGGCAGCGAATACATCGCCTATGCCGATGATGGCACGGCCAAGAAAAACGTCACCCTGATGGTGCAGGTGCCGGCCACCTTCGACCCGGACCGCGCCTGCATCGTCACGGGCACGTCCAGCGGCTCGCGCGGCATTTACGGCGCCATCGGCAGCTCGGGCGAATGGGGCCTGAAAAAAGGTTGCGCCGTGGCGTATGCGGACAAGGGTTCCGGCACGGGCCTGTATGTGTTCGAGGACGACAGCGTCAACCTGCAGAACGGCGTGCGCGCGGGCAGGGTCGCCGCCGGCAAGAACGCGCTCTTCGCGCCCGACTTGAGCGACGCGGACCGGCTGGCCTGGTCTGGCGCCTATCCGAACCGCATCGCCTTCAAGCATGCGCACTCGCAGCAAAACCCGGAGAAGGACTGGGGCAAGGTCACCTTGCAGGCGGTCGAGATGGCGTTTTACGTCTTGAATGAACGCTACGGCGTGCTGGCCCGCGACGGCAGTTCGCGCATCGTGCGCCTGACGCCGAAGAACACCATCACGATCGCCTCAAGCATTTCCAACGGCGCCGGCTCCGCCCTGCTGGCGGCGGAACAGGATACGAAAGGTTTGATCAGCGGCGTGGCGGCCAGCGAACCGCAGGTCCAGCCGGCGGCATCTAACGCCTACAGCGTGCGCCAGGGCGGGGCGGTGGTCGCCAATCCGGGCCGCGCGCTGTTCGACTACGCCACCTATGCGGCCCTGTATCAGCCGTGCATCGCTTCCGTGGCCGGCAATGCGGGACGCTGCACGGCGCTGGTGGCCAAGGGCTTATTGAACGGCGCCGACTTGGCGGCGCAGCAGGCGGACGCGAAGCAGCGCTTGCGCGCGTATGGCTGGCTGGTCGACTCTGATCCGCTGCAGGCGGCGCACGCGGGCACGAACATCCTCGTGGCCGTCACGTATGCGTATGCCTATGGGAAATTTTCCGTGACCGATAAAGTGTGCGGTTTCACGTTTGCGCAGACGGACGGCAGCGGCAATCCGATCGCGTTTACCACAGCGCAAAAGGCAGCCAGCTTTGCCGCGCAAAACGGCATCCTCGGCAATGTCGTGTACGAGAACAGCGTGGGCGGCGCCAAAGTCTACACGGCCGGCGTGTCGCCATCGACCAGCCTGGCGGACCAGTCGCTCGACGGCTTCCTGTGCCTGCGCAGCCTGGCGACGGGGCGCGACGCCGTCAGCGGCGCCAACTTGCAGGGCACCCTGGGCGGGCAGAGCGTGCGCGTGCGGGCTGGCATGGCCGAAGTCGCGGCCAGCGGAAAGTTGCAGGGCAAGCCGGCCATCATCGTGCACGGCCGCAGCGACACCTTGATTCCCGTCAATCACGCCTCGCGTGCCTATCTTGGCCTGAACGCCGCGGTGGAAGGGGCAAATAGCCAGCTGCGCTATATCGAGGTGACCAATGCCAACCATTTCGATTCCTTCAGCAGCGCCTTGCCGACCCTGATCGTACCGCTGCACGTCTACCTGAACCGGGCGCTGGACGCCATGTATGCGCACTTGAACGCCAAGCAAGCCTTGCCGCCATCGCAGGTGGTGCGCACGGTGACGCGTGCCGATGCGTCGACCCTGATCACGAATGTCAACGTGCCGGCGATTGCGGCAACGCCGGCGCCCGCTAATGCCATCAGCGTGACGGGGACTGTCGTCGATATTCCCAACTAGCCAGTATCGTTGGTGGAACCTGCGGCCACGTTTCACGTGGCCGTTTTTATTCCCAGGCCGACTCGGCGATCTGGCCCAGTCCCTGGAAGACGGGCTTGGAAAACCAGTAGCCCTGCATCAGGGAAATGCCGCAGCTGGCTAGGAAGTCGCGCTCGGCGCGGGCCTCGATGCCTTCGGCCAGCACGCGGATACCAAGCTCATGGCACAGGCTGGCGATGGCGCGCACGATCGCCTGGCGCGGCGCCTGCGTATCGATGCCGCGCACCAGGTCCATGTCGATCTTGATGATGTCGGGCTGGTATTCGGCCAGCAGGTTCAAGCCCGCATAGCCGGCACCGAAATCATCGATGGCCGTCTGGAAACCGAAGCGCCGGTAGGCGCGGAAAATCTCGACCAGGTGGGGACGGTCTTGCACCCGTTCGCCTTCCGTCACTTCAAATATGATCTTGTCGGTAGGGAAGCGGTGCAGCCTGGCCGCTTCCAGGGTGCTGCGGATGCACACTTCCGGGCGGTAGACGGCGTTGGGCAAAAAATTGATCGACAGGAAGCCCTGCATGCCGAGGCGCGCTGCACCGGCCACGGCCTTGACGCGGCACGCCTGATCGAAGCGGTAGCGGTTGGCGTCGTTGACTTGCGCCAGCACGCTGGCCGCGCTTTCGCCGTTCGGGCCACGCACCAGTGCCTCGTGCGCATAGATGCTGCGCGTGTCCAGGTCGACGATGGGCTGATAGGCATACTCGAAGGCAAACGGCAGCGGCGCGCTGTCGTGGCAGCCGGCACAGGCACCGTACGGAAAGTGGGTGCTGTCGGGATGAATGGGGATGTCGGGAGGCGTCATGGCGTCAGTGTAGCTGGGCGGGTTGGCAGATTCCGTCTGCTGGTTCACAGTGCGCCAGCATAGATGGCGCGTGCATCGGCGCGCGTGACGGGCCGGGGATTGTTGCCCAGCAAGCGCGTCTGCAGCATGGCTTCATCGGCCAGGCGGTCCAGGTCGCCGGACGTGATGCCCACTTCGCGCAAGGTGCGCGCGATACCGGTAGCTACGGCAATGTCCTGCATGGCGTCGATCAGGGCCTCGGCCCGCGCTTCCTCGCTGCCCGTGATGCCGGGTTGCAATACGGTCGCCAGTTGCGCATACAGGGGCGCCGCATGGGATAGATTAAAACGCAGCACGTGCGGCAACACCAGCGCGTTCGACAGGCCATGCGGCACGTGGAACAGGCCGCCGATGGGATAGGCGAGCGCATGTACGGCAGCCACGGGTGCGTTGGCAAACGCCTGGCCGGCCAGCATGGCGCCCAGCAGCATGGCTTGCCGCGCCGGCAAGTTGCTGCCATCGCGGCAGGCTGCGAGCAAGTTGCTGGAGAGCAGCGACAGCGCCTGGGTGGCCAGCATGTCGGACAAGGGATTTTTCAGCAGGCGGCTGGTGTACGCTTCGATCGCATGCGCCATGGCATCGATGCCGGTGGCGGCCGTCACTGCGGGCGGCAAGCCCAGGGTCAGGCTGGCGTCGAGGATGGCCAGGTCCGCATACAGTTGCGGCGCGACGACGCCCATCTTGCTGGTGGCGCCCGTGGTGACGATGGCGATGTGGGTGACTTCCGAGCCCGTGCCGGCCGTCGTCGGCAATTGCACCAGCGGCAGGCGCTGACCGTGCACATTGCCGATGCCGTACAGCTGGGCCAGTTCCTGGTGACCGGGCGCCAGCACGGCGATCAGCTTGGCCACGTCCAGTGAGCTGCCGCCTCCAAGGCCGATAATCAGTTCCACGTGAAACATCTGCGCCTGGGCCACACCAGCCAGCACGACGGCTTCGGGCGGATCGGCTTGTACATCGGAAAAGACATGCGCCTCGATGCCGGCCGCTTGCAAGCTGCGCAACGGTGCATCGGCCAGACCCGTGCGCAAAAAGCCCGCGTCGGTGACGAGCAGGGCGCGGCGCACGGCGGGGAAGTGGTGGGCGATATGGGCGCCCAGTTGGGCAGCGGCGCCCGGATCAACGATCAGATGCGGCACGGTACGGAACTGGAAGGCGGACATGCATGCTCCTGACAGTAAGGACAGAAGTCCAGCATACTCCGCTTTCCTGCCCCGTGCCTGTTTCACGTGGAACCAAAAGCGGAGCTTACTCCCACTCGAGCGCGCCGCGTTTCCATTCATAGGCCAGGCCAATGGCCAGCACGCCGAGAAAGCCCATGACGGCCCAGAAGCCGGGCAAGCCCAGTTCGTGGACGTTGGCCGCCCACGGCATCAGGAAGAGCACCTCGATATCGAACAGGATGAACAGGATGGCTACCAGGTAGAAGCGGATGTCGAACTTCATGCGCGCATCGCCGAACGCCTCGAAGCCGCATTCGTACGGTGACAGTTTTTGCGCATCGGGCTTGTGCGGCCCCAGTACGCGTCCCAGCAGCATGGGCACGATGCCGACCAGGATGCCGATCAGAATGAACAGCAGGACGGGAAAATAGTGTTCGAGGAGCATGGGGATTCCTCTCAGTGGCTCGATGACAGTTTCATCAGCACGATGCCGCACACGATGAGGACGGCGGCGAACACGCGCATGGTATTGACTTGCTCGCCCAGAAAGACGATGCCAACGATAAAGGCGCCGACGGCACCGATGCCCGTCCAGATGGTGTAAGCCGTGCCCAGGGGCAGGGTGCGCATGGCCAGCGACAGCAAGCCGAAGCTGGCGATCATCATGACCACAGTAATCACGGAGGGAGTGAGTCTGGTGAAACCCTCGGAGAGTTTCATCGAGTATGCCCACACGACTTCAAACATGCCGGCAATTATTAAAAGTATCCAGGCCATGGCGGCTCCTATACAGAGCGGGCCGTCCCGGTGTGTTCCCATGATGGGGGAGGCCGTCCTCCTGGATGATCGTCGCGCTGGCCACTGGCGTGAGCACGGGGCAAACGATGCGGCAATTGTAGCAAACATTGCCGGACCCCGCAGCGCGGCGCGGGCCTGTCCTGGCGCCTGGGCGTGTTCCACGTGAAACAAAAATGGCCGTTGACTTGCCCTTGCTGAGTAAAAATTAAGCAAAAATTGGCCCGTGGAAGGTTGCGTTCGCAAAAAGACTCTATAATCGGAGCTCTCTTCCCGCATTTTTACTTGCACTGTTACCTATTTATCATGTTATTTCCTACAGAATTCGACGTCATCGTTGTCGGTGGTGGTCACGCCGGTACCGAGGCGGCCCTCGCTTCCGCCCGCATGGGGCAGAAGACGCTATTGCTCACGCATAATATTGAGACATTGGGCCAGATGTCGTGCAACCCCTCCATCGGCGGCATCGGCAAGGGCCACCTGGTCAAGGAGGTCGATGCCATGGGCGGCGCGATGGCGATTGCCACCGACGAGTCCGGCATCCAGTTCCGCATCCTGAATTCCTCGAAAGGCCCGGCAGTCCGCGCCACGCGCGCCCAGGCCGACCGTATTTTGTACAAGGCCGCCATTCGCACGCGCCTGGAAAACCAGACGAATCTGTGGCTGTTCCAGCAAGCGGTCGATGATCTGATCGTCGAAGGCGACCGGGTCGTCGGCGCCGTGACGCAGATCGGCCTGAAGTTCCTCGCGCGCGCCGTCGTGCTGACGGCCGGCACTTTCCTCGACGGCAAGATCCACGTGGGCTTGAATAACTATTCGGCCGGCCGCGCCGGCGATCCGCCCGCCATCTCGCTGTCGGCCCGCCTGAAAGAGCTGAAACTGCCGCAGGGCCGTTTGAAAACGGGCACGCCGCCGCGCATCGATGGCCGCACGATCGACTTTTCCGTCATGCAAGAACAGGCGGGCGACCTCGATCCCGTACCCGTGTTTTCCGTGATGGGCAACACGGCCATGCATCCGCGCCAGGTGCCATGCTGGGTCACGCACACGAATAGCCAGACGCACGACATCATCCGCGCCGGCCTGGACCGCAGCCCCATGTACACGGGCGTCATCGAAGGCGTGGGCCCGCGTTACTGCCCCTCGATCGAAGACAAGATCCACCGTTTCTCGGGCAAGGAATCGCACCAGATCTTCCTCGAGCCGGAAGGTTTGACGACGCACGAGTTCTATCCGAACGGCATCTCCACCAGCCTGCCGTTCGACGTGCAGATCGCCCTGGTGCAGTCGATGAAGGGCATGGAAAACGCCCATATCCTGCGCCCCGGCTATGCCATCGAATACGATTATTTCGACCCGCGCGGCTTGAAGGCCTCGCTGGAAACGAAGGCCGTTGCCGGCCTGTTCTTCGCCGGCCAGATCAACGGCACCACGGGCTACGAGGAAGCGGCCGCGCAAGGCATGCTGGCGGGCCTGAATGCGGCCTTGCTGACGCAGGACAAGGAAGCCTGGGTACCGGGCCGCTCCGAGGCCTATCTGGGCGTGCTGGTCGACGATCTGATCACCCAGGGCGTGCAGGAACCGTACCGCATGTTCACCAGCCGCGCCGAGTACCGTTTGAGCCTGCGCGAAGACAATGCCGACATGCGCCTGACGGAAATCGGCCGCGCGCTGGGCTGCGTGGGCGACGCCCAATGGCAAGCGTTCGAGACCAAGCGCGAAGCGGTGGCGCGCGAGCTCGAACGCCTGCGTTCCACGTGGGTCAATCCGCGCATCCTGGCGGCCGCCGAATCGGAACGCATCGTCGGCCAGGCCATCGAGCGCGAGTACTCGCTGGCGGACCTGCTGTGCCGCCCGAACGTGGCCTACGACACCCTGATGAGCATGACGGGCATGGAAGGCCAGGCCCTGGCCGGCCCCGGCGTGGAAGACCCCGCCGTGCGCGAGCAGGTGGAAATCCAGCTCAAATATGCGGGCTACATCGAGCGCCAGAGCAAGGAAATCGAGCGCCATGAACACTATGAAAACCTGGCCTTGCCGGAAGGTTTCAATTACCTCGATATCGGCGCGCTGTCGGTCGAAGTGCGGCAAAAACTCGACAAGCAGCGCCCTGAAACTCTGGGCCAGGCATCGCGCATATCGGGCGTGACGCCGGCGGCGATTTCGCTGCTGCTGGTGCATCTGAAAAAGCGCGGTTTTGGCGCAGGGCAAGCCGAAATACAGACCACCACTTTAAAGGACGAGGTTGTTGAATGAAGCAGTTTGACCGGGCCGCATTGGCCCCCATTTTGAATGAAGGCATCGCCGCGCTGGGGCTTGACCTGAGCGCGGATCAGACGGAAAAACTGCTCGATTACCTGGCCTTGCTGGCCAAATGGAACAGCGTGTACAACCTGACGTCGGTGCGCGATCCGATGCAGATGCTGACCCTGCACGTGCTCGATTCGCTGGCGGCCGTGCCGGCGTTCGCGGATGCAAAGCATGTGCTCGACGTGGGCGCCGGCGGCGGCTTGCCGGGCATGGTCCTGGCCATCGCGCGGCCCGATGTGAAGGTGTCGATGATCGACACCGTGCATAAAAAGACGGCATTTTTGACGCAAGTGAAGGCGGAACTGGGGCTGACCAACGTCACCGTGTACACGAAACGGGTGGAACAGCTGGAAGTGGCGCAGAAATTCGACGTGATCACCTCGCGCGCCTTTGCCGACCTGTCCGACTTCGTCAACTGGTCGCACCACGTGCTGGCCGAGGACGGGCAATTCATCGCCTTGAAAGGGGTGGCACCGCCAGACGAGAGAGAGCGACTGCCGGCAGACTGGAAAGTGACGGAATTACGAGCGATCCAGGTGCCAGGGCTAAATGCAGAGCGTCATCTGGTCTTTATAGCAAGAGTTTAAAGGCCTAGGAATTGAACGGTATAAATCATATAAACAGTTTATACGGTATAAATAATATAACCCATATAAACGATTTATATCGTATAAATAAAATAAACAGTATAAATCGTTTCGGCCAGATGCCGGGGCGCACGATGAAGTTTGCATCTCTTTACAACTAGAAGATACATGGCCAAAATTTTTTGTGTAGCAAATCAAAAGGGTGGTGTTGGTAAAACCACAACGAGCGTCAACCTCTCCGCCGGTCTGGCCAAGTTGAACCAGCGCGTGTTGCTGGTCGATCTCGACCCGCAGGGCAATGCGACCATGGGCGCCGGCATCAACAAGGCCGGCCTGAAGGCGTCGACCTATGAAGTCATGCTGGGCGAGTCCGATGTGAAGACGGCACGCCAGCGTTCGGAAGCGGGGCGCTTCGATGTCTTGCCGTCGAACCGCGAACTGGCCGGCGCCGAAGTGGAGATGGTCGAACTCGACAACCGCGAACGCCGCCTGAAGGATGCGCTGGCCGAAGTCGACAGTGAATATGACTTCATCCTGGTGGATTGCCCGCCGGCATTGTCGATGCTGACCTTGAATGGCCTGTGCGCCGCGCATGGCGTGATCATCCCGATGCAGTGCGAGTACTACGCGCTGGAAGGCTTGTCCGACCTGGTCAACACCATCAAGAAGGTGCATGCGAACCTGAACCCGGATTTGAAGATCATCGGCTTGCTGCGCGTGATGTTCGATCCGCGCATGACATTATCGCAACAAGTGTCGGCGCAGCTGGAACAGCACTTCGGCGACAAGGTCTTCAATACCATCATCCCGCGCAACGTGCGCCTGGCCGAAGCGCCGTCGTACGGCTTGCCCGGCGTGACCTTCGACCCCAGCTCGAAAGGTGCCCAGGCGTATATCGCCTTCGGCGCCGAGATGGTCGAGCGCATCAAACATATGTAAACAAGAGGCGGGCGCCTGCACGGTTTGATGTAAGCGCTTACTCTGAAAACACGATTAGGACAGCATGGCTACGAAAAAATTAAAAGGACTGGGTCGCGGACTCGACGCCCTGTTGGGCGGCGGCGGCGATTTTGCCAGTCCGGACACGACACAACCGTCGAACTTGCCCGTATCACAAATGCAAGCCGGCAAGTACCAGCCGCGCACGCGCATGGACGAGGGGGCCTTGAATGAACTGGCCGCTTCGATCAAGGCGCAAGGGCTGATGCAGCCGATCCTGGTGCGCCCGATCGGGCAGGACAGCCTGAGCGGACTTGTCAAATATGAAATTATCGCAGGCGAGCGCCGTTTCCGCGCCTCGCAGCTGGCCGGCCTGACGGAAGTGCCGGTGCTGGTGCGCGACGTGGACGACCTGGCCGCCGCCGCGATGGCGCTGATCGAGAACATCCAGCGCGAAGACCTCAATCCTTTGGAAGAGGCGCAGGGCATCCACCGCCTGATCGCCGACTTCAGTTTTACGCATGAGCAAGCGGCCACTGCGCTGGGACGCTCGCGCAGCGCCGTGTCGAACCTGTTGCGTTTGATGAACCTGGCCAACCCCGTGCAAACCATGCTGATGGCCGGCGATATCGACATGGGCCATGCGCGCGCGCTGCTGGCCGTCGATGCGGCCAGCCAGATCACCCTGGCGAACCAGGTCGTGGCCAAGCGCCTGTCGGTGCGCGAAACGGAAAAGCTCGTCACCCGCACGCTCGAGGAAGCGGCCAACCCGGTTGAGCCGCGGCAAAAGGAAAAGTCCGGCGACATCGCGCGCCTGGAAGAAGAGCTGTCCGATGCGCTGGCTACGCCCGTGGTGTTCAAAATGGGCAACAAAGGCCGTGGCCAATTGGTCATCGATTTTGCCGATCTTGACGTGCTCGATGGCTTGTTGACACGTTTGCGTGGTTAAATAGCAAGCTGCAAAGACAGGGGCCGTGCGGGTGTGGCCGATCCGGCCATGCTTTCCGGATGCACCACGTAATTCCTTGATAACACGGCTGGAAGCGGCCAGACAAGCGACTTTGCCATATAGTGGTGCAAATGGCGGCGAATAGTCGGTAAAGCGTCAGTTTCACGCAGCAATTGCCCTGCTGCGGTGCACCAACGTTTGACTCTATAGATCAAAGCCAACTATAATCCCGTGTCTTTGCGTGTGTAGATTTTTCTGGGAACTTGGCAATTGAGTGATTCACAACAAGGTATTGCCAAGCCAGTCTACAAAGTAGTTGCATTGCAGCTAGCAATCGCTATCAGTTTTGCCACGGTTACCCTGTTTTTTGGTGGCAGTGTCAGAGGCTGGTCCGCCGCATACGGCGGCGCTATCGCAGTCATCGGTAGCCTGGTGTATGCCCTGTTGGTGGTTCGCGGTTCTAGCGACGCCAACAAGGCATTCCGGGCGCATTTGCGCGCAGAAGTGGTGAAAATATTTATCACAGCGGTGCTGTTTATATTGGCACTGGTGTTGTTTCAGTCGGCCGCCTGGTTATGGCTGATCTTGGGTTTCGCGGTGGCAACCTTAGCATACTGGTTTTCATTGCTCGCTGTTTAATCATTGGTTTTGGGGCCTGTTGAGCTCTGAAACGACAAATCTAAATTCATTATGACCACAGAACACGCTATTGAAGCGGGCCATGCTGCCCCGGCCAACGCCACAGAATACATCAGTCACCATCTGGCCCACCTGAGAAGTGCCGACGGCATGATCAATCTGGATACGTTCTGGATTTCGGCCATTCTGGGCTTTGTTTTCCTGGCTGTTTTCTATATGGCGTCGCGCCGCGCGACGGCTGGTGTCCCTGGCAAGTTGCAAAACTTCGTCGAAATGGTCATGGAAATCGTCAATGACACTATTAATGGGGCCTTCCACGCGAAAAGCAAGGTCATCGCACCGCTGGCCATCACTATTTTTGTGTGGGTCTGGTTGTTGAACGCGATGGACTTCCTGCCGGTTGACCTGTTGCCGAAGATCCTGAGCTGGTTTGGCGTGCATAAACTGCGCGCCGTGCCGACCGCCGACGTCAACCACACCTTCGCCATGTCGCTGTCCGTCGTGCTGTGCGTGATCGCCTTCTCGATCAAGGCCAAGGGTCTGGGCGGCTGGATCAAGGAACTGTTCACGGCACCGTTCCACGCGAGCGGCCTGATCGGCACGATCGCCCTGGCACCTGTCAATTTCTTGCTGCAAATGGTTGAGCTGGTTGCAAAACTGATCTCCCTGTCGCTGCGACTGTTCGGCAATATGTATGCCGGCGAACTGATTTTCATCTTGATCGCGTTGTTGCCTTGGTGGGCACAGTGGGCGTTGGGTGGTCCATGGGCAATTTTCCATATCTTGATTGTAACTTTGCAAGCTTTTGTGTTTATGGCGTTGACGGTTGTGTATCTGAGCCTTGCGGTTGAGAAACATTAATCATTAACTTTATATTTTGTTTTTTTAGTATCTTTCGTTTTTAAATTTAGGAGAATTTTATGCAAGCTCTGATCGCACAAGTACAAAGCATGACCGTTCTGGCAGCAGCAATCATCATCGGCCTGGCCGCAATCGGCACCGCTCTGGGCTTCGCTATCTTGGGTGGCAAATTCCTGGAAGCTTCGGCACGTCAACCAGAACTGATGCCACAACTGCAAACCAAACTGTTCGTTATCGCTGGTCTGCTGGATGCTATTTCGATGATCGGCGTTGGTGTTGCTCTGCTGTACACGTTCGCTAACCCGTTCCTGTCCGCTCTGACGGCTGTTGCTCAGTAATTCGCTCCAACCCTAGGAGAAACTTTTAGTTAGGAGCAAAGGTATGGACATCAATATGTCGCTCATCGGCCAGATGATCACCTTCGCGGTGTTGGTCTGGTTCTCGATGAAGTTCGTATTTCCAGCGCTGAACAACGCGCTGGATGAGCGTGCCAAACGAATCGCGGATGGATTGGCTGCGGCCGATCAAGGTCAGGCTTCGATGGCAGTCGCTGAAAAGCGTGCGCAAGAGGCATTGAACAGTGCACGTGAAGAAGCGTCGCAACGCGTTGCGGACGCTGAAAAGCGCGCGCAGCTGGTTGCTGAAGAGATCAAGCAAAATGCACAAGCTGAAGCTGCGCGTATCATTGCGCAAGCCCAGTCGGACGCCGAACAGCAACTGTCGAAAGCACGCGAACAATTGCGCGCTCAGGTGGCTGACCTGGCTGTCAAGGGTGCCGAGCAGATCCTGAAGCGTGAAGTCAACGCTACGGCTCACGCCGAAATGTTGCAGCGTCTTGCTGTCGAGCTGTAATCATGGCAGAACTCGCAACCGTCGCCCGTCCCTACGCGGAAGCTTTGTTCCGCGTAGCCCAAGCTGGTAAGGAGTCAAGCAACCTCGCGGCGTGGTCCGAGCTGGTGTCCGAACTGGCACAGATCGGTAGCCACCCCGAGGTACAGGCGTACGCGCGCAATCCGAAGGTTTCGGAAAGCGACGTCGCCGCCACCATCCTGTCGTTGTTGAAATCGCCGCTCAATGAGGAAGTGAAAAACTTCGTCACGATGTTGATCGAAAATGGCCGCATCAGCCTGCTGCCGGAAATCGGCGCGCAATTCCATGCCTTGAAAAATGGCCTGGAAGGTGCGGCTGACGCCGAGATCACGAGCGCTTTCGATCTGAGCGAAGGCCAAACGGCCGAGCTGGTCGCAACGCTGGAAAAGAAATTCAGTCGTAAGCTCAACCCTGCCGTCACAGTGGATCCATCGCTGCTCGGCGGCGTGCGCGTGGTTGTTGGCGACCAAGTGCTCGATACCTCGGTGCGCGCCAAGCTGCAGCAACTGCACGCTGCACTGGTGTCGTAAGACACGCGCTTCGGCAGGCCAGCTTAGACAGACCCTTACCCCTCGCGCAAGCTGAGAGAAACACTTTTAGGAGTTAGTATGCAACTCAACCCATCTGAAATCAGCGAGTTGATCAAGAGCCGGATCCAAGGTCTTGACGGCGGCGCTGAAGTGCGTAATCAAGGCACGGTTATTTCCGTCGCCGACGGTATCTGCCGCATCCACGGTTTGTCGGACGTGATGCAAGGCGAGATGCTGGAATTCCCAGGCAACACGTTTGGCCTGGCAATGAATCTGGAACGTGACTCCGTCGGTTCCGTGATTCTGGGTGCCTACGAGCACATCTCCGAAGGCGACACGGTGAAATGCACCGGCCGCATTCTGGAAGTGCCAGTCGGTCCTGAGCTGCTCGGCCGCGTTGTCAACGCGCTGGGCCAGCCGATCGACGGCAAAGGCGCCATCGAGACCAAACTGACGGCCGCGATTGAAAAAATCGCTCCGGGCGTGATCGCCCGTGAATCCGTTTCGCAACCAATGCAAACCGGCCTGAAGTCGATCGATGCGATGGTTCCAGTTGGCCGCGGCCAGCGCGAACTGATCATCGGCGACCGTCAAACCGGCAAGTCGGCCGTGGCGATTGATGCGATCATCAATCAAAAAGGCCAGGGCATGAAATGTATCTACGTCGCGATTGGCCAAAAAGCCTCGTCGATCAAGAACATCGTGCGCTCGCTGGAACAGCACGGCGCGATGGAATACACCATCGTTGTCGCCGCTTCCGCTTCGGAATCGGCCGCCATGCAATACATCTCGCCGTACTCCGGTTGCGCCATGGGCGAATACTTCCGTGACCGCGGTGAAGATGCACTGATCGTCTACGATGATCTGTCCAAACAAGCTGTTGCATACCGTCAAATCTCGCTGCTGCTGCGCCGTCCACCAGGTCGCGAAGCGTACCCAGGCGACGTGTTCTACCTGCACAGCCGCCTGCTGGAACGCGCAGCACGCGTGAACGCCGACTACGTCGAGAAGTTCACCGACGGCGCCGTCAAAGGCAAGACCGGTTCCCTGACGGCACTGCCGATCATTGAAACGCAAGCTGGCGACGTGTCCGCATTCGTTCCAACCAACGTGATTTCGATTACCGACGGTCAGATCTTCCTGGAAACCTCGCTGTTCAACGCCGGTATCCGTCCTGCGATTAACGCCGGTATTTCCGTATCGCGCGTCGGTGGCGCCGCCCAGACCAAGGTCATCAAAAACCTGTCCGGCGGTATCCGTACCGACTTGGCGCAGTACCGTGAACTGGCCGCGTTTGCGCAGTTCGCTTCGGACCTGGATGAATCGACCCGCAAGCAGCTGGACCGTGGTGCCCGCGTAACGGAATTGCTCAAGCAAGCCCAATACTCGCCACTGTCGATCTCGCTGATGGCCGTATCGCTGTTCTCGGTGAACAAAGGCTTCATGGACGACGTGCCAGTCAAGCAAGTGCTGTCGTTCGAAGCTGGTGTCCACGCTTACATGAAGACCAAGCAAGCTGCTCTGCTGGCCAAGATCGAAGAAACCAAGCAACTCGACAAAGACAGCGAAGCAACTCTGTCGGCGGCCATTGCTGATTTCAAGAAATCCGGCGCATATTAAGCGGCCAGGCGGCGCCCGCCTCGAGTGAGGCGCCGCCCTACGCGCAGAAGGAGTAAGGACTCATGGCATCAAGCAAAGAGATACGAGGCAAGATCAAGAGCGTAGAGAATACGAAGAAGATCACCAAGGCGATGGAAATGGTCGCCGCGTCCAAAATGCGCAAGGCGCAAGACCGGATGCGGGCCGCTCGTCCCTACAGTGACAAGATTCGGAATATCGCCGCCAATCTGGCGAACGCCAATCCGGAATACACGCACCCGTTCCTGGCAGTTGCCCAGGGTACGCAAGCGAAGGCAGTGGGTTTCATCGTTGTCACGACCGACAAAGGTCTGTGCGGCGGCATGAACACCAACATCCTGCGCCAGGTGACGTCGAAGTCGCGCGAGCTGGAAGCAGCTGGCAACCGGATTGAAGCAGTTGCCATCGGTAACAAGGGTTTGGGTTTTTTGAATCGCATCGGCGTCAAGATCGTCGCCTCTGCCATTCAAACCGGTGATACGCCGCACCTGGATAAATTGATCGGACCTGTCAAGGTCATGCTCGAAGAATTCCAGGCTGGCAAGCTCGACGCAGTGTACCTGTGCTACACCAAATTCATCAACACGATGAAGCAGGAACCAGTGGTCGAACAGTTGCTGCCGTTGACGGCTGACAAAATGGTCGCCGACAAGAGCGCACACTCGTGGGATTACATCTACGAGCCGGATGCACAAAGCATCATCGACGAATTGCTGGAGCGCTATGTAGAAGCGCTGGTGTACCAGGCAGTCGCGGAGAATCTGGCGTCCGAGCAATCGGCACGGATGGTCGCGATGAAAGCTGCAAGCGACAACGCGGGTAGTGTGATCGGCGAATTGAAGCTGATCTACAACAAGACCCGCCAAGCTGCGATTACCAAAGAACTCTCCGAAATCGTCGCCGGTGCGGCTGCGGTTTAAACGAATTTAACTATATTGAAGGAACGAACATGGCTGATGGCAAAATCGTTCAGTGTATCGGCGCTGTGGTGGACGTTGAGTTTCCCCGCAACGCGATGCCTAAGGTATTTGATGCCTTGAAGATGGCAGGCTCGGAACTGACCCTGGAAGTACAACAGCAGTTGGGCGACGGCATTGTCCGTACCATTGCACTCGGCTCGTCCGATGGCCTGCGTCGCGGCATGATGATCCAGAACACCGGCAAACCTATCATGGTGCCAGTCGGTAAAGCAACCCTGGGTCGCATCATGGACGTGCTGGGCAACCCGATCGACGAATGCGGCCCCGTGTCGCACGAGCAGATCGCGTCGATCCACCGCACCGCTCCTGCATACGACGAACTGTCGCCATCGCAAGAACTGCTGGAAACCGGCATCAAGGTGATCGACCTGGTGTGCCCGTTTGCAAAAGGCGGTAAAGTTGGTCTGTTCGGCGGCGCTGGCGTAGGCAAGACCGTGAACATGATGGAACTGATTAACAACATCGCCAAAGCGCACAGCGGCGTGTCCGTGTTCGCCGGCGTCGGTGAGCGTACCCGTGAAGGTAACGACTTCTACCACGAGATGGCTGACGCGAAAGTGGTCGATCTGGAAAACCCAGAGAACTCCAAAGTGGCGATGGTCTACGGTCAGATGAATGAACCGCCAGGTAACCGTCTGCGCGTCGCGCTGACCGGCCTGACGATCGCTGAATCGTTCCGTGATGAAGGCAAGGACGTGTTGTTCTTCGTCGACAACATCTACCGCTTTACGCTGGCCGGTACCGAAGTGTCGGCACTGCTGGGCCGTATGCCGTCGGCTGTGGGTTACCAACCGACCCTGGCGGAAGAAATGGGCCGTCTGCAAGAGCGTATTACGTCGACCAAGACCGGTTCGATCACCTCGATCCAGGCCGTCTACGTTCCAGCCGATGATTACACCGATCCGTCGCCTGCTACCACGTTTGCTCACTTGGATTCGACCGTTGCGCTGTCGCGTGACATCGCTTCCCTGGGTATCTACCCAGCCGTGGACCCGCTGGATTCGACCTCGCGTCAGCTCGATCCGTTGATCGTTGGTCAAGAGCACTATGACACCGCGCGTGCCGTGCAAACGACCCTGCAACGCTACAAGGAATTGCGCGACATTATCGCGATTCTGGGTATGGACGAGCTGGCACCGGAAGACAAACTGCTGGTTGCCCGTGCACGTAAGATGCAGCGTTTCCTGTCGCAGCCTTTCCACGTCGCTGAAGTCTTTACCGGCGCGCCTGGTAAATACGTTTCGCTCAAAGACACGATCAAGGGCTTCAAAATGATCGCTTCGGGCGAACTCGATCACCTGCCGGAACAAGCGTTCTACATGGTCGGCACGATCGAAGAAGCAATCGAAAAAGCCAAGAAACTTAACTAAGTTAAGTCTGGGCCTAACCCCGCCCGTTAGACGGCGGGGTTCTTCAACCCGATAGGACACACATGGCACACACAATTCACGTTGACGTGGTTTCCGCTGAAGAACTGATTTTTTCAGGCGAAGCAGAATTCGTCGCGTTGCCGGGTGAACAGGGCGAGCTGGGTATCTACCCACGCCACACGCCTTTGATTACCCGCATCCGTCCGGGCGCGGTCCGCATCAAGGTAGTCGGCCAGGCTGAAGAAGAGTTCGTCTTCGTTGCCGGCGGCCTGCTGGAAGTGCAACCGGATACCGTGACCGTCCTGGCCGATACCGCGATCCGCGGTCACGACCTCGACGAAGCGAAAGCGCTGGAAGCGAAGAAGTTGGCGGAAGAAAATATCCACAACAAGGATTCGGGCATCGACTACGCGCAAGCGCAAGCCGAGCTGGCCAGCGCGATTGCGCAGCTGGCAGCGATCCAGAAGCTGCGCAAGCATTAATTTGCTCGCATGCAGTAATACAAGAAGGCAGCCTGCGGGCTGCCTTTTTTATGCTTCAGCCGCTTGGCTTATTCGCAGCTTGGCTGCCAGGCGCTATCGCGCAACTGGGCAGCCAGGCTGGCATTGCCCTCATTGACCAGCTTCAGGCTAGCCTGCCTGCCCGCCGCTGACTGGTCCGCGCCCGCCGGTGTCTTTACCGCATATTGAAACTGCAGCAGGCCACCACAGGCGGCAGCGCCATGAAAGCTCTTGCTGACGTTCGATTCATACACGGGGTTGGCCGCATCCGGTTCATATACCGACCGCATCAGCACGTGGCCGTTCTCGACAGTGACGGAGGAAATGGGTTCCGGCTTGGTGGCTGCCAGCGACTTGAGCAGGGCGGCCGAGAAGTCCAAGGGATCGGTCTTGGAATTGCCTTCGTAGAGTATGGTAATCAGGCTGCTCCATTTTTCCACCGCTTCGCCATTCGTCGTATATTCATACAAGGCCCGTTTGCTGTTGCGACCCTGCGGCGCGGTAAACGCCAGCGTGTAGACTTTGTCGGCATGGTGAATCTCTTGCGGCACGATCAGCTTCTGCGCGAACAGCGAGCTGCTGGCGAACAGGCAAGCTGACAATGTACTCAGTAGTAAAACGGTTTTTCCCTTGAACACAGTGCATCCTCATGTCATGGTTGGCGGACCGCGCGCATTGCGTGCGGGGCATCTCTGTTGGTAGTGCATTTGACTATACCTTGCATATTTCTCAATTGCAACTTTGATATATTCCAGCATCCTGGCTGTGGCTCGGCTGTTCACGCCATTCCATCCTTGTCACGTTGCCTGAAGGCCTTCATCGTCACTTTCCACTTGGCGCGCGCTGCGCTGCGCTCGAGCGGCGTCTCCTCGCTGCGGCGTGCGTCGCGCAGCAGCTTGTGATAGTTGCGCAGGCGGTCCCCGTCGACGGCGCCACGCACCTGGCAACCGGGTTCGCTGGCATGCTGGCAATCGCGGAACTGGCACGTTGCGGCAAGCGCCGCGATGTCGTCGAACGTGGCCGCCAGGGTCTGCGCATCGGCATCGGCGCGCCAGCTGCGCAAGCCCGGCGTGTCGATGATGCAGGCGCCATCCGCACACAGGTGCAGCGAGCGGGCCGTTGTCGTGTGCCGGCCGCGGCCGTCGCCGTGGCGCACGCCGTTGTTCGCTTGATCCGCCGCGCACAAGGTATTGGTCAGGCTGGACTTGCCCGCGCCCGATGAGCCGAGCAGTACCAGGGTCTGGCCGGCACCCAGCCAGGGTTCCAGGATGGCCACGTCATACGCATGGCGTGTATCGATGGCGAACAGCGGGACGTGGGGCGGCAGGCGCTGTTTCAGCAGCGCCAGCTTGCCCGGCACGTCGTCGGCCACGTCGGCCTTGCTCAGCACCACCACGGGGCTGACCTGGGCCGCCAGCACGATGGCCAGATAACGCTCCAGGCGGCGCGGATTAAAATCCTCATCGAGTCCCATCACCAGCAGGGCCGTGTCGACATTGCTGGCCAGCACCTGGCGCCGGCCGTCATTGCCGCGCCGCGCGATCTGCGTGACTGGGGATAAGTGCGCCGTTATCCACAGCGCGCCGTGAAGATCGGGTTCGGCGGCGATCCAGTCGCCGACAGCAAGGATGGTGTCGTGTTCCAGCAGCGCGTGCAGCAGGCGCGGCAGGATCTGCGCCGGCTGTTCCAGGCTGCCGTCGTGCACGCCGATGCTGTCGCGGTGCACGGCGCTCACGCGCATCAGCTGCGCGGCGGGGGAAGATAAGTCGAGTTGGGTGGCTGCGCTGGCGATGGCCTGCTGCAGCCCGATAAGGCGTAGTTGCGCAAAATCGAATGCGATCATGGTAGCGTGATTCCAAATTCTGTCGTCCGCGTGCGGACGTGTAGCCTGCGCGTGCAGGCACCGCCAGTCGCGATGACTGGCACGAAAGAAGGGGAAGTCGGCTACGCGATCACGCGTATGGGGAATTGCGGGCTAAGGGGCTTAGCCGGGAAATACAGTGATCAGGCAGCCGACAGCACGGCAGTATCCGAATGGCGCATGTTGTCTACTCCTGTTGTGTGATGGAAAACGCCAGTGTGCCAGCGGCACGCACTGCCGTCAATGGACGGTGTGGCTCAGCTGCACATGCCGTATGCCTGGCGTTCGGGGAAATAGCGGTACGTAAACGTGCGTACCGGGTAGCGCTTGCCGCCGACGAGCATGTCGGGCATGGACAGATCAAAGCGCTGCGGCAGCTGGCGCGGCAGTTGCAGGCGCAAGCGCCACTGGGTTTCCTTGCTGTTGCCGACGGCGGCAAACATGATGGGCAGCTGCTCGATGACGTCGACGATCTCCGCCTTCTGGTTCATGCCGCGCTGGTAAATGGTGAGTATCTTGGCTTCCGCGAAAGGCGGCTTTTTCGGTTCTTCCAGCAGGAAGGACAGGCGCGTAAAACTGGCTTGGGTGCCGACGGGCAAGGTAAAAATCAGCGCCAGCTCCGTGCCGCCTTCCTTCAAGGTGACAGGCGGCGTGGCGTAGATGCTGATACCGCGCGGCAGTTCGAAACGCGAGCCATCCGTCCACGTCTTGCACTCGGGCGTGGTGGCCTGGTACAGGCTGGGCGCCGTGTAGTCATCGCAGGCGGAAACCAGCAGCAGCAGGGGCAGGGCAAGGAGGGCGGAACGGCGCATGGGAGTCAAGGTTGGGGGATCAGCCGACAGTGTAAGCGATCCCCGCGCGATCCACCAGCGACGCCAGGCCTATCCGGGCGGGGCGCGCCGCACGGACTGCAGCCGGCAATGCGCCGGTTGCAGCGCCGCCTGGATGATGTCCAGCGCCAGCTGCGGCCGGGCCGCGCCGCACATGAAGATGTCGACGGCGGCAAAGTCCACTTCGGGCCAGGTATGCAGCGAGATGTGCGACTCGGCCAGCAGCAGCACGCCCGTGACGCCCTGGCCCGGGCCAAAGCTGTGGAAATGGCCGTGCAGTACTTGCGCACCGGCCGCGATGGCCGCCTCGCGCAGCAGGCGCTCGAGCGCGGCGCAGTCGCGCAGGCGTTCCGGTGCGATGCCCGACAGGTCGGCCAGCAGATGGGTACCCAGGGGGAGATGCGGTGCGGACGCCATGCTTATTTGTGGCTGCCGCCGCTGGAGCCGCCGCCATAGCTGCCGCCGCCGCCGCCCGTGCGCGAACTCCAGCTGCTGCCGCCGCTACTGCCGCTGCCGGCCACCTTGAACATGCGCACCCAGTTGGCGGCCGTGACGGAAAACGTCACCATCAGGGCGTAGATCACGTATTTACTCATGGGGATTCTTTGCATTCTTGTCGAGAAAAGCGGCGGGCAGGAACAGCGCCAGGCAGCCCAGCAAACTCCACATCAAGGTGCTGGAGAACGACACGAACATGGGGATCGCATTCAAGACCAGCACGATGACGATGAAGACCTTGGCGATGCCGCGGTGACTGAGCTGGATATTCGTCGTTTTGATGGCGCCATGGAAGGCGGCGCCGAACCAGGCGGCCATCTGGTCGTAGGCGACGGGCACGGAGCGCGACCAGGTCATTTCCTCGCCCGTGAGTTCCGCCGCCAGCTTGGTCTGTCCCTGCTCGAATTCATAGACGCGCGTGCTGTCGCCGACGGCCACCTTCCAGTTGAAGGCGCCGGCCGCATACACGACCTGCGAGCCGTAGTCATACAGTTTGCGGTAGGTGGCGCCATCGAGCGTGCAGCTGGCGGCGTCCAGCGAGGCCCAGCTGGGCCAGTTCGGCAGCACGTTCGAGCGCGACCAGCCCTCGTCCGTCTCCACCAGCCAGAAGAAGCCGGCGCGCGCGTTGTACAGCAGGTATTCGTTCCACTCGCTGCCCTCGTCGTCGGCGCGGCGCATCATGCCGATCACCGTGAAATCCACATTGCTGATCTTCGCGCTGGCGCCCAGTTCCAGCGTGATGTCGGCGTTCTCGTGCACCTGCTTGCCGATGGCCAGCACCTGCGCTTCCGGGCCGCTGGCGTCGAGCTGCGCATGGCAGGCGGGACACACGAGCTGCGCCGCCGCACCCGGCACATATTGAATGCCGCTGCCGCAGGAGGGGCAGTCGAGCGCATCGAGCTTGCCGCGGTACTTGCCGGCGCTCTTGGCGATGGCCTCGTCGTCGCGCAGCAGCTGGCATTGCAAACTGTCCAGGGTGACGGCGACGCCCTGGTAGACGACCGGTTGCGGGCCATCCGTGTAGTCGAGCGTGACGAAGCTCGCGTAGTTGCGGAAGTCCGCCACCTGGATGCGCCAGCCGGCGCCCACCTTGAAGGGCAGCTCGCCCTGGCCGGCGATGCATTCGGCATTGCGTATCTCGGCGGCCGTGTACGGTTCGCCGCAGATCGTGTAGCGCCTGCCCGGCGCCAGCTCGCCAAAGGCGGGCAGGGCATCCTGCGTGCCGCGCTCGCGCGTCAGCGTGTACAGGCCGGACGAGTCGCCCAGCCACGCCGTGCTGGCGTCGTCGAACAGCAGATACCACTCGTTCCACGTGCCGGCGCTGTAGCGCTGCTGGATGCGCCCGACGACGGTGAAGTGCACGCCGTCGTGCACGCCGGCCGTGCCGATCTGGATTGGCGAATAGTCTTCCAGGACGGCCGACATCTTGCCCACGTCCCTGACGGCATCGGCGTCCTTGAGGATGGTGCTGTGGCAGTACTCGCACACGGCGAGCACGGAAGCGTGCGAGCGGAAATGCACTTCCGCGCCGCAGCTGGGACAGGAAACAGTTTGCATGCAGTCGTATTTCGCCCTAATCAGCCGATCAGTTTTTTCAGCAGTTCAGCCTTGGCGCCATCGTAGTCGGCCGGCGAAATGAGTCCCTTGTCCAGTAAACCCTTGAGTTTTTCCAGGCGCGCCTCGATCGGTTCCTCGGCAGGTGGCGCCGCCGGAGCGGGTGCCGGGGCGGGCTGCTGCAGCGCACCGCCCATGCTTTGCGCCATCACCTGGCCGATCGACAGCCCGGCGCCGAGGCCTGCGCCGATACCGGCCATGCCGCCCTCGTTCTGCGCCGCCAGCGGGATCGCGTTGGCCACCTGGAATTTGGTGTAGCCGCTCATCTTGTCGGCGCCCAGGCCGCCCTTCATGCCGGCGGAAATACGCTCGTCGAGCGCCGCCTGCAATTCCTCGGGCAGGCTGATGCTGGCCACGTTGAATTCATCGAGGCCCACGCCGTAGCGGGCAAACGCCTGCGTCAGGCCATCCTTGACCTCTTGCGCCATCAGCGCCTGGTTGGCCGCCATGTCGAGGAAGGGGACATTCGCGCCGCCCAGCGAGCTGGCCATGCTCGACATCAGAATGCCGCGCAACTGATCTTCCACCTCGTCGCGCGTATAGACTTCGCGCGTGCCGCTGATCTCGGTGAAGAAGGTGCGGGCGTCGGCGATGCGGTACGAATACATGCCGAAGGCGCGCACGCGGATCATGTCGAAATCCTTGTCGCGGATGGTGATCGGCTGCGGCGTGCCCCACTTGCGGCCGGTCTGCACGCGCGTGCTGAAGTAATACACGTCCGACTTGAACGGCGAATCGAACAGCTTGTCCCAGTTTTTCAGGTTGGTCAGCAACGGTAACGTTTGCGTCGTCAGCTTGTGCGTGCCGGGACCGAAGACGTCGGCGATCTTGCCTTCATTGACGAAGACGGCGACCTGCGATTCACGCACATTCAGGATGGCGCCGTTCTGGATCTCGAAATCCTGCATGGGGAAGCGCCAGGCCAGCACGCCTTCCGTCTCTTCGTTCCACTGCAGTACGTCGATAAACTGCTTCTTGATAAAGCTGCCGAGGCTCATGATGGATGTCCTTGAATAAATAAAGCGGTGTCAGGAAATGCAGGCGGCGTTGATGGCGCCAATCGACAGCGAAATGGCGCCCAGCAGGCCGCCGAAGGCGCTGTTGTTCGATTCGATCTGATCCTTCGACATGCGCAGCAGGCGCGTGGTGACCACATACGCGAGCAATTGCACCACCATGGCGCCAAAGGCCCAGGCGAAGAATTGCTGGTAGTCGGCCGTGTGCATCAGGGACGAGGCGATGGTGGCGGAAAAGCCCAGCAGCGCGCCGCCCAGCGACAGGGCCGCCGCCTGGTTGCCCTGTCGGATCAGCAGCACTTCGTTATACGGCGTGACGCGCGTGTAGATGATAAAAAAGGCAATCAGCAGCGCGGCGGCCAGTATAAGATGGATCAGATAGTTTAGGATGGCGGGCACGGCTTTCCTCGCAATGAGTATTTGATAACGTCAACGCATATTAGAACAAAAAAAAGTCCAATGAACAAAAAGATTCTGATTTTGTCCGTCTTCGTGGTCGCCTCCTGCGGCCTCGCGTATGAACTGATCGCCGGCGCCATGTCCAGCTACCTGCTCGGCGATTCCATCCTGCAGTTTTCCACCATCATCGGCTGCTACCTGTTTGCCATGGGGGTGGGCGCCCACTTTTCCAAGTATGTGCGGGACGACGACGTGCTCTCGCGCTTCGTCGACATCGAGCTGGCCGTGGGCCTGATCGGCGGCTTGTCGGCCGCCATCCTGTTCATGACGTTCTCGTGGATGGCCGCGCCCTTTCGCACCTTATTGTATGTGATGGTGTTCCTGATCGGCGCACTGGTCGGCATGGAAGTGCCGCTGGTGATGCGCGCCCTGAATTCGCGCCAGACGGAGTTTTCCGAACTGGTCAGCCGCGTGCTCACCTTCGATTACCTGGGGGCGCTGGCCGTCTCCCTGCTGTTTCCGCTGGTGCTGTCGCCCTACCTGGGCCTGGTGCGCACGGGCTTTTTGTTCGGCATGCTCAATGTGGGCGTGGGCCTGTGGACGATTTACGTGTTCCGCGCGGAGCTGAAGAACCTCACGGGGCGCTTCCTGCGCGCCTGCGCCGTGATGCTGGTGCTGGTCGCCGGCTTTGCCATGTCCGACCGCATGGTGGCCTGGGGCGAGCACGGCCTGTTCGGCGACCAGATCGTGTATTCCACCACCACGCCCTACCAGCGCCTGGTGATCACGCGCTGGAAGGACGATACGCGGCTCTACATCAACGGCAACTTGCAGTTTTCCTCGCGCGACGAGTACCGCTACCACGAGGCGCTGGTGCACCCCGTGCTCGAAGCGCTGCCGTGGGCGCGCCGCGTGCTGGTGCTGGGCGGCGGCGATGGCCTGGCGCTGCGCGAAATCCTCCGTTATCCCCAGATCGAACACGTCACCGTGGTCGATCTCGATCCCGCCATGACGGCCGCGTTTACCACGCGCCCGGAACTGGCAAAGTTAAATAACAACGCGTTCTCGGACAAGCGCGTCACCGTCGTCAATGCCGATGCCGCCGTCTGGCTGCGCAACAACGGCGACATGTTCGACGCGGCCATCGTCGATTTCCCCGATCCGTCCAGCTTCGCGCTCGGCAAACTGTATTCGGTGCCGTTCTACGACCTGGTGAAAAAGCACCTGGCGGCCAAGGGCTTGATGGTGGTGCAATCGACCTCGCCGTTCTTTGCCCCGCACGCCTACTGGACCATCAATTCGACCCTGCGCGAAGTGGGCATGCGCACCTGGCCCTACCACGCCTACGTGCCCTCGTTCGGTGAATGGGGTTTTATCCTTGCCTCGCCCCAGCTCGACTACGCACCGCCGACGCAATACCGCCTGCCGATGCGCTACCTGAATGCGGACACCACGCGCGAGATGTTCATCTTCCCGCCCGACATGCAGCCGCTGCCCATGGCGCCGAACCGCTTGAATACCCAGTCGCTCGTGCATGAATTCGAGCAGGACTGGAACCGGGTGATCCGCTGATGCAGCGCCGCTCCTTCATGCTGTGGGCCGCCGGCGGCACCGCGGCGGCGGCCGCCGGCATCGGCAGCATCGCCGCGTATCTGCGCTGGCAGGAAATCACGCCCAAGGTGCTGTATCCGGGCCGCAGCGAGGGGCATTATTTGCGCAAGCTGCTGCGCGAGGGCACGGCGCTGCCGCCGCCTGCACGCACCTTGACGACCGACGTGGCCATCCTCGGCTCCGGCATCGCGGGCCTGACGGCCGCCTGGCGTTTGAACAAGCTGGGGCACAGGGATTTTCTCATGATCGATGGCCCGCAGCCGTATGGCAACGCGGCCGGCGGCCACTTCGGCGACCTGGCCTATCCGACCGGTGGCCATTACCTGCCGTTGCCGTCGCCCGAATCGACCCATGTGCGAGAGATTTTGTTCGACCTGGGGATTATCCAGCGCGATCCGCAGGCGGAAAAGCCATATTACGACGAGCGCTACATCCTGCACGCTCCGGAAGAGCGATTGCTGTTCAACGGCCACTGGCAGGACGGCTTCATTCCCACCGAAGGCGTGCCGCCTGCGGAACTGGCGCAGCATGAACGCTTCTTTGCCGAGGTGCGGCGTTTGCGCCAGGCGCATGGCAACGATGGCAAGCGCGTCTTCGTCTTTCCTACCGTGGAGTCGTCGCAAGATCCGGCCTGGCAGGCGCTCGACACCATCACCTTGAAGCAGTGGATGGAGCGCGAAGGCTATACCTCGCCCACCCTGCACTGGTATCTGAATTACTGCTGCCGCGACGATTACGGCACGCGCTACGACCAGGTCTCGGCCTGGGCCGGCCTGCATTACTACTGCAGCCGCTGGGGCCAGGCGGCCAACGCGGGCAATGGCGCCTGGCTGACCTGGCCGGGCGGCATGCAGCCGGTCGCCACGGCCATGGAACAGGCGTCCAAGGTCCGGCGCCATGCGGGCACGGTGGTGTCCGTGACCACCACAAAACAGGGCGTGGAAGCGCTGTGCCTGGAGCTGGTCGACGGCCAGCCGCGTACCTACCTGGTCAAGGCGCGCAAGGCCATCTGCGCCATGCCGCTGTACGTGGCGGCGCGCGTGGTGAAGAACATCGCCGAGTATGGCTTCGACGCGAAACGCGATACGCCCGCGTATGCGCCGTGGATGGTGGCGAATTTTTTACTGAAACGCTTTCCCGACGAACTGTCGCATGCGCCCCTGTGCTGGGACAACGTGGTGTACCAGGAACCGGGCCTCGGCTATGTCGTCTCGACCCACCAGGACATCCGCGTGCGCCCGCCCGAGAAGACCGTCTTCAGCGCTTACGTGGCCCTGTCCGACCGCACGCCGCAGCAAGCGCGCAAGTGGCTCGACACGGCCAGCCCCGAAGAACTGCTGGCGCTGGCCAGCATCGATTTAAAGACGGCGTATGGGCGCGATTTTGCCAGCTGCGTCGAGCGCGTCGACATCACCGTGCGTGGCCACGCCATGGCGGCACCCTTGCCGGGATTTCGCAGCAACGCGGGCTTGAAGGCCTTGCGCGAGCACGACGGCGCCATCCTGTTCGCGCATGCGGATTTGTCGGGCTTTTCCGTGTTCGAGGAGGCGGCATGGTGGGGGGATAGGGCGGCGCGGCTGGCGGCTGTCTGACGCGATGCAAAAGTCGCCTTAGATGATTTCTGTCAACCTCTTCATTTTTTTCCAAAACATAATAAATAGCTGTACCGCTTGTGCGGACAGCTTTCTTTTTGTGTTAACAATGGAGCGAAAATGAAGCAGACAAAGCATCGGTTTGAGGACGGCAGGATGGAAAAAATACGCCGTAGTGTCACGTCTATTTTCTTTCCGCTAGCAAAGTGGCGCTACTTTGTGCTGTTTCAATCCAAGGCCCAGGCAACTTCCTGGATCGTTACCCTGCTGATATGCATGGTAGCCATCACTTATCTTTTTTCTCTGGATCGTGAATCGAAGGCGCCACTTGAGGTGGTATTGCTGGGGGCGGGGATAGGATCGTCGTTCTCGCTGATAGCCGTCCTTCCGGCCGCATTCAAGGTACGGGATAATGGACTTGGCATGCTTGGGGAAATAGAAGTGCGTCTGTTAAAAATGCATTATGTCGAGGAAGCGCGCCATACTGGCATCGTTATCTATCGGCAGAATTTGCCGCGCTTGCTGCGCTGGGATGAGGGCAATATCGAGATCAGGAACGAGGAAGGTGTTTTCGTGGTCAGTGGTGGGTATCTTTCGTTGCGAAAGCTTCGTGGTGGCTTGCTGAAATCATATTGATGATGTGAATGGAATAAAAAAGGCCGGCGCGAACGCCGGCCAGAGCCCCCTAAGGCTCGAACCTGTGCTTCCTTGTTCTTCTCATTTATTTTTATTAATCACGTCAATGAACACGGCCGCCAGCAGCACCAGGCCCTTGATCACCTGCTGGTAATCGATGCCGATGCCCATGATGGACATGCCGTTGTTCATCACGCCCATGATGAAGGCGCCGATGACGGCTCCCATCACCTTGCCCACGCCACCCGAGGCCGAGGCGCCGCCGATGAAGCAGGCGGCGATCACGTCCAGCTCGAAACCTGTGCCCGCCTTCGGTGTGGCCGTGTTCAGGCGCGCCGCGAAGATCAGGCCGGCCAGCGCGGCCAGCATGCCCATGTTGACGAAGGTGTAGAAGCTGACCCGTTCCGTCTTGATGCCCGACAGGCGCGCCGCCTTTTCGTTGCCGCCCACGGCATACACGCGGCGGCCCAGCACGGTGCGGTTGGTGATGAAGGTGTAGGCGACGATGAGCAGCGACATCACGGCCAGCACGTTGGGAAAACCGCGGTACGACGCCAGCAGGTAGCTGAAATACACCATCACGGCGGCGAAAATGGCATTTTTCAGCAGGAAGAAGGCGCGCGGCTCGTTTTCCATGCCGTGTTTCAGTTGCTTGGCGCGGCTGCGCAGCGAGGTGACGATCAGCGCCGCGGCGGCGATCACGCCCAGCAGCAGCGACAGGCCGCGCAGGTTGTCGCCGCCGAACGGGTCGGGCAGGAAGCCGGAGCTGAGCATCTGGAAGCCTTCCGGGAAGGGACCGACCGACTGGCCTGCCAGCAGCGCCAGGGTCAGGCCCTTGAACACCAGCATGCCGGCCAGCGTGACGATGAAGGACGGAATTTTAAAGAAGGCGACGAAATAGCCTTGCGCGCCGCCGATGACGGCGCCGGCCAGCAGGCAGAGGATGCTGGCGGCGACAAAATGCATGTGGTAGTTGACGATCAGGACGGCGGCCAGCGCGCCGACGAAGCCGACCACCGAGCCGACGGACAAATCGATATGGCCGGCCACGATGACCATCAGCATGCCCAGCGCCATGATGACGATGTAGCTGTTTTGCAGCACCAGGTTCGTCAGGTTCAGCGGCTGCATCAGGGTGCCGTCGGTCATGTACTGGAAAAAACCCATGATGACGATCAGCGAGAGCAGCATGCCGTAGTCGCGCATATTGTTTTTCAAGAAGCCGGCATAGCTTTTCGCTTGCGGCGCGGCCGCTGGCGCTGCTGCCGCCGGCGCGCCTGCTGTCAATTTATTGTCCATTGTTTTCTCCGTGTGTAACGATCGCGCGCATGATGCGTTCCTGCGATGCTTCTGCCGCGCTCAGTTCTGCCGCGAAGCGGCCTTCGTTCATGACATAGATCCGGTCGCACATGCCCAGCAATTCCGGCATTTCCGAGGAAATCATGATGATGCATTTGCCTTCGGCGGCCAGCTCGCTGATGATGCTGTAGATCTCGTACTTGGCACCCACGTCGATGCCGCGGCTCGGTTCATCGAGGATCAGCACGTCGGGGCGCGAAAACAGCCATTTCGCCAGCACCACTTTCTGCTGGTTGCCGCCGGACAGGTTGACCACCTTCTGCGCCACGCTCGAGCAACGGGTCTTGAGCTTGCGGCGGAACTCCTCGGCCACGCCGAATTCACGCTGCTCGTCGATCACCATGTGCCGCGAAATCGCGTCCAGGTTGGCCAGGCTGGTGTTCTTCTGGATGTCTTCCTCGAGGATCAGGCCCAGGCCCTTGCGGTCTTCCGTGACATAGGCGAGGCCGTGCGCGATCGCCTTGCCGATGGTGCTGACGTCGATCTCCTGGCCGTGCTTGAGCACCGTGCCGCTGATGCGCTGGCCGTAGGCGCGCCCGAACAGGCTCATCGCCAGTTCCGTGCGCCCGGAGCCCATCAAGCCCGCGATGCCGATGATCTCGCCCTTTTTCGCGTGCAGATTGATGCCCTTGATGACGGGGCGGTCGGCATGCTCGGGATGGAAGACGCGCCAGTCGCGTACTTCGAAAATGGTCTCGCCGATGGTGGGCGTGCGCGGCGGATAGCGGTCCGCCATTTCGCGCCCGACCATTTTTTCGATGATGCGGTCTTCGCTGACGGGCTCCGTGCGGCAGTCGAAACTGTCGACCGTGTTGCCGTCGCGCAGCACCGTGATGGCATCGGCGACCCGCGAGATTTCATTGAGCTTGTGCGAAATCAGGATCGAGGCGATGCCCTGGGCTTTCAGGCCCAGCAGCAGGTCGAGCAGGGCCGCGCTGTCGCTTTCATTCAGGCTGGCCGTCGGCTCGTCGAGGATCAGCAGCTTGACGTCCTTGCACAGCGCCTTGGCGATCTCGATCAGCTGCTGCTTGCCCACGCCCAGGTTGGTGATCAGGGTGTCGGGGGACTCCTTCAGGCCGACTTTGTGCAGCAGTTCGCGCGTCTTCGCTTGCGCGTATTCCCAGTCGATGACGCCCATGCGGGCCGGCTCGTTGCCGAGAAAGATATTCTCGGCGATCGACAGCTGGGGCACCAGCGCCAGTTCCTGGTGGATGATGATGATGCCGATTTCTTCGCTGTCCTTGATGCTGCGGAAGTGCCGCGTCTGGCCCAGGTAATCGATGTCGCCCGTATAGCTGCCATGGCCGTAGACGCCGCTCAGCACTTTCATCAGGGTCGATTTGCCGGCGCCGTTTTCGCCGACGATGGCGTGGATCTCGCCGCTGCGTACCCGCAGGTTGACATTGTCGAGCGCAACGACGCCCGGGAATGTTTTGCGTATCCCGCGCATTTCCAGGATAGTGTTCGTCATATAACCTCTCTGGCACGGCCGCGCTGGTGGGCAGCGGCCGTGCGGCAGTCTTGTTCTTGATCGTGCGTGAAGCGAAAGGCCCGGCAGTGCCGGGCCTTCAGTACCATGGATGCTTATTTCACTTGCGCTTCCGTGTAGTAGCCGCTGCCGGTGACGAGCACCTGCTTCCAGTTCGCCTTGTCGACGGTGACCGGTTTCAACAGGTAGGACGGCACGACCTTCACGCCGTTGTTATAGGTCTTGGTATCGTTGACGGCCGGCGTCTTGCCGCTCATCATCGCGTCGACCATATTGGCCGTGACCTTGGCCAGTTCGCGCGTGTCCTTGAACACGGTCGATGCCTGTTCGCCGCGGATGATCGATTTCACCGACGGAATTTCCGCATCCTGGCCCGTCACGACGGGGAACGGCTGTTTCGGCGTGCCGTAGCCGACGCCCTTGAGCGAGGACAGGATGCCGATGCTCAAGCCGTCATACGGCGACAGCACCGCGTCGACTCTCGCATTGCCGTAGTAGGCGCTGAGCAGGTTGTCCATGCGGGCCTGCGCCACGGCGCCGTCCCAGCGCAGGGTGGCGACCTTTTCCATGCCCATCTGCTTCGAGCGCACCACCAGCTTGCCGCTGTCGATGTACGGTTTCAGGACCGACAGCGCGCCGTTGTAGAAGAAGTGCGCATTGTTGTCGTCGGCCGAGCCGCCGAACAGTTCGATATTGAACGGACCCTTGCCTTCCTTGAGTTTCAGCGCCGATTCGATATAGCCCGCTTGCAGCACGCCGACCTGGAAGTTGTCGAAGGTGGCGTAGTAATCGATGTTTTTCGTGCCGCGGATCAGACGGTCATACGAAATGACCTTGATGCCCTTGTCGGCCGCCTTTTGCAGCACGTTCGACAAGGTGGTGCCGTCGATGGCGGCGATCACCAGCACCTTGGCGCCCTTGGTGATCATGTTTTCCACCTGCGCCAGCTGGTTCGGGATATCGTCGTCGGCAAACTGCAAGTCCGTCTTGTAGCCGCGCTCCTTGAATACCTTGACCATGTTGTCGCCGTCGGCGATCCAGCGCATGGACGATTTGGTCGGCATCGAGATGCCGATCGCGCCCTTGTCTGCGGCGCTTGCCACGGGCATTACCGCCATGCCGGAGATGGCCAGCGCCAGGCTCGCGGTCAGCATTTTCATTGTTGTTTTCATTTCAGGTCTCCACCGTCTTCGATAGTTGAATGTGCCAGGGCCGTCGTCCAGCGGGCGGGCTCCGTGCGAATGGCCGATTGCGGGCCACGGCTGATACTAGTTTGTCCATCCATCCCTCACCAATCACTTTTTTCGCATAGCCGATATCCAAAACGATATCGATAGGCCAATTGATGCAATGCGCCATAGTGCCCCTTCCCGCCTGCGGACAGGGCGGGAGCGCAGGCCGGGCGGCGGCTTTTTTTTGTGCGCTGCAATACCAATAATCATCATTCAATTTGGTGATTTTCGTAATTGCGGCGACACAGGGCGGCGCGCAGAATCGGTCCGAACTTGAAGACCAGCCATCCCGTCACGACCTTTTGAAAGCTTGTCATGCAGCCGATTTCCCCCGCCTCCCTGTTGCCCGCCGACCTGGCGCAGGCTCTCCTCATCGGCCGCATCTGGCGTGACGGCCCCTGCGTCGTCGCCGTGCGCGGCGGCGAGGTGGTCGACATCACGCAGACGGTAGCGACGGTGGCCGAGCTGTTCGAACGCAGCGATGCGCTCGATATCGCCCGCCATGCGCCCGGCACTGCGCTCGGCTCCGTGCAGGCGCTGCTGGAGCAGGCGCTGGCCGCGCCGGCCGGCGAGCCGCTGCTACTGGCACCGTGCGACCTGCAGGCCGTCAAGGCCTGCGGCGTGACCTTCGCCGTCAGCCTGCTCGAACGGGTGATCGAGGAACAGGCGGGCGGCGACGCGGCGCGCGCGGCAAGCTTGCGCGCCGCGCTGCAAACGACGCTGGGCGGCGACTTGTCCGCATTAAAACCCGGCTCGGAGGCGGCGCAGCGCTTGAAACAGCAGCTGCAGCAGCGCGGCGCCTGGTCGCAATACATGGAAGTGGGCATCGGCCCCGATGCGGAAGTGTTTACCAAGGCGCAGCCGATGTCGTCGGTCGGCTGCGGCGCGCAGGTGGGCTTGCTGCCATCGTCCGCCTGGAACAACCCGGAGCCCGAGATCGTCCTGGCCGTCAACAGCCGCGGCGAGGTGCTGGGGGCGACCCTGGGCAACGACGTCAACCTGCGCGACATCGAAGGGCGCAGCGCCCTCTTGCTGGGCAAGGCCAAGGATAACAACGGTTCCTGCGCCATCGGCCCCTTCATCCGCCTGTTCGACGAGCACTTCACGCTCGACACCGTGCGCGAGGCGGAAGTGTCGCTGCTGATCGAAGGCGCGGACGACGGCTTTGTGCTCGAAGGCGCCAGCTTCATGCGCGAGATCAGCCGCGACCCGCTCGACCTGGTGCGCCAGACGGCAGGCCAGTACCACCAGTATCCAGACGGCTTCATGCTGTTCCTGGGCACCATGTTCTCGCCCGTGAAGGACCGCGGCGCGCAGGGCGGCGGCTTCACGCACCACCTGGGCGACCGCGTGACGATTGCCAGCGCCGCGCTGGGCGCGCTGGTCAACGAAGTGCAGCGCTGCGATGCGATTGCCCCCTGGACGTTCGGCGTGCGCGCGCTGTACCAGAACCTGGCCCGCCGCGGTTTGCTTTGATCCGATTATTTTAAAAAGAGAGACACCATGCAGCATGCAACTTACCCCAGCCTGGCCGGCAAGCGCGTCGTCATCACGGGCGGCGGCACCGGCATCGGCGTGGCCATCGTCGAGGCGTTCGCGCGCCAGGGCGCCCACGTCACCTTCCTCGACATCGCCCGCGAGGCGTCGCTGGCGCTGCAGGAAAAGCTGGCGCACCTGGCGCAGCCGCCCGTTTTCCGCTATTGCGACCTGACGGACCTGGCAGCCCTGGCCGCCACCTTCGCCGAGATTGAACACAGCGCGGGCGCCACGGATATCCTCGTCAACAACGCGGCCAATGACGACCGCCACCAGCTGCAGGACGTCACGCCCGCCTACTGGGACGAGCGCATGGCCGTCAACCTGCGCCACCAGTATTTCTGCGCCCAGGCAGTGGCGCCGGGCATGCGCGCCAAGGGCAGCGGCGTGATCCTCAACCTGGGCTCGATTTCCTGGCACCTGGCGCAGGCAAACCTGTCGATCTACATGACGGCGAAAGCCGGCATCGAAGGGCTGACGCGCGGCCTGGCGCGCGACCTGGGTGCCGACGGCATCCGCGTCAACTGCATCATTCCCGGCGCCGTGCGCACGCCGCGCCAGGAGCGGCTGTGGCATACGCCGGAAGCGGAAGCCGTGATCCTGCAGGGACAATGCCTGCAACTGCGCGTGGAGCCGGAAGACGTGGCGGCGCTGGCGCTGTTCCTCGCGTCCGACAACGCCGCCAAGTGCGCCGGCCGCGAATACTATGTCGACGCAGGCTGGTACGGCGCATGAGTACCCCAGGCAACCGCCAGGCGCGGCGCTTCCGTTCGCAGGACTGGTTCGACAATCCCGATCACATCGACATGACGGCGCTGTACCTGGAGCGCTTCATGAACTACGGGATCACGGCCGAGGAACTGCGTTCGGGCCGGCCCATCATCGGCATCGCGCAAAGCGGCAGCGATATCAGTCCCTGCAACCGCATCCACCTGGAGTTGGCCCAGCGCGTGCGCGACGGCATCCGCGACGCGGGCGGCATCCCGATGGAATTCCCGCTGCACCCGATCTTCGAGAACTGCCGCCGTCCCACGGCCGCGCTGGACCGCAACCTCGCGTATCTGGGCCTGGTGGAGATCCTGCATGGCTATCCGATCGACGCCGTGGTGCTGACGACGGGCTGCGACAAGACCACGCCGGCCCAGCTGATGGCCGCGGCCACGGTGGACATTCCCGCCATCGTGCTGTCGGGCGGCCCCATGCTTGATGGCTGGATGGACGGCGAACTGGTCGGTTCCGGCGCGGCCATCTGGAAGGGCCGCCGCCAGCTGTCCGCCGGCTTGATCGACAACGACAAATTCCTGCAGATCGCCGCCGCCTCGGCGCCGTCGGCTGGCCACTGCAACACCATGGGCACCGCATCGACCATGAATGCGCTGGCCGAAGCGCTGGGCATGTCGCTGACGGGCTGCTCGGCCATCCCCGCGCCGTATCGCGAACGGGGCCAGATCGCCTATGCAACGGGGCGCCGCATCGTCGGCATGGCGCATGACGACGTGCGCCCGTCGAGCATCCTCACGCGCGAGGCCTTCCTGGACGCCATCATCGTCAACGCGGCCATCGGCGGCTCCACCAACGCCCAGCCGCACCTGATGGCCATGGCGCGCCATGCGGGCGTGGCATTGCACTCGAGCGACTGGATGGAACATGGCTACGACGTGCCGCTGCTGTTGAACATGCAGCCGGCCGGGAAGTATCTGGGCGAGCGCTTCCACCGCGCCGGCGGCGTGCCGGCCGTGATGTGGGAGCTGCAGCAGGCGGGCCTGCTGCATGCGGACCGGTTGACGGTCACGGGCCAGAGCATGGCGGCCAACTTGCAAGGCCGGGAGAGCGCGGACCGCGAGATGATCCGCCCGTTTGCCGCGCCGCTGAAGGAAAAGGCCGGTTTCATGGCCTTGCAGGGCAACCTGTTCGACTTCGCCATCATGAAGACCAGCGTGATCTCGCCCGCCTTCCGCGAGCGCTATCTGTCGCGCCCTGGCAGCGAGGGCGTGTTCGAGGCGCGCGCCATCGTCTTTGACGGTTCAAGCGACTATCATGCGCGCATCAACGACCCGGCGCTCAATATCGACGACAGCTGCATGCTGGTCATGCGCGGCGCCGGCCCTGTCGGCTGGCCCGGTTCGGCCGAGGTGGTCAACATGCAGCCGCCCGATGCCTTGCTCAAGGCCGGCATTCTGAACCTGCCGACCCTGGGCGACGGGCGCCAGTCGGGCACCTCGGACAGCCCCTCGATCCTGAACGCGTCACCGGAAAGCGCCGTCGGCGGCGGCCTGGCGCTGCTGCGCACGGGCGACATCATCCGCGTGGACCTGAACGGGGGCCAGTGCGACATGCTGGTCGATGCGGCTGAACTGGCGCGCCGCGCCATGGAACTGCCGCCGCCCGTCAACGACAGCGCCACGCCGTGGCAGGAAATCTACCGCGCCAGCGTGGGCCAGCTGGAAACGGGCGCCTGCATGGAGCTGGCCCTGAAATACCGCGCCGTGGGCCAGACCCTGCCGCGCCACAACCATTAGCAGTCGCAGCACGTAGGTCGGGTTAGCGCTTCGCGCGTAACCCGACACCACCACAGACATAAAATTTTTCAGCAGTACCCGCAGTTAAAAAATGTAGCTAAAAAATCCACAAGGAGACACACAATGAACAAGATCATCAGTGCAGCCATCATGACCGCCATGCTGGCATTGAGCAGCAGCGCCGCCCTGGCCGATGCGAAAAACCCGAAGATCGGCTTTTCCATCGACGACTTGCGCGTGGAACGCTGGACGCGCGACCGCGATTTCTTCATCGCCGCCGCCGAAAAGCAGGGCGCCAAGGTCTTCGTGCAGTCGGCCGACGCCAGCGAGCAGCGCCAGATTTCGCAGATCGAAAACCTGATCTCGCGCGGCGTGGACGTGCTGGTGATCGTGCCGTTCAACGCCACGGTGCTCAACAACACCGTCAAGGAAGCGAAAAAGGCCGGCATCAAGGTGTTGTCGTATGACCGCCTGATCCTGAACGCCGATATCGATGCGTATATCTCGTTCGACAACGAGAAAGTGGGAGAGATGCAGGCCGAAGGCGTGACCAAGCTGCAGCCGAAGGGCAATTACTATTTGCTGGGCGGCTCGCCCACCGACAACAACGCCAAGATGCTGCGCGAAGGCCAGATGAAGGTGCTCAAACCGTTCATCGACAAGGGCGATATCAAGATCGTCGGCCAGCAGTGGGTGAAGGACTGGAGCGCCACCGAAGCGCTGTCCATCGTGGAAAACGCGCTGACGGCCAACGGCAACAAGATCGATGCCATCGTCGCCTCGAACGACGGCACGGCCGGCGGCGCCATCCAGGCCCTGGCCGCGCAAAAACTGGCCGGCAAGGTGCCGGTCTCGGGCCAGGACGCCGATCTGGCGGCGGTCAAACGCGTCATCGCCGGCACGCAATCGATGACCGTCTACAAACCCCTGAAAACCATCGCCGCCGAAGCGGCCAAGCTGGCCGTGCAACTGGCGCGCAATGAAAAGCCCGCCTACAACTCCAGCTATGACAACGGCCTGAAAAAAGTCAGCACGGTGCTGCTCAAACCCACGCCCTTGACCAAGGCGAACGTGAACATTCTCGTCGACGACGGTTTCTATACCAAGGCGCAGCTGGGTAATTGATTACCCGCTTGCTGTCGGCTTACGCGCTGCGCGCTAAGCCGACCTACGATTGCCCGCATCGGCCGTTATCCGACAATCGCCGGCTCCGGAAACGCCGGTGGTGGTGTCGGCCGTCCGCATCGACCGTAGGTCGGATTAGCGGCGCCATGGGCGCCGCGTAATCCGACATTTCCCCCGTATCCGCAACGAGAGTGAGCATGTCCGACTATCTGCTTGAAATGAAAGGCATCGTCAAACAGTTTGGCGGTGTCCGCGCGCTCGACGGCATCGACCTGCAGGTGCGGGCCGGCGAGTGCATCGGCTTGTGCGGCGAGAATGGCGCCGGCAAGTCGACCCTGATGAAGGTGCTGTCCGGTGTGTACCCGCACGGCACCTGGGATGGCGAGATCCTGTGGGATGGCCAGCCCCTGCGCGCGCAATCGATCCGCGACACGGAAGACGCGGGCATCATCATCATCCACCAGGAACTGATGCTGGTGCCGCAGCTGTCCGTGGCCGAGAATATCTTCATGGGCCGCGAGCTCACCCTGCCCGGCGGGCGCATGCATTACGCGGCCATGTACAAGCGCGCCGACGAGCTGCTGCGCGAACTGAAAATTCCCGAACTGAACGTAGCGCAACCCGTGATGAATTACGGCGGCGGCCACCAGCAGCTGGTGGAAATCGCCAAGGCGCTCAACAAGAATGCGCGATTGCTGATACTCGACGAGCCGTCGTCGTCGCTGACGGCCTCGGAAATCGCCGTGCTGCTCGATATCCTGCGCGCGCTGAAGGCCAAAGGCGTCACCTGCATCTACATTTCGCACAAGCTCGATGAAGTGGCGGCCATCTGCGACACCATCGTCGTCATCCGCGACGGCAAGCATATCGCCACCACGCCGATGGCGCAGATGAACGTCGAGCGCATCATCGCGCAAATGGTGGGCCGCGAAATGAGCCAGCTGTATCCGCAGCGTGCGCAGCCGGCACCTATCGGCGAAGTGCTGTTCGAGGCGCGCCACGTAAGCTGCATCGACGCCGACAACCCGCAGCGCAAGCGCGTCGACGATGTGTCGTTCACCCTGCGAAAGGGCGAGATCCTCGGCATCGCCGGCCTGGTGGGGGCGGGGCGCACGGAACTCGTCTCGGCCCTGTTCGGCGCCTACCAGGGGCCGTGCCAGGCCGAAGTGTGGCTCGATGGCCGCCGCATCGACACTTCGTCCCCGCAAAAGGCGATTGCCATGGGCCTGGCCATGGTGCCGGAAGACCGCAAGCATCACGGCATCGTGCCCGATCTCGACGTGGGGCAGAACATCACCCTGGCCGTGCTGGAGCAATTCGCGCGTGCCACGCGCATCGATGGCGAGGCGGAATTGACGGCCGTGCGCGGCGAGATCGCGCAGCTGGAACTGAAGGCGGCTAGCCCGTCGCTGCCCATTACGAGCCTGTCGGGCGGCAACCAGCAAAAGGCCGTGCTGGCCAAGATGCTGCTGACGCGCCCGCGCGTGCTGATCCTCGACGAGCCCACGCGCGGCGTCGACGTGGGCGCCAAATATGAAATCTACAAACTGATGCTGGCGCTGGCCGACCGGGGCGTGGCCATCATCATGGTCTCGTCGGAACTGGCTGAAGTGCTGGGCGTGTCCGACCGCGTGCTGGTGATGGGCGAAGGCCGCCTGCGCGGCGACTTTATCAACGATGGCCTGAGCCAGGAAACCGTGCTGGCGGCGGCGCTGGACCAGCGCCCGGCGCCCGCCGCCAACACCGCAAACAAGGAACCCGCAGCATGAAACCGCACAGTATCAAACAGCTGTTCACCCAATACAAGATGCTGGCCCTGCTGATCGCCGTGGCGCTGATCTGGGCCTTTTTTTCGTGGAAAACGGAGGGCAGCTTCCTCACGCCGCGCAACCTGTCGAATCTGCTGCGCCAGATGTCCGTCACCGGCATCCTCGCCTGCGGCATGGTGCTGGTGATTATCGCCGGCGAGATCGACCTGTCGATCGGCTCCCTGCTGGGGCTACTCGGCGGCATCGCCGCCGTGCTGGACGTCACGCAGCACTGGCCGCTGGCGCTGAACCTGATGGCGGTGCTGGGCTGCGGCCTGGTGATCGGCCTGCTCAATGGCTACCTGACGGCGTACCGGGGCATCCCGTCCTTCATCGTGGGACTGGGCGGCATGCTCGCGTATCGCGGCATCCTGCTGGGCATCACGGGCGGCATCACGATCGCGCCCGTCTCCGAGCCGATGGTCTACCTGGGACAGGGCTACCTGCCTGCGGTGCCCGGCATCGTGCTGGGCATCGGCCTGTTCCTGCTGGCCGCCTTCCTGACGTGGCGCGCGCGCGCCAGCCGCGCCCAGCATGGCTTGCCGCAGACGGCGCCCTGGGCCGACGGCCTGCGCCTGGCCGTCATCGGCGCCGTGCTGTATGCCTTCGTGCGGACCCTGAACGGTTATGAAGGCATTCCGCTGCCCGTGCTGCTGCTGCTGGCCTTGCTGGGGCTGTTCAGCTACATCACCAGCCAGACCGTGTTCGGCCGGCGCATCTACGCCGTGGGCAGCAATATGGAAGCGACGCGCCTGTCCGGCATCAACGTCAAAGCCGTCAAGCTGTGGATCTTCGGCATCATGGGCCTGATGTGCGCGCTCGCTGGCCTGATCAACACGGGCCGCCTGGCGGCCGGTTCGCCGTCCGCCGGCACCTTCAGCGAACTCGACGCCATTGCCGCCTGCTTCATCGGCGGCACCTCGATGCGCGGCGGCTCGGGCACCGTGTACGGCGCCCTGATCGGCGCGCTGGTCATGGCCAGCCTCGATAACGGCATGTCCATGCTGGACGTGGACACCTACTGGCAGATGATCGTGAAAGGCAGTATCCTCACCCTCGCCGTGTGGGTCGATGTCAGCACGCGAGCCGGACGCAGATAGCCGTGAAACGATCTGGCACGGGAGGAGACACCATGAAGATGCCGACCGCGCACCGGATCGCGCTGCTGTTTAACGGGAATAAGATCTACGACCGCGACATCATCGCGGGCATCGCCGCCTACCTGAACACCACGCGCGTGTCGTGGGACCTGTTCCTGGAAGAGGACTTCCGTTGCCGCCTGCCCGGCATCGAGCGCTGGCAGGGAGACGGCATCATCGCCGATTTCGACGATCCCGCCGTCTGCGCGGCGCTGGCGCACAGCCGCCTGCCCGTGGTGGCCGTGGGCGGCTCGTATGCGCGCGAGGACGATTACCCGGCCGGCATCCCGTACGTGGCGACCGACAATTTCAAGATCGTCAAGCTGGCCTATGAACACCTGGTGGAAGCGGGACTGAGCCGCTTTGCCTGTTTCAGCCTGCCTGAGGCCGATGTCAACCGCTGGGCTCAGGAACGCGAAACGGCATTTTGCGCCCTGATGGAGCGCGACCACATGCGCGCCGACGTGTACCGGGGCGTGGCCACCAGCGCGCCGTCGTGGGACGAGGCGGTGGAGCAGCAGATCGCCTGGCTCAACAGTCTGGAAAAGCCCGTCGGCATCATCGCCGTGAGCGACGCGCGCGCGCGCCAGCTGCTGCAAGCGTGCATGCATGCGGGGATCGCCGTGCCGGAGCAAGTGGCCCTGATCGGCATCGACAACGACCCGCTGGCGCGCATGCTCACGCGCATTCCCTTGAGCTCCGTGATCCAGGGCACCGAGGAAATGGGCCGCACGGCCGCGCATTTGCTGCACCAGATGCTCAACGGCGCGCGCCTGTCCGGCACGCGCATCCTCGTGCCGCCGGCGGGCCTGAACGTGCTCGCGTCCACGCGCCACCAGCCCTTCCAGCATCCGCAGGTGATGCAGGCGCGCCACTTCATCCGCCAGTACGCCTGCCAGGGCATCAAGACGGAGCAGGTGGCCGATTACGTGGGCGTGTCGCGCTCCTCGCTCGAAGCGCACTTCCGCCACGAGCTGGGGCGCAGCGTGCACGACGAGATCCTGCATTTCAAGCTCGATGCGGCCAAGACCCTGCTGGCGCGCGGGCCGGGACAGGTGGCCGAGGTGGCCGTGCGTTGCGGCTTTACCACGGTGCAGTACATGCACGCCGTCTTCAAGCGCGAACTCGGCTGCACGCCGCGCGAATTCCAGCAGCGCAGCCGGCCGCCGCCAGCGCCCGGGCAGGCGCCATGATGCATCTGCTGCGCAATGCGCGCGGCATGCGCGTGGCCATCGACGCGCACGATGCCAGCGTGCGGGCCTGGTGGGCGCCCGACCGTTATGGCCGCCTGGCCGACGTGCTGGGCGCGGCACCCTCTGCGGCGCACGCGTCCACGGGCTGGCGGTGCGACCCGCCGGACGACGGCCGCTTGCTGCTGCGCCTGGCGCAGGACGGCCTGTCGGTGCGACTGGCCTACCGGCTTGACGACGATGGCAGCTTGCACCTCGACTGCGCCGCCACGGCCGATGCGGTTTCCCGTTTTGCGCTTGCCGCGCCCCGCTTCAATCTGCAGGGCGGCCGCGCTGCAGTGGGAGACCATGTGCTGCGTCTGGCAGCGGACCGCTACTGGCCTGGCGGCCACTCTTGCAGCGCTCCGCTCGACGTGGCAGGCAGCGCGTTTGACTTCCGCCAGCCGGCACCGCTTGCTTCACGCCTGGCCTGGCCTGCGCTGGCGCAATCGGCGGGATTCCGGCATGACTTTTACTGGACGGGCAGCGGCCAGCTGCGTGAGGCGGCGCGGGTTGCCGACCCCGCTTCCGGCCGGGTCCTGCGTTTTTCCAGCACCCAGGACAGCTGTCATCTGTATTCCGATGCGCGCTGTTTTTCCCTGCTGGCGCAGGGCGTGCAATTGCAGCCGGGACAGGTGAGGCGGTTCCAGCTCGCCTACCGTTTGGGCGTGCAGGATATCGATGCGTTTGACATATCCGAACCGGTATCAATGATGTCAAATAAGTGATTGGTCAGATATGCGGGGCAGTTCTACCATGGGGTAGTTTTTCCCTCATTTATTTTTGCCCTTACCGACGCTGCCAACCTGCCCATGAACATACTCACCATCGATGCCGGCACCACCAATACGCGTACCTTGCTGTGGCGCGGCGGCGCCGTCGTCGCCCAGGCGCAGCTGGAAACGGGCGTGCGCAATACCGCCATCGATGGCCATAACGGCGCGCTGAAACAGGCGCTGCGCGACACCATCGCCAGCGTGCTGGCCAGCGCCGGCATCGCGCCGTCGGCCGTGGACCTGGCGCTCGCTTCGGGCATGATCAGTTCGCCCATGGGTGTGCAGGAAGTGCCGCATCTGCCGGCGCCTGCCGGCCTGGCCCAGCTGGCGCAAGGCATGCAGGCGGTGGACTTGCCCGACGTGCTGGCGCAGCCCCTGTGGTTGATTCCCGGCGTGCGCAACCAGCATGGCGCCGTCGGCCTGCATAACGTCGAAGCGATGGACATGATGCGCGGCGAAGAGACGGAAGTCGTCGCGCTGCTCGAGCGCCTGCAGTTGCGCGGCGCGGCGACCCTGATCATGCCCGGCTCGCATACCAAATTGATCAGCGTGGACGAGCAGCGCCGCATCCTCGGCTGCAGCACCACCATCGCCGGGGAATTGCTGCAGGCGATCACGCAGCACACCTTGATCAAGCAATCGGTCGATGGCGGTTTTGCCCAGACCCTGGTGCCGAAAATGCTGCTGGCCGGCGCGGCCGCGGCGCAAAAAACGGGGCTGGCGCGCGCCTGCTTCAGCGTGCGCACCCTGGGCCAGTTCAGCGCCATCGAATGCAATGAGCGGGCCAATTTCCTGATGGGTGCCGTCCTCAGCGGCGACCTGCTGGCGCTGCGCAACAGCACCGCCATCCAGATGCGGCCCGATACGCCGCTCGTCATTACGGGCAAGCCCATGCTGCGCCAGGCGCTCGGCTTGCTGATCGAAGAACACGGATTTTTTTATGGCAAGCGCATCATCGTCGACGACCAGCAGCAAGACTATCTGGCCGGTCACGGTGCGCTGCTGATCGCCGCCGCGCGCGGCTTGATTTCCCCGCAGGAGACAGTATGAGCAGCAACAAGAACAAGCGTCCCTTGCGTTCGCAAGCGTGGTTTGGCGGCGACGACAAGGACAGTTTCATTCACCGCAGCTGGATGAAGAACCAGGGCTATCCCGGCGACGCTTTCGATGGCCGTCCCGTCATCGGCATCTGCAATACCTGGTCCGAACTGACGCCCTGCAATGGCCATTTCCGCGACCTGGCCGAGATGGTCAAGCGCGGCGTGCTCGAAGCGGGCGGCTTTCCCGTCGAATTTCCCGTCATGTCGCTGGGCGAGACGAATCTGCGCCCGACGGCCATGCTGTTCCGTAACCTGGCCAGCATGGATGTGGAAGAATCGATCCGCGCCAACCCCATCGACGGCGTGGTGCTGCTGACGGGCTGCGACAAGACCACTCCCGCGCTGCTGATGGGCGCGGCCAGCGTGGACTTGCCCACCATCGTGCTGTCTGGCGGCCCCATGCTGAACGGGAATTACCGGGGCAAGCCGATCGGCTCGGGCACGGACGTGTGGAAGTTTTCCGAAGACGTGCGCGCCGGGCGCATGACCTCAAACGAATTCAAGCAGGCCGAATCGTGCATGTCGCGCTCCGCCGGCCACTGCATGACCATGGGCACGGCATCGACCATGGCCAGCATGGTCGAAGCGCTGGGCGTGACCCTGCCCGGCAACGCGGCCATTCCCGCCGTCGATGCGCGCCGCAAGCTGCAGGCGCAGCTGACGGGCCGGCGCATCGTCGACATGGTGCATGAAGACCTGAAACTGTCGCAGATCCTCACGCGCGAAGCGTTTGAAAACGCCATCATGGTCAACGGCGCCATCGGCGGCTCGACCAATGCCGTGATCCACCTGCTGGCCATTGCCGGGCGCATCGGCGTGGACATGCGCCTGGGCGACTGGGACCGCCTGGGCCGCGACATTCCCTGTTTGCTCAACCTGATGCCGTCGGGCCAGTACCTGATGGAAGATTTTTATTATGCGGGCGGCCTGCCCGTGATCATCCGCGACTTGCTGGGCAAATTGCATGGCGGGGCGCTCACCGTCACGGGCGCCAGCATGGCCGTCAACGTGGCCGAGGCGGAAAATTTCAATCCCGAAGTGATCACGCCGCTGGCGCAGCCATTCAAGGACGAAGGCGGCATCGCCGTCCTGCAGGGCAACCTGGCCCCGCGCGGGGCCGTCATCAAGCCCTCGGCCGCGTCGCCCGAGCTGATGCAGCACCGTGGCCGCGCCGTCGTCTTCAACAGCATCGAGCATTACAAAAAGCGCGTCGACGATCCCGCGCTCGATATCGATGCCAGCTGCGTGATGGTGCTGCAAAATTGCGGCCCGCAGGGCTACCCTGGCATGGCCGAGGTGGGCAATATGGGATTGCCGAAAAAACTGCTGGAGCAGGGCGTGCGCGACATGGTGCGCATCTCGGACGCGCGCATGAGCGGCACGGCCTACGGCACGGTGGTGCTGCACGTGGCGCCGGAAGCGGCCGTGGGCGGGCCGCTGGCGCTGGTGCGCGACGGCGACATGATCGAACTGGACGTGGCGGGACGGCGCTTGCACCTGGACGTCGACGAGGCCGAGCTGGCGCGCCGGCGCGCAGAATGGCGCGCCCCCGAGCCGGCCATGAAGGGCGGCTACCAGTCCATGTACATCAAGCACGTGACGCAGGCCGACGAAGGCGCGGATCTGGACTTCCTCGTCGGCTGCCGTGGTTCGGCAGTACCACGCGAATCTCACTGAAAGAAGGAATAGACATGGGGACACAGGCCCAATTACTGGTCGATGCGCAGAATTTCCTGGGCGAGGGTGTGCGCTGGTGCGAACGCAGCGGCCGCGTTTTCTGGACGAATATCGAAGGCTGCCAGCTGCATGCGCTGGTGCTGGCCACGGGGGAGCGCCAGCGCTGGGACATGCCCGAGCGCCTGGCCTGTTTCGCGCTGACGGACCGCGACGACATCCTGTTGCTGGGACTGGCCTCGCGCCTGGCGTGGTTTGACGCGTGCAGCGGGGCCGTCACGCCCTTGCATACGGTGGAGGGCGACCTGCCCATGACGCGCCTGAACGATGGCCGCTGCGACCGCCAGGGACGCTTTGTCTTCGGCACGCTCGATGAGCGCCCGTGCCGCGATGCGATCGCCAGCTTCTACCGCCTCAACCTGGACTTGAGCCTGGAACGGCTGCCGCTGCCGCAGATCGCCATCTCGAACAGCATCTGCTTCAGCGTCGATGGCACGGCCATGTATTTTTGCGATTCGATGAAGAAGGCGATCTACCGCTGGGATGATTACCTGGGCGGCGACGCCAGCCGGGTACGTGTGTTTGCCGTGCTCGATCCGGGGCCGGGCGCCGCCGACGGCGCCACCATCGATGCGGATGACCACTTGTGGAGCGCGCAGTGGGGCGCGGGCAGGGTCTTGCGCTTCGCGCCGGACGGCAGCGTCGAACGGGCGATAGCCTTGCCCGTCTCGCAGCCCAGCTGCGTCAGCCTGGGCGGCCCGCATTACGATGAATTGTTCGTCACGACGGCGCAGGAAAGCTTGACCCCGGTCCAGCTGGCGGGCGAACCGCTGGCCGGCGGATTGTTTCATGCGCGCCAGGTGGGCGTGCGCGGTTTGCCGGAAGTGCGCTTTGGCGCCCTGCCGGCCTGACAGGAGAGAGCCGATGCAAAAGCACATGGTTTTCAATGGCATCCTCGGGCGGGGCATGGTCGGCATCGTGCGCGCCAATTCGGCGCAGGCGGCCGTGCAGATCGCCGAGGCGTGCATCGCCGGCGGCATCACGGCGCTGGAAGTGGCGTTCACCACGCCCGATACCCTGGGCGTGCTGCGCACCTTGCGCGAACGCCATGGTCCTGACGTGCTGTTGGGCGCGGGCACGGTGCTCGATACGGAGACGGCGCGCGCCGCCATCCTGGCCGGCGCGCAGTTCATCATCTCGCCCGGCGTGAACGTGGAGACGATTACGCTGTGCCAGCGCTACCAGGTGCTGTCCATGCCGGGGGCGATGACGCCGACGGAGATCGTCACGGCCCTGCAGGCGGGCGCCGACATCGTCAAGGTCTTCCCCGCCGAGATGTTCGGCCCCGCCTATATCAAGGCCCTGCGCGCCCCGTTGCCGCAAGCGCCGCTGATGCCGACGGGCGGCGTGACGGTGGAGAACCTGCCGGAATGGTTTGCCAGCGGCGCCGTGGCCGTGGGCATCGGCAGCAGCCTCAGTGGCCCGGGCGCCACGGGAGATTACGCGGCCGTGACGGCGCGCGCGCAAGCTTTCGTGGCGCAGATGGCGGCCGTGCGTATGGCTAAGAGCCTATCCCAGTAGATGAATGCATCCCCTGCTGACGCCCCTCAGGAGCGGGGACTGCGTTGATCGTCGTCGCGTGGCTCGCCACGCGTCCTCCTCACGCCTTGTCCGCGCTCCTGATGCGTTGCCAGCAGAAGACGCTCCCTACCGGGATAGGCTCTAAGTCTTCTGGCTAGCTCCCGGCGGGACGGGAATCTGCTACGCTAGGCGGGCAATGTCGCACGCCTCATAGACCAGAATATGCCCAACATCGCCCGCATCCTGCAAGACAGCCGCATCATCGCCATCGTCGGCATGTCCGACAAGCCTGAACGCGCCAGCCACGAAGTGGCCGATTACCTGCTGCGGCAGGGCTACCGCGTGTTGCCCGTCAATCCGGCCCTGGCCGGGCGCGACGTGCTGGGCCAGCGCGCCTATGCCACCCTGGCGCAGGCCGCGGCGGCTGTCGCGCCGGCGCGCATCGACATCGTCGACTGCTTCCGCAAGCCGGCAGATATCCTGCCCATCGCCGAGGAAGCCATCGCCGTCAAGGCGGGCTGCCTGTGGCTGCAGCTCGACGTCATCAATGAGGAGGCGGCGCAGCTGGCGCGGGCGGCGGGCCTGGACGTGGTGATGGACCATTGCACAAAAATCGAGCACCGCAAGCTGGCGGTGGCGGCATGAAGGCGCGCACGCAATTCCGGGCCGGCAAAGGTTTTGATCTGAACGAGGAATTCGCCGGCAAGCGCCTGCTGGGCGCGGCCACCAAGGCGGCCAACAAGAAGCTGACCCCAGCCCAGTGCAAGGCCCTGGACCGCGAGGAAACCGTGGCGTTGACGGCGCAGATCGCCGAGTGCCAGAGCATGCTGTACGCGCAGCACAAAAAGAAGGTGCTGCTGGTCCTGCAGGGCATGGATACCTCGGGCAAGGATGGCACGGTGAAGGCCATCTTCAGCAATATCAACCCGATGGGCATCCGCGCCGTGGCGTTCAAGGGCCCCACCGATATCGAACTGGCGCACGATTACCTGTGGCGCGTGCATCAGCACGTGCCGGTGAAGGGCGAGATCGCCATCTTCAACCGCAGCCATTACGAGGATGTGCTGATCACGCGCGTGCAGGACATGATCGACAAGGCCGAATGCCAGCGCCGCTACGCGCAGATCCGCGATTTCGAGCGCATGCTGAGCGAGACGGGCACCGTCATCCTGAAAGTCTTCCTGCATATTTCGAAAGACGAGCAGCGGGGACGGCTGCAGGAGCGGCTCGACGATCCCGACCGCCAGTGGAAGTTCGATCCCAACGATATCGCCCAGCGCAAGAAGTGGGATGGCTACCAGCGCGCCTATGAAACGGCGATCCGCGAGACCGATGCCGATCACGCGCCGTGGTACGTCGTGCCATCGAATTCCAAAACGCAGCGCAACCTGGTGGTGGCCTCGCTACTGCTGGAAACGCTGCAGGCCATGAAACTCGAATACCCGGCGCCGGACCCGAAACTGTCGTCTTTCAAGGTCGAGTAGTTCCGCCCATCGCCTGCGGAATCGGCCGCGCTGTGGCATAGTATCCCTCGTCGATAATTCAAACCAGACCGGAGATCCATATGCTGCAGTTGAAAGATCCTACCTTGTTGCGTCACCAGGCTTACGTGAATGGAGCCTGGGCGGATGCCGATGGTGGCCAGACGATTAATGTGAGCAATCCCGCCACCGGCGAGCATATCGGCACGGTGCCCCTGATGGGCGCGGCCGAGACGCGCCGCGCCATCGAGGCGGCCAATGCCGCCTGGCCCGCCTGGCGCAAGAAGACGGCCAAGGAGCGCGCGGCCGTGCTGCGCCGCTGGCATGACCTGATCCTGGAAAACGCCGACGACCTGGCGCTGATCATGACCACCGAGCAGGGCAAGCCCTTGCCGGAAGCGAAGGGCGAAGTGCAGTTCGGCGCCTCGTTCATCGAGTGGTTTGCCGAAGAAGGCAAGCGCGTTGCAGGCGATACCCTGCAATCGCCGTGGCCCGACCGCCGCCTGGTCATCACCAAGGAGCCGATCGGCGTGTGCGCCGCCATCACGCCGTGGAATTTCCCTGCTGCCATGATCACGCGCAAGGTCGGCCCGGCCCTGGCCGCCGGCTGCCCGATGGTCCTCAAACCGGCCGAGGCAACGCCGTTTTCCGCGCTGGCGTTGGCCGTGCTGGCCGAGCGCGCGGGCGTGCCGGCGGGCGTGTTCAGCATCGTCACGGGCGCGCCGAAAGACATCGGCGGCGAAATGACATCGAACCCCATCGTGCGCAAGCTGACGTTTACGGGCTCGACCCAGGTGGGCCGTTTGCTGGCGGAACAGTGCGCGCCGACGATCAAGAAACTGTCGCTGGAACTGGGCGGCAATGCGCCGTTCATCGTCTTCGACGACGCCGACCTGGATGCGGCCGTGGAAGGCGCCATCGCCTCGAAATACCGCAACGCGGGCCAGACCTGCGTGTGCGCCAACCGCCTGTACGTGCAGGACAGCGTGTATGACGCGTTTGCCGACAAGCTGGTGGCTGCTGTGGCCAAGCTGAAAGTCGGCAATGGCATCGAGGCGGGCGTCACGCAAGGCCCGCTGATCGATGCGAAGGCCGTCGCCAAGGTGGAAGAGCACGTGGCCGACGCGCTGGGCAAGGGCGGCCGCCTGCTGGCCGGCGGCAAGCGCCATGCGCTGGGCAACGGCTTCTTCGAGCCGACCATCATCGCCGACGTGACGAACGACATGCGCGTGGCCACCGAGGAAACCTTCGGCCCGCTGGCGCCCCTGTTCCGCTTCAAGACGGACGATGAAGTCATCGCCCTGGCCAACAACACGGAATTCGGCCTGGCCGCCTACTTCTATTCGCGCGACATCGGCCGCATCTGGCGCGTGGCAGAAGGCCTGGAAACGGGCATGGTCGGCGTCAACACGGGCCTGATCTCGAACGAGATCGCCCCCTTCGGCGGCGTCAAGCAATCGGGCCTGGGCCGTGAAGGATCGACCTACGGTATCGAAGACTACCTCGTGATCAAGTACATCTGCATGGGCGGCATCTAAGGCCGCTTAACGCGAGCCGCGGCGCGCGGCGAGGCGGTCCAGCATGCCCTTGACCGCTTCCATCTGCGTGCCGCTCTTGCGGTAGAAATCCGGGTCGATCGGGTTGATGCTGGTGTAGCCCCAGAAATCCCAGCAGCCTTTCGGGTTGTACGGATAGACGGGGCTCGGTTCGGCCTGCGGATACAGCACGATGATCTTGTTGGCGTCCGCCACCTGGTTGTAGCCGGTGCTGGTATAGAAACGGTCGCCGATCGCCTGCGTCGTTTGCAGGCAGCCGTGGAACACCACGTGCACGCGGCAGCTCTCGCTGTCGCACGCTTTCGGGATGTAGGCGTAGCCCGTATTGTTCATGCTCGAATACGCGTTCTGGATGAAGCTGCGCTGGTTGAAGGCGATCAGCTTGCCCGTCAGGGTGGTCGACGACGGTTGCAGGTCCGGGTACAGGTGCTGCAGGATGTCGCGCGCCTGGACGTAGTCGCAGTCGTTGATGAACGGCGACTCCGTCACGGCGCACGGCTTGTCCTGATTGCTGTCGGTCAAAATGGCGTGGCCCGCGCCTAGCGTGTCGACGAAGCGGATCTGCGCCGCCGGCGTGCCTGCCAGTTGATAGAATTTCCCCACCTGTTCCACCACCGGCCGCGTCACGGTCTGGTCTTTCGTTCCGCTGAACAGATACACGCGCTGGCGTTTCAGGTTGGCCGTGTCATCGATGAGACGTTCGCGCGCAAAATCGTTCGCCGCGCGCAGCAATTCGCTGGCGACGGGCGGCGCCACTTGCGCGCTGCCCGGATTCATGCAAGTGGTCAGGGCATTCGTCAGGTAGGGAATATACGGGAAGCGGCCCGGCTGGCCCGAGCAGAAATACGGGCCGCCCGCGATGATGCCGGCGCCGGCGACGGTGGCCGAGTAGGCGACGGCAAACTGCGCCGCCATGAAGCCGCCCGAGGACAGGCCGGACACGGTGGTCTGGCTCAGATCGGCCTGGTAGGCGGGCAGGGCGGGGGCGTCCTTGGTTGCGGCGGGCTTGGCGGCTTTGGCCGTCGTGGCGGCGTGCGTGCTGGCTGGCGCCAGGATGAGCAGGCTGGCGGCCAGCAGGGCGGTGGGTAATGCGGTCAGGTGAGGGAAGGGCATGGCAACTCCACAAGGCAGGGACAGGAAGGCCGAGCATAGGTAAAAAAACTGTGCGCTGGGCAAGTACTGCACCGTCGTTGATGTCGCTCAAGCTATCGCTGTTGTTGTCCGTCTTGTACGCGCGCGCGGCGTTTGACATAGAATGGTTTTTTTCCGTTCAACCATGGTGCCCCTCATGTCCAAGACCCTTGCCCAGCTGTTTGCGCTTACCACCCTTGCCGCCGGCGCCAGCCTGGCCATGCCGGCCCATGCCGCCGAAACCGCGCCAGCTGCCATAGCTCCGGCCGCCTGCCCCGCCATCCTCAAGCAGACCTTCAACCGCCTGCAGGATGAAGCGCCGCAAAACCTGTGCCAGTACGCAGGCAAGGTCGTGCTGGTCGTCAATACGGCCAGTTATTGCGGTTTTACCAATCAATATGAAGGTCTCGAGGCGCTGTACGCCAAGTACGGCAGCAAGGGCCTGGTGGTGCTGGGTTTCCCGTCGAACGATTTCGGCAAGCAGGAGCCGGGCAACAGCAAGGAAATCGCCGATTTCTGCTACAACACCTATGGCGTGAAGTTCCCCATGTTTTCGAAGTCCGTCGTCTCCGGCCCCAATCCGAACCCGCTGTATGTGGACCTGATCAAGCAGACGGGCAAGACCCCGGCCTGGAATTTCCACAAATACCTGATCGACCGCCACGGTAAAGTGGTGGAAAGCTTCCCCAGCAAGGTGACGCCGGACGACAAGAAACTCGTTGGCGCGGTGGAAAAAGCGCTGGCGATGTAAATTGCAGATACACAAGCAGGCTTGAACGCCTGCTTTTTTTTTAATGCCGTGCTTGTCGTCTTGCCATCATTATCCTAAGCTGGTTGTTCGCGTTTGTCACAACAAAGGAGATCATCATGGCATATGTCGATGGATTTGTGGTGCCCGTACCGAAAGCCAAGCTCGATGCTTATCTGGCCATGTCGCGCAGTTGCGGCGCCGTCTGGCGCGAATATGGCGCGCTGGAATTTCGCGAGTGCGTGGGTGACGATGTCAAGCCGGGCAAGCTGACTTCGTTCCCGCAGGCGGTGGACTTGCAGGATGGCGAAGTGGTGGTGTTTTCATGGATTGTGTATGAGTCGCGCGCCAAGCGCGATGAAATCAACGACAAGGTCATGAAAGACCCGCGCCTGGCCGAGATGATGGACCCGGCCAAGCTGCCGTTCGATGGCAAGCGGATGATCTACGGCGGTTACGAGATGCGTGTCGATCTTTAAATAAGAGCAGCCGGCAGCGCCCCGCGCAGCGCATTGCACACGACGATCGCCTCTGCCCGCGCCAGCATGGCCCGCGTGATGATGGTTTCCTGCGCGTTCCAGGCGGGATCGGCCAGCATGGCTGCGCGCTGCACGCCGGGCAGCAGGCCGCAGGACAGGGGCGGCGTATGCCAGCGGCCATCGAGCAGGACGAAGACATTGCTGCGTCCGCCCTCCGTCAGCTCGCCCCGCTCGTTAAAGAACAGCATGTCGAAGGCGCCTTGCGCCTCGGCCGCGCGCCACGCTGCGTCATAGCGCGCGCGCACGCTGCTCTTGTGGCGCAGGAACAGGTCGTCGGCATTCGTGGCCTCGGGCGCCAGCATGATGTTGACCGTCTCCGGCAAGGGCGACAGGGCGCCGCTTTGCGTCGTAAACTGGCCGTCCTGGCGCAGCGCCAGGCGCAGGCGGAAGGGCGCATTGTCGGGGCGCGCGGCGCAGGCCGTCTGCAGCGCGGCGCGGGCCGCGTCCGCATCCCAGGCAAAACCGAAGTAGGCGCAGGAGGCGGCCAGGCGCGCCAGGTGGCGCTCCTGCTGGCGGCAGCCGCCGGCGCGGCTCGCGTGCAGGGTCTCGAACAGTTCGAAGTCATTGGTCAGCCCCGTCAGGAAGCGGGCCTTGAGCTGGCATTCCGCAAATTCCTCGTGCGGGTCGCTGTCGAGGACGATGCCGGCGCCCACGCCCATCTCGCCGCGCCGCAGGCCGTCAGGGCCCGCCGGCTGCAGGGCCAGGGTGCGTATCGGCACGGACATGCAGAAGTCGCCCACGGCGTGGGCACTACCGGCGCTTGGCGGATCGAACCAGCCGATGGCGCCCGTGTAGATGCCGCGCGGCGCCGGTTCCAGTTCGGCGATGATCTCCATGGTGCGGCGTTTCGGCGCGCCCGTGATCGAGCCGCACGGATACAAGGCCTGGAAGATGTCGGCCAGGCTGGCGTCGCCGCGCAAACGCGCCTGCACGGTGGACGTCATCTGCAGCACGCTGCTGTAGCGCGTCACCTGGAACAGGGCGGGCACCTTGACGGAGCCCGTGGCGGCGATGCGGCCGATGTCGTTGCGCAGCAGGTCGACGATCATCAGGTTTTCCGCGCGGTTTTTCGGATCATTGGTCAGGACGGCCGCGCGGCGCGCGTTTTCGTCCGTTTGTTCAGGCGGGGCCGCCGGCGCCGTGCCTTTCATCGGACGCGCCGTCAGTTCGCCCTGCGCATGGCGCACGAACAGCTCCGGCGACAGCGACAGCAGGGCGCCGCCATCGGGCAGCATCACCAGCGCGCCATACGGCACGGGCTGGCGGGCGCGCAGCCGCGCATACAGGGCCAGAGGCGAGCCGAAGGCGTCGAAGCGCAGCCGATACGTATAGTTGACCTGATAGGTGTCGCCGGCCACGATGTAGTCGTGGATGCGCCCCAGCGCGCGCGTGAATTCGGCCTGATCCACGTTGGCGCGGATGCCGGCGATGCCGGCCGGCGTTTGCGCCGCTGGCGTACGAGCGGCCAGCCACTGCAGCACCTCGTCCTGCGACAGCGGCGTGCAATGTTCGAAGACGAGCACCTGCGCCAGCGGCGGCGCGCCGGGATCCGCCGCGCGCGGCGGCATGGCCAGCAAGTGCGCGCCCAGCTCGTAGCTGCACACGCTGACGGCATACTGGCCGCGTTCCAAGGCCGCTTGCAGCCCTTCGAGCAGGGCCGGCCACTGTTCCCCCTCGCTGCACCGCAAGACCGCCGTCAGGCCCGTGTACAGGCGCGATGCGGCGCCGGGCGTGCTGGCGTCGTCGAGCAGGGCGAAACAGTCGGTATGCATGGGGACAGCCGCGGCGGTGACTTACCCCAGCAGCATGGCGATTTGCAGCGCCGCTTCCTGGGAGGGATTGATCTTGAAGCCGCTCTTGGCGTAGCGGTGCCAGCGTCCAATGACGAAGCTGACGATCAGGGTGGCGCGCGCCGCCACTTCGTTTTCCTTGCCATGGCCTTCGGCGGCGGCCACGCGCAAGGCCTGCTTGAGCGCCAGCTCCACGCGGTCGTAGAACTGGTTCATGCGCACTTGCAGGCGCTCGTCCTCATTGACCAGCGCATCGCCGATCAGTACGCGCGTCATGCCCGGATTGCTGATGGCGAAATTGAGCAGCATGCCGATGATGTCGCGCGTCTGCGTCATCCCGTCGCTGTGCTTTTCCGCGATCTGGTTGATCAGGCCGAAGACGCTTGACTCGATGAATTCGATCAGCCCTTCGAACATTTGCGCCTTGCTGGCGAAATGGCGGTACAGGGCCGCTTCCGAGACGGCCAGTCTGGCCGCCAGTGCGGCGGTGGTGATCTTTTCGCCTTTCGGCTGCTCCAGCATTGCGGCGAGGGCCTGAAGAATTTGTAGCCTGCGTTGGCCCGGCGGTGTGCTTGCCATATTTTCTCTTGTCGTTAAAAAAAATGCTGCCTTGATGGGGAAGTCCGTCACCGCCGCTAGCGGTGCAGCTTCCGGCGTCAGCCGGAAGTCCAGGAGTCCCCTTCAACGCAGACGGTGAAGGCGGCGTGCCAAATGCCGGACAGATTTTACTTTGACATCGACGTAAGCGGGGCGATTTAACGCCTTGGGCAACTTCGCCACGCCGATCGGGTCGGCCATTTTCAGGTATTGCGTGACCCAGGCCGTGCGCAGGCCCAGTCTTTTTGCGCCCTTCAGGTTGGCGAGGGTGTCTTCCACCAGGATGCAGCGGCCAGGGCGGATCTGGTGCTTGCGCATCAGTTTGCGCAGCATCAGCGTCGATGGCTTGGGCCGCAGCTGGCGGTGCACCTGCATCGCCTCGATGGCGACGTGGTGTGAAAAGTGCTGGCGCAGTCCCAGGTGGCGCATCACGTCGCTCGAATAGCGCAGCGGCGCGTTGGTGAGTAAAATTTTACGGCCAGGCAGGCGTTTGAGTAAAGCCCCCAGTCCCCGCTCGGCGCGTATCATGGCGCGCAAATCGTCGAAGGCGTGCGTCTCGTGCAAAAAATGCGCGGCCTGCACCTGATGGTGCTTGACCATGCCCAGCAAGGTGGCGCCATAGCGGCGCCAGTAGGCCGCGCGCGCCGCATTGACGATGGCGTCGTCGGCCGGCGTCACGCCGTCGCCCAGCACCCGGGCAATATACGTGTTCATATTGGCCGTGATGGTGGGGAAGATGGCGTGCGAGGCATTGTGCAGCGTGTTGTCGAGGTCAAACAGCCAGACCGGCGACGAGCGGTTAAGATGGGACACAGGCACGAGAGTCTTTGCTAGCGAGAGAAGATGAAAAATTCAACAATCAGGAAAACCATGCGACGCCAGATTATAGTGATGTTTTGCGGATTATTCTTGCTGCCGTTGCAGGCGGCCTTCGCCGAAGCGCCGCCCGTGGCGCAAAACCGCGGCGCGCTGTTCAAGGTGCAGGATGCGGCCCACACCCTGTATCTGTTCGGCACCATCCATGTCGGCGCGCCCGATTTTTACCCGCTCGAGCCGACAGTAACGCAGGCGCTGCACCGGGCCGGGGCGCTGGCGCTGGAGATCGACCCCGGCGCCGATCCGCGCAAGGCTGTGAGCGCCGTGCTGAAATACGGCATGGAGGCGCCGGGCAGCAAAGTGCCGGCCGACTGCCGCCAGACCCTGGCTCCGCGCCTGGCGCCGCTGTTGCAAAAATACGGCATTCCGGCCGAATCGGTGGCGCCGATGAAGCCATGGATGCTCGCCAGCGTGCTGGCCATCGGCGAATTTGCCACCCTCGGTTACCGCTCCGACCTGGCCGTCGACAATTATCTGTCGCAGCAGGCCAAGGCGCGCAAGATCCCCGTGGTGGAACTCGAATCGATGGAAGGCCAGATGGCGCTGTTTGGCGCCATGTCGCCGCTTGAGCAGTGCCGTTTCCTGGAAGACGGCGTGGCGTCGATCGAAGACCAGGAACAAAGCCAGGAAGCGCGCGAGATCGCCGATGCATGGCGCAACGCCGACGCGGCCGCCTTCGACAAGCTGGCGGCAAAGGCGGCGACGGACCCCTCGTTCGCCGCGCAGTTCGTGCAAAAGGTGTTGCTGGACGGCCGCAACCCGGCCCTGGCCGACGGCATCGCCAAACTCCTGGCGCGCGAAAAGCACAGCCTGGCCGCCATCGGCGTGCTGCACCTGGTCGGAGAAAAAAGCGTGCCGGATTTATTGCGTCAGAAGGGCTTGAAGGTCGAGCGGGTGTATTGAAACGCGGAGGCGATGCGGGCGACGGATAGCAGAGCAGATGGAAAAATGTTCAGGGCAAGGCGGACTGACGAAGACAGTACGCATGTACGGCGAGGAAGGACAACGCCGCCATGGGCATTTTTACAGCTGCGGGGAAAGGATACTGGTGCCCTTGACGTGGATCGAACACGTGGCCTCTCCCTTACCAAGGGAGTGCTCTACCACTGAGCTACAAGGGC
>NZ_LRIC01000011.1:0-73782 GCF_001758725.1 Janthinobacterium sp. HH106 | reverse complement strand
ACCCCTGTACTCACCGTGAAAGGGTGATGTCCTAGGCCTCTAGACGATGGGGACCGCGGAACTTCCAAACAACATCTGCACCACTTCAACAAGCAACATCATTGCTGCTGGTGGAGGTAAGCGGGATCGAACCGCTGACCTCTTGCATGCCATGCAAGCGCTCTCCCAGCTGAGCTATACCCCCGTTGGTGCAGAAACAAGAGTATAGCAAAGAAGTTTCACTCTGCAAATACCCTTTTTCGTCTATGAGCAACTTTTCATAGGGGCGGTTTCCGCACTCTATTTTTACGGCTATTCCAGCGCTTATTTCAGAACAGCGATTACAGCCACTTTGCCAGGCGCGCCAGCACGGTGTCGCGGCCGAACATGACCACCACCTGATCGATGGCCGGCGTCTGCAGCTGGCCCGTCAGAATCAGGCGCAAAGGCATGGCCAGCAGCGGCATCTTGATGGTATTGGCGGCCAGCACTTCCTTGATCATGGCGGCCACGGCTTCCTTGCTCCACTCCACCGTGGCGATGCGCTCGGCAAACTGCGCCAGCACGGGCTTGATGGCATCCGTGATGTGCTGCGCTGCCAGTTCCGCTTCCGGCTGCGGCTCGCGGAAGAACAGCATCGAAGCGTCAGCCAGTTCATTGACCGTGTTGGCGCGCTCTTTCATCATGCCCAGCACTTGCGCCAGATCCGGCGCGCCTTCGAAGACGGCGCCGGCGGCGACCATGTGCGGACGCGCCAGGTCGGCCAGGCGGGTATTGTCGGCCTGCTTGATGTACTGATTATTGAGCCACTTGAGTTTTTCCAGGTCGAACTGCGCGGCCGACTTGGTCAGGTGCTCGAGGTTGAACCACTCGCAGAACTGCGCCACCGAGAAGACTTCATCGTCGCCATGGCTCCAGCCCAGGCGCGCCAGATAATTCAGCATCGATTCAGGCAAGAAGCCCTGCGCCGGGTAATCCATCACGCTGACGGCATCGCGGCGCTTCGACATCTTCTGGCCGTCCGAACCCAAAATCATCGGCAGGTGGCCGTACAGCGGCAGCGGTGCACCGATGGCGCGCAGGATGTTGATCTGGCGCGGGGTGTTGTTGACGTGATCGTCGCCGCGCAGCACGTGCGTGATGCCCATGTCCCAGTCATCGACGGCCACGCAGAAGTTGTACGTCGGCGTGCCGTCAGGACGGGCGATCACCAGGTCGTCCAGTTCGCGGTTCGAGATCGTGATCGTGCCCTTGACCACATCGTCCCACGTCACGTCGCCATCGAGCGGATTCTTGAAGCGCACGACGGGCTTGCGGTCCGCTGGCACGGCCGGCAGGGTCTTGCCCGGTTCCGGGCGCCAGGTGCCGTCGTAGCGTGGCTTTTCGCCGGCGGCGCGCATGCGCTCGCGCATTGCTTCGACTTCTTCCGGCGACGAGTAGCAGTGGTACGCCGTGCCTTCGGCCAGCATCTGCGCCACCACTTCGCGGTAGCGGTCCATGCGCTGCATCTGGTAGAACGGGCCTTCGTCGTGGTCCAGGCCCAGCCACTTCATGCCTTCGATGATGGCTTGCACGGCTTCCGGCGTGGAACGCTCCACGTCCGTGTCTTCGATGCGCAGCACGAAGGTGCCGCCGAAATGGCGGGCATACGCCCAGCTGTATAAAGCGGTGCGGGCGCCGCCCAGGTGCAGATAGCCGGTCGGGCTGGGAGCGAAACGGGTACGGACGGGAGTAGCGTTTGTGGTCATCGAAGTAATCAGGCTTGAATAAGTAAAACGCCATTTTACTCTGTTGACCGCCGCCGCTCCACAAGCGTCGTCACAGCTGCAGCAAGCGCCTTTTCACCTCGTCCGCCTGCGCATGCAGCGCCTGCTCGAACAGGGCCACCAGCTGCGACAGGGGCCGGTGCAACGGTTTCACGAGATTCACGGTGAACGGCAGGGACACGGCAAAGCGGCGGATCTGCAAGCCCTGCCCCGCATAATCGAGCGCCGTGAGCGGATTGACGATGGCCAGCCCCACGCCTTCGCGCACCATGGCACAGACGGAAGCGGCGCTGTGCGTGTCGAGCGCCATGCGCCGCTCCACGCCAGCCTGCGCGAAGATGGCGTCGATCTGCTGGCGGTAGGGGTCGACGGCGGCCAGGCTGATGAAAGGCTGGCCCGCGAAGTCCGCCGGCACCAAGGTCATCTTGCCTGCCAATGGATGGCCGTCGGGCAGTACGCACACTTCATCGACGGACATCAAGGTATCGAGTACGGTGCCCGGCGGCGCATTGCCCACTTCCGTCAGGCCGATATCGTGGCGCTGCGCCGACAGCCACTCTTCCAGCAGCGGCGACTCCTGCGGCGTGATGCTGATGCTCACCTTGGGAAAATCGGCGACGAAGCGCTTGCACGCCTGCGGCAGCAAGGATTGGGAAAACACGGGCAGGCAGGCGATCGACAACTGTCCCTGGTCGAACTGGCGCAGGGCCGCCGCCGTGCTGACGATGCGCTCCAGACCGAAGTACGCGCGCTGCACTTCCTCGAACAGCTGCAGCGCCTGGGCCGTGGGGCGCAGACGCCCCCGTTCGCGCTCGAACAGGGTCAATCCCGTCAAATGTTCGAGGCGCGCCAGCTCGCGGCTGACGGTGGGCTGCGAGGTGTGCAGCATGGCGGCGGCGGCCGTCACGCTGCCCGTCGTCATGATGGCGCGAAAAACCTCGATGTGGCGCAATGAGATAGTCATACCCATATCATAAATGAATAAGGTCACCTTAAATGGATATTTTATGTTTACACAGAAAACCCCCATCATGGACAGCATCGTAGGTCGGATTAGCGGGCAAAGCCCGCGTAATCCGACACCACCTCCGACGCCACCCATCACATAATAAAGACCACCGCCATGAAACCAGTGCCAGACGCCACCCTCGCCCAACTCGCCCAGGAACACGGCACGCCCCTGTGGGTGTATGACGCGGCCACCATCCGCGCGCGCATCGCGCAGCTGGCGCAATTTGACACCGTGCGCTTCGCGCAAAAGGCCAACTCGAACATCCATTTGCTCACCCTGATGCGCGAAGCAGGCGTGCACGTGGACGCCGTCTCGCTGGGCGAGATCGAACGCGCGCTGCAGGCAGGCTTTACGCCGGCGCAAACGAACGGCGCCGCCGGCCTGGTGTTCACCTGCGACCTGTTCGACCGCGCCGCCCTGGCGCGCGTGGCGGCGGCAAAAATTGAAGTCAATTGCGGCTCCGTCGACATGCTGCGCCAGCTGGGCCCCGTGTCGCCCGGCCACCGCGTCTGGCTGCGCATCAATCCCGGCTATGGCCATGGCCACAGCAACAAGACGAATACGGGCGGCGAAAACAGCAAGCACGGCATCTGGTACGAAGAGCTGCCGGAGGCGCTGGCCGTCATTCGCGCCCACGGACTGCACCTGGTGGGCCTGCACATGCACATCGGCTCGGGCGTCGATTACAGCCACCTGGAAACCGTCTGCGGCACCATGGTCGACCTGGTCAAGAACATGGGCCACGACATCGAAGCCATTTCCACGGGCGGCGGCCTGTCCGTGCCGTACCGCGAAGGCGAGCAACCAGTCGACACGGACCACTACTTCCAGCTGTGGGATGCGGCGCGCAAGCAGATCGAGGCGCACCTGGGCCATCGCGTGCACCTGGAAATCGAACCTGGCCGCTTCCTCGTGGCCGATGCGGGCCTGCTGGTGGCCGAAGTGCGCGCCACCAAGCAAATGGGCGGCAAGCACTTCACCTTGCTCGATACGGGCTTCAATGAACTGATGCGCCCCGCCATGTACGGCAGCTACCATGAAATGTCGGTGATCGCGCACGACGGCCGCGCTCTCGATGAGCAGCACGCCACCGTCGTCGGCGGCCCCCTGTGCGAATCGGGCGACGTCTTCACCCAGCGCGATGGCGGCGTGGTGGAAACCCGGCAGCTGCCGGCAGCGCAGGTGGGCGACTATGTGGTCTTCGAAGGCGCGGGCGCGTATGGCGCGTCGATGTCGTCGAACTATAACAGCCGCCCGCATGCAGCCGAATACCTGGTCGATGGGGCGCAATCCCGCCTGATCCGCCGGCGCCAGACGGTTGCCGAGCTGATCGCGCTGGAACAACTGTAAATCCTCGCCCGCGTGCGGGCATGCGCATCTGCTAACATCGGGGCAACTCGATGAAAGCCCGCCATGCCCGCCCAAGCACTTCCCTTCCGCAGCGCCACCCGGCTGCTTCTGCCGCTGCTGCTGTCCGCCGTCCTCGCCGGGTGCGCTTCCCTGCCCTCGCTGGACGGCCGCATCTCCTCCAGCGTCATCGCCGACACACACCACACCCAATTGGCCACGGCCATTGCGCCCATGGTGGCGCAGCATCCCGGCGTGTCCGGCATTTACCCGCTGGTCGACGGGCGCGACGCCTTTGCCGCGCGCGCCCTGCTGGCCGCCGCCGCCCAGCGCAGCCTGGACGTGCAGTACTACATCTGGCACAAGGACATCACGGGCACCCTGCTGTTCGATGCCTTGCGCCAGGCGGCCGAACGGGGCGTGCGCGTGCGCCTGCTGCTCGACGATAACAACACGGCGGGCTTGGACCAGACCCTGTCCATGCTGGGCAAGCAGCGGAACCTGGAAATCCGCCTGTTCAATCCCTTCGTGCCCCGCGCGCCGCGCGCGCTGGCCTTCGCCACCGATTTTTCGCGCCTCAACCGGCGCATGCACAACAAATCGTTCACGGCCGACAACCACGCCACCATCGTGGGCGGGCGCAACGTGGGCGATGAATACTTCGGCGCGGCCGGCGATGTGCTGTTCGCCGACCTGGACGTGCTGGCCATCGGCCCCGTCGTCGGCGAGGTCTCGCAGGATTTCGACCGCTACTGGAACAGCGCCTCGGCCTACCCGGCCGCAATGCTGCTGACCAGCCCTGTCGATGGCGACGCGGCCACCATCGCCGCCGAGGCAGACCGCATCGACGACACCAGGGCGGCCGAAGAATACGTGCAGGCGCTGCGCACCTCGCCCTTCGTCAAGCAGATGATGGAACGCACCCTGCCCTTCGAATGGGCAAGGACGCGCATGGTCAGCGACGACCCGGCCAAGGTGCTGGACCAGGCCAGGCCCGGCACGCGCGTGGCGGAAAACCTGCAAAACCTGCTCGGTGTGCCGGAAAAGGAAGTGGATCTGGTATCGCCGTATTTCGTGCCCGGCAAGTCCGGCACGCAAGCCTTTGCCGACCTGGCGAAAAAAGGCGTGGGCGTGCGCATCCTGACGAACGCGCTGGAAGCGACCGACGTGGCGGCCGTGCATGCGGGTTATGCAAAATGGCGTAAACCGCTGCTGGAAGCGGGCGTGCTGCTGTACGAGTCGCGCCGCTCGTGGGAGGCCGGCGACGCGCGCGAACAGCCGGGCCGCTTCGGCAGCTCCGCATCGAGCCTGCATGCGAAGACCTTTGCCGTCGACGACCGGCGCATCTTTGTCGGCTCGTTCAATTTCGATCCGCGCTCGATCGAATTGAATACGGAAATGGGCCTCGTCATCGACAGCCCCGCGCTGGCCAGCCAGCTGGGGCTAGCCATGCGCACCACCATCCCGCAGCGCGCCTACCAGGTGCTGCTTGGCGACGACGGCGCGCTGTACTGGATCGCCCGCGACGCCAGCGGCGCCGCCACGCGCTACGACACGGAACCGGGCACCAGCGTGTGGAAGCGCATGGGGGTGGCGATTCTGTCGGTGCTGCCGATTGATTGGCTGCTGTAAGCGGTTTTGCCGACGATGTTGTCGGATGACGCGTGGCTGCGCCCCGCGTCATCCGACCTACAAGGTCATCGTAGGTCGGGTTAGCGCAAAGCGCGTAAGCCGACAAGCGCGCAGCACCACCCTTAGCGCACCGCTTCCGTCAACACCCGCCCTTCCGACGCCGACGGCTGGCGTATGCGCAGCAGATGCGCCAGGGTCGGCGCGATGTCGACCACTTCCGCGTACTGGCCGTAGGCGCCCGGCTTGATCCAGCGGGGGCCGAAGACCATCAGCGGCACGTTGGTGTCATACGTGTACGGCGTGCCGTGCGAGGTGCCGCCGCTGCCCTTGCCGAAATACCAGGCCGGTTTTGTGACGACCATCAGGTCGCCCGACAGCTGGCGGTTCCAGGCGCGGCGCATCAGCGTGTCCATGCGCGTGGCCACGGCGCCTGTTTCCATCTGCGTGCGCGTGTAGACTTGCGCCAGGCCGTCCTGCTGCAGCAGGAAGCGGGCCGCTGCGTCTTCCAGGGCGGCGCGATGGACGCCGCCCTTTTCCGCCAGCGCGTAATCGAGGTAGATATTCGGCAGCGACGACGTCGTCACCAGCTTATCGATGCCCAGGCTTGTCGCCAGGTGCTGGTTCAGGCTTGCGACCAGCTTGTCGCCGTCGATGCGCTTGGCCGTAAAGCCGCCGCGCGCTTCCGTAAATTCCGGCACGTTGGCAAAGCCATGGTCGGCCGTCAGCACCACCAGCACGTTGTCCATGCCGACTTTTTTATCGAGGTCGGCAAAGAAGCCGGCCAGCATGCGGTCCAGGCGTTGCAGGTGATCGTGCGACATCTTGCTTTCCGGGCCGTAGGCATGGTTCACATAGTCGTGCGCGGACAGGCTCACGCCCAGGATGTCGGGCACGCCGGCCGGGTTGCGGCCCAGGTTCTCGCCATCGACGGCGGCGCGGGCAAATTCCAGGGTCAGTTCATCGAGGAAGGGTCCGGACTTCAAGCGGCTGTAGTACTCGCCGTCGAGCTGGCCGCTGTCGCTGTAATAGGCGAACGGGAAGGTGTTGCGCGTGCCCGGCTTGGCCGCCACCAGATCGTCGCGCGCATCGTTGACATATGCCCCGTCGGCCAGCAGCGGCGTCCAGCTCTTGCCGTAATAACGGTCCTGCGGCTTGGCCGCCTGGTAGCGCTGCACCCATTGCGGGTGCTGCTGCATGTAATAGGTGCTGCTGGCGAAATTGCCCGTCTTTTCCATGTACATATAGGCCGTGCCCGTTTTCCCGGCCAGCAGGATGGCGCCGCGGTCCTTGCCCGACACGGTGACGACCTTGGCCTTGTCGCCCGTGGCATAGCGCAGCTCGTCACCGAGGGTGCTCACGCGCAGCTTGGTCGGCGCGGTACCGTCGTCCGGCTTCGTCTCTTCGCCGATGTAATGGAAATTGCCATCCTCGGTGCAGTACACGGACTTTTTCGTGAGGGGATCGATCCAGTTATTGCCGATCACGCCATGCTGGTAAGGATAGGCGCCCGACAGCACGGCCGAGTGGCCGATGGCGGTAACCGTGATGCCGTGGGCCTGGTGCGCATCGCTGAACCACGCTCCCTGCTCCAGCAGGCGGCGGAAACCGCCCTGGCCGAACTGCTCACGGTAGCGCGTCACCTGTTCCTGCGGCAAACCGTCGACCACCAGCACCACGACCAGCTTCGGCTGCGCCGCAGCCGAGGGTACGGCCTTGGCCGCATATGCCTGGCAAGCCGCCACGCTCGTCACCAGCAACAGCGCCTGCGCCAGCTGCCGGGAAAGGGAGAAATGTTTCGTCATATCCACTCATCAAAAGTTAGGCCACCGGGCAGCATACGCCGACTATATGACACAACAATGACAAGAAGCAACAATATGAAAAGGCCGGGCCCCATCGCTGGAACCCGGCCTGTGCCGCAACAGACAATATATCCGACTTACTTGACCGTCACTTTGATGCTTTTGCTCAACTCCGGCCCATACGACTGGTGCGCGCCATTGGCGAACTGCATGGTGAGCGTGTACTGGCCCGGCGGCAAAGTGACGTCCGTTTCCGTTTGACCTTTGCCAAAATGCAAATGCTTGTCATCCATGGGTATCATCTCGCCCGCCTTCATCGGCCCCGTATTGATGAGCAGATGATGGTGGCCCGTCTTGGCCGTCATCTCGCCGGCCGGCTTGACGTCCATGCCGCTGACGGCAAATTTCACTTTGAACGGGCTCGTCACCGTCGCACCATCGACTGGCTCGACGAAGGAAACGGATTGGGCGAAGGCGCTGGCGGCCAGCAGGCTGCCGGCAACCAGGACTGCGGCCTGGCGCAGGAATACGGTAGTCAATTGCATGATGTCTCCTCTTGTTTAATAACAACACGGACTGCATGAAACCATATTCCTGGCGGTCGTGGCGCCGGGGACGAGTTAAGCCAATGGTGCCACTGGTGGCCTTGAAAACCAGGTTTGCAAGGCCACCCAGCCACTAGTCGTTCTTGATGACGATCGACGGGAACTTGCTGGTCATATCCTTCGCCTTTTCCGCCACCTTGATGGCGATGGTGCGGGCGATCTGCTTGTAGATCACGGCGACGGGGCCTTCCGGCTCGGCCACGACGGTGGGCGTGCCCGAATCCGTCTGCTGGCGAATCGCCATGGTCAGCGGCAAGGCGCCGAGGAATTCCACGCCGAAGTCCGCGCACATCTTCGCGCCGCCGCCGGCGCCGAAGATTTCTTCCGCATGGCCGCAGTTCGAGCAGATGTGCGTGCTCATGTTTTCCACCACGCCGAGGATCGGGATGCCGACCTTCTCGAACATTTTGAGACCCTTGCGCGCGTCCAGCAACGCGATGTCCTGCGGCGTCGTGACGATCACGGCGCCCGTGACGGGCACTTTCTGCGACAGGGTCAATTGAATGTCGCCCGTGCCTGGCGGCATGTCGACGATCAGATAATCGAGGTCGCGCCAGTTGGTCTGGTCCAGCAACTGCTGCAAGGCTTGCGTGACCATCGGGCCACGCCACACCATCGGCTCGTCCGGGTCGATCATGAAACCGATCGACGACACTTGCAGGCCGTGGTTTTCCATCGGCTCCATGCTCTTGCCGTCCAGCGTCTTCGGCTGGCCGCTGATGCCCAGCATCATCGGCTGCGACGGGCCATAGATGTCGGCGTCCAGCATGCCGACGGTGGCGCCTTCGGCCGCCAGGGCCAGGGCCAGGTTGACTGCCGTGGTCGATTTGCCAACACCACCCTTGCCGGAAGCGACGGCAATGATGTTTTTCACATTGCTCATCGGCTTCAAGCCGCGCTGCACCGTGTGCGAAATGATTTTCGACGACACGCCCACGCTGACGTTGCCCACGCCCGGCAGCACGCGCAGGGCGGCCAGCACGGATTTGCGGATCAGGTCGATCTGGCTTTTGGCGGGGTAGCCCAGTTCGATGTCGAGCGAAATGTCGCTGCCATCGACCTTCAGATTCTTGACGGTTTTACTGGAAACGAAATCTTTATGTGTATTTGGATCAATAACCTGGGCCAGCGCGGCCTTGACGTCTTCTACTGTGATGCTCATGTAAATCTCCATGTGTACTACATATGTGCAATAAGGCGCAGTCTAGCGCAAATTTGCATGGCGCGATGGCGGCAAAAGCATCACTTGCCGGCGCTGCATCTGCTCATATTGCCTTTCCGCTGTTAAAATGTCCTATTATCCATCCCAAAAGTGCATCAATCATGACTCGCAAGCTGTTCGTCACCACTGCCCTGCCTTACGCAAACGCCGCTTTTCACATTGGCCACATCATGGAATACATCCAGGCTGATATCTGGGTCCGGTTCCAGCGAATGCAACGCGATGGCGCAGCCGGCCGTGAAGTGCACTTTGTGGGCGCCGACGATACGCATGGCACGCCCATCATGATCGCCGCCGAAAAGGAAGGCATCACGCCGCAGCAATTCGTCGCCAACATCGCCGCCGGCCGCGCCCAGTACCTCGATGGCTTCCACATCGCCTTCGACAACTGGTATTCGACCGATTCGCCGGAGAACGTTGATCTGTCGCAATCGATCTACCGCAAGCTGCGCGATACGGGCCTGATCGTCACGAAAACCGTCGACCGCTTCTTCGACCCGGTGAAAGGCATGTTCCTGGCCGACCGCAACATCAAGGGCGAATGCCCGAAATGCGGCGCCAAGAACCAGTACGGCGACAATTGCGAAGTGTGCGGCGCGGCTTACCAGCCGACCGACCTGGTCAACCCGTTCTCGGTGTTCACCAACGCGACGCCCGTGATGAAGCCGTCGGAACAGTATTTCTTCAAGCTGTCCGACCCGCGCTGCTTCGAATTCCTCAAGGATTGGCTCAACACGCCAGGCCGCCTGCAGCCTGAAATGGTCAACAAGGTCAGCGAATGGCTGGGCGAAGCCGGCGAAAAGCTGGCCGACTGGGACATCTCGCGCGACGCGCCCTACTTCGGCATCCCGATTCCCGATGCGCCGGGCAAGTTCTTCTATGTGTGGATGGACGCGCCCGTCGGCTACCTGGCCAGCCTGAAAAACTATTGCGACAAGAAAGGCATCGATTTCGACGCCTTCCTGAACGACCCGACGACGGAACAGATCCATTTCATCGGCAAGGACATCGTGTCCTTCCATTTGCTGTTCTGGCCTGCCATGCTGAAGTTCGCCGATCACCCGGTGATCGACAAACTGAAAGTCAATGTGCACGGCTTCCTGACGGTCAACAACGAAAAGATGTCGAAGTCGCGCGGCACGGGCATCTCGCCGCTGCGCTACCTGGACCTGGGCATGAACCCGGAATGGCTGCGCTACTACATCGCGTTCAAGCTGAACTCGAAAGTGGAAGACCTGGATTTCAACGGCGAAGATTTCGTCGCCCGCGTGAACAGCGACCTGATCGGCAAATACGTGAACATCGCCAGCCGCTGCGCCGGCTTCATCGCCAAGAAATTCGACGGCAAGCTGGCATCCAGCCTGTCGTCAAAGGCGCAGGGCTACATCTGGCGCGCGCTGACCTACAAGGTGCCGTCCGGCGACGAAATCCTGAGCAAGGAACGCCAGGCCAGCATCGCGGCCCACTACGAAAACCGCGAATTCGGCAAGGCCTTGCGCGAGATCATGGAAATCGCCGACATCACCAACCAGTATGTCGATGAAAACAAGCCGTGGATCCTCGCCAAGGACGTCGACAAGACGTTTGACCTGCACGACGTGTGCACGACGGCCCTGATCCTGTTCCGCCAGCTGACCATCTTGTTGTCGCCAGTATTGCCGGGCGTGGCCAAGAACGTGGCCGGCTTCCTCAACGATGCCGAGTTCAGCTGGGCCGATACGCACGTCGATGACGTCTCGAGCGGCATGCTGGGCCGCACCATTGGCAGCTACAACCATTTGATGACGCGCATGGATGCGAAGATGATCGAAGCGCTGTTCGACGCGCCGCAAGCGGCAGCCGCCGTGCCCGCCGCCGAGGCCGTCAGCGACGTGGCCGCCACTCCGGCCAGCACCATCGAGGAACTGGCGCCCGAAATCAAGATCGACGACTTCCTCAAGGTCGACCTGCGCATCGCGAAAATCGTCAATTGCGAACTGGTGGACGGCTCGGACAAACTGCTGCGCCTGACCTTGGACGCGGGCGAAGGCCGCTTGCGCAATGTCTTCTCGGGCATCCGTTCGGCTTACCAGCCGGAAGAACTGATCGGCAAGCTGACGGTGCTGGTGGCCAACCTGGCGCCGCGCAAGATGAAGTTCGGCATTTCCGAAGGCATGGTCATGGCTGCCTCCGCCGCCGACGAGAAGGTCAATCCGGGCATCTACATCCTGAACCCGTGGCCGGGCGCCGAACCTGGCATGCGCATCCGCTAAGCCACCACAAGGACCGATGATGAATATCGTGGTGCGCGAAGCAACAAATGCAGATGCACAACTGATGGCCGAGCTGACCCGCGCCGCGTGGGCCGGCAAGGTGGCGGCCTCGTCCAGCGGGCACCACGAGACGGCACAGCAGGTGGAAGCCCAATTGCGCCACGGCGGCGGTTTTCTGTTGCTGATCGACGACATTCCAGCCGGCTCGCTGCGCTGGATGCCGCTCGACAGCGATCCCGCCATCTGGAAGATTTCACGCATGGGCGTGCTGCCCGCCTACCGGGGCAGCCACGTCTCGCAGCACTTGCTGGAAGCCATCATTCATCACGGCCTGTCGTGCCAGGCCGAGGAATTGCGCCTGGCCGTGCGGCGCGACCAGCGCAAGCTGATCGATTTTTATGCGGCCTTCGAATTCGAGCTGGCCGAAGAACTGGAATATTCGCACGCCAACCCCGCCGAACCGGCGCCGATGGTGATGCGGCGCCTGCTGCGTTATTGATTTTTAGCAATTTCGCCCCGGACTTGCCGATACAACAACCCGCCAAGCGGCACGGCGCGGTAAAATACGGCCGGCTGACCTTACCCATAAGACACTCAGAAGAGAATATGAAACTGCCTGCAAAACACAACAACTATGTATCCGACCACACCTTGTTCATCGCCGAACTGAAGGCCAAGAACCCTGGCATGGAAGCGGGCCAGCAAGCGGGCCGCGCCCTGCTGTGGGACAAGCCGGCCGTCAGCATCGATGAGCAGGAACGCCAGCTGGCGTCGGCCGTCAAGCAACAGGCTTACGTTTACCAGAACAAGAACTAAGATCTGGAACCGGCACGATGTTGCCTGAAGAGTCTGCAGTCACGCCGGAAGCCGACGATTCCGGTGCCGGCGCAGTCATCGAGTCGCCCGAACCTGTCGCCGATGGCGACGGCAGCGGCGACCCTGCAGCATCTGCAACGACGGTAACGGATGCGGCGCCCGCCGCCGACCCGCTGGGCATCGCCCGCCTGTATGGCGAGCCCATGATGCGCATGCCGACGGATTTGTACATTCCGCCGGACGCGCTGGAAATCTTCCTCGAAGCCTTCGAAGGCCCGCTCGACTTGCTGCTCTACCTGATCCGCAAGCAAAACTTCAACATTCTCGATATTCCGATGGCGCAGGTGACCCTGCAATATCTGAAATATGTTGACCAGATCCGCGTGCGCAACCTGGAACTGGCCGCCGAGTATCTGCTGATGGCGGCCATGCTGATCGAGATCAAGTCGCGTATGCTTTTGCCATCGCGCAAGAGCGACGTCGAGGAAGATGGCGGCGACCCCCGCGCCGAACTGGTGCGCCGCCTGCTCGAGTACGAGCAGATCAAGCTGGCCGCCTACGACCTGAACGCCATCCCGCAGTTCGAGCGCGATTTCGTGCGCACGCAGATTTTCATCGAGCAAAGCCTGACGCCCACCTGGCCCGACGTGGAACCGGTGGACCTGCAGCAGGCGTGGCTCGACGTGCTGAAGCGCGCCAAGCTGACCCAGCATCACCGCATCAGCCGCCAGGAACTGTCCGTGCGCGAGCACATGTCGAGCATTTTGCGCCATTTGCAATCGTCGCGCTTCGTCGAATTCAGCGATCTGTTCGACATTGCCGGCGGCGTACCCGTGGTGGTGGTCAACTTCGTGGCCCTGCTGGAACTGGCCAAGGAAACCCTGATCGAAATCACGCAGGCAGAACCGTTTGCCCCCATCTACGTCCGGCTGGCGTATTCGCCCGCCTGACCCCTTCCCTTTGTCACTGACCACCGTACAACGGGGTTTTAGCGAAAGCAATCCATGAAAATTATTTCCGACATTGAAGAATTGCGCGACCAGCTCAGCGGACAGCTGCGCACGGCGTTCGTCCCCACCATGGGCAACCTACACGAAGGCCATCTGTCGCTGATGCGCCTGGCGCGCAAGCATGGCGACCCCGTCGTCGCCTCGATCTTCGTGAACCGGCTGCAATTCGGGCCGAACGAGGATTTCGAGAAATATCCGCGCACCATGGCGGCCGACATCGCCAAGCTGGAAAAGGAAGGCGTGTACGTGCTGTTCGCGCCGACGGAAAAGGAACTGTACCCGGAACCGCAGGAATACCGCGTGCGTCCGCCCGATGACCTGGGCAATACCCTGGAAGGCGAATTCCGCCCCGGCTTCTTCGAAGGCGTGTGCACGGTCGTCACCAAGCTCTTCTCGTGCGTGGGTCCGCGAGTGGCCGTGTTCGGCAAGAAGGATTACCAGCAACTGATGATCATCCGCAACATGGCGCGCCAGTTCGCGCTGCCGACGGAAATCATCGCCGCCGAAACCTACCGTGCCGACGATGGCCTGGCCTTGTCCTCGCGCAATATGTACTTGTCAGAAAGCGAACGGGCGGAAGCGCCGGAACTGTTCAAGGGCCTCAATTTCGTGGCCGAGGAAGTGCGCAAGGGCAACCTGGCCGTGGGAGAACTGGAACAGGCCAGCATGCAGCTATTGAACAGCCGCGGCTGGAAATCGGACTACATCGCCGTGCGCAAGCGCGCCAACCTGCAGGCGCCAAGCGCCGCCGAACTGGCCGCGGGCGAACCGCTGGTGGTGCTGGCCGCCGCCAAGCTGGGGCAGACCAGACTCATCGACAACCTGGAAATTTAACATACAACAAAACCTGCTGCGCGTCGCGATTTGCGGCCTGCGATGCTCACTGCGCTAAAGCACAGCTCCGCTTCTCGGCCACAGCTCACTGCCCGCTCGCTACGGTTTTTGTCAGATGTTTTAAACGCAGTCACAGCGGGGCCATTCGGCCCCGTTGCTTTACCTACTTCTCCATCCCTACCAGCTTGAGCTCGGCAAACAGCGGCTTGCTGCTGCCGCGTGCCGCTTGCAACATGTCATAGCTTGCCGCGTCGAGCACGATTTCCTCGCCCGCCCACAGCTTGCGCTGGTTCGCAGGCAGCCTCAGGCTGCGCAGGATGGCCCGCGCCTGGGCCGGATCGGCCGCCAGCAGGCGGATGGCGCGCGCATGGCGCTGCGTGCCCGTGAGGATCGGCAAGCCGCCCTCGGAGCCGTGCTGGCTCAGGCTGACATAATCCTGGCCGCCCACGCGGTGCAGATAGGCATGCCGGCCATCCGCTTCGGCAGGCGACTGCGCGGGTGGCTCCTGCATTTCGACAGACGCGACAGGCGCAACGGCGGTTTGTTCAAGGCTCACGCCACAGGCCGCCAACAGGGCCGTGCTCAGGGCGAAAAATAATACGGGTGCTCGGCGCATCGTGCGCTCCTTCTTGTCGGGGTCGGGGACAAAGGGGGAATACTGCAGCGATCATGGGCCAAATCATTTGACGTGTAAAGTTAACTATGGGAAATATTTCATTCCCTTACGCAATTTCATCCAGTCAGAGCGAAGGACACGCGGGATGGGCTGGGCGTAAGCGCGGCGCAAGCCGACGAAAAAAACGCCGCCGGTTTGCACGGGCAGCGTTTTTCTTGATCGGTATCAAGCCGTGATCAGGCGCCGGCTTTTTCCAGCTTCTCGAAAATCTTGTTCAGCTTTTCATCGAGGGTCGCTGCCGTGAACGGCTTGACGACATAACCGCTGGCGCCAGCTTGCGCGGCGGCGATGATGTTTTCCTTCTTCGCTTCGGCGGTGACCATCAGCACGGGCAGCTTGGCCAGTGCGGGATCGGCGCGGATATGCTGCAGCATCGTCAGGCCATCCATGTTCGGCATGTTCCAGTCCGACACGACGAAATCGAACGATTCCGCGCGCAGCTTGGCCAGGCCCATCACGCCGTCTTCCGCCTCATCGACGTTGGCATAACCCAGTTCCTTCAACAGATTCCGGACAATGCGGCGCATCGTCGAAAAATCGTCAACGACTAAAAATTTCATCTTTGGATCAGCCATGAATAACTCCGTTGTTTCTGTAGCGGTTTGTTAATAATATCGACATGAATGCCGACATTATGGTCGACACTACGGCAGCAAGTTGTAGGATAGCATTTTCGTTGCTTTTAGGCGAACAAACTTGCCTCAGATCATATAAAACGTGGCTTACACGCGCAAAGCACGCATACCATGCGCCGCCAGGTGTCCCAGTACCATGCCAGGCAGCGCCGTCAGAGCACCGACCTCATGCGTAGCGCCGACAGCGATCGCCTCGCGCGGCATGCCGAACACCACGCAACTGGCTTCGTCCTGCGCAAAATTATACGCTCCTGCGGCCTTCATCTCCAACATGCCTTGTGCGCCGTCCTTGCCCATGCCGGTGAGGATCACGCCGACGGCATTTTTACCGGCCGATTGCGCGGCCGAACGGAACAGCACATCGACCGACGGACGGTGGCGGTTGACTGGTTCACCCTGGTCGATCTTGGTCATGTAGTTGGCGCCGCTGCGCGTCAGGGTCAGGTGCGAATGGCCGGGCGCGATGTAGGCGTGGCCAGGCAGCACGCGTTCGCCGCCCGCCGCTTCCTGCACCGATATTTTGCACAGCGAATCGAGGCGGCGCGCGAACGAACGCGTAAAGCCTTCCGGCATGTGCTGCGTGATCAGGATGCCGGGACAATCGGACGGCATCTGCATGAGAAATTCGCGGATCGCTTCCGTGCCGCCCGTCGAGGCGCCCACGATGATCAGCTTTTCGCTCGACGTCAATGGGCTGCGCAGCGCAGGCAGCGGCGCGGCCACCTTGTCGCCGGCCGACGGCAGGGTGCGCGCGCGGATGCGCGCCTTCGAGGCGGCGCGGATCTTGTCGGCGATCATGTCCGTGTACTCGCGCATGCCGCTCTGGATGGAAATCTTCGGCTTGGTGACGAAATCGACGGCGCCCAGTTCCAGCGCGCGCATGGTGATTTCCGAACCGCGCTCGGTCAGCGACGACACCATCAGCACCGGCATCGGGCGCAAGCGCATCAGCTTTTCCAGGAAGTCCAGGCCGTCCATCTTCGGCATCTCGACATCGAGGGTCAGCACGTCGGGGTTGGTCTGCTTGATCATCTCGCGCGCCACCAGCGGATCGGGCGCCGCGCCCACCACTTCCATGTCGGGCTGGCTGTTTACGATTTCCGTCATGACGCTGCGAATCAGCGCCGAATCATCCACGATCAATACTTTGATCTTCATAGTTATCCTTCCAGGCCTTGCGGCCCTTGTTTCTTATTAAATTAGTACCCGGACCACACTGCCGCAAGCCGCACAACGCGGTGCGCAGCAGGTTTGGTCCGATATGTATCAGAACAGCTCGACCTCGCCGCCCACCGGCGCGACCTTGAGGCGGCTGGCGTAATCGAGTTCGCGGCGTACCAGCGTATCGTTATGCGTCTGCATCAGCTTTTTCACCAGCACCTTGCCGCTGCGGGGGAAAAAATACACCTTGCGCGGGTGGATGTCGTTGAGGTCTTCCGCCACCACGCGCATCTTTTCCGCCTTCAGATAATTGATGACGAAAGCCGCGTTGCGCTCACCGACGTTGATCGCCGTGAAGCCGCGCAGCACGGCGCCGCCGCCGAACACTTTCGCTTCCATGTTCTCGCGCCGCGCGCCCGCCTTCAGCAAATCGTTGATCAGGATTTCCATGGCGTAGGTGCCATAGCGCATCGACGCGGAAATCGGGCTGTTCGGATCGCTGCCGCCATCGGGCAGCATGAAGTGGTTCATGCCTCCCAGGCCCGTGACACGGTCGCGGATGCAGGCCGAGACGCAGGAGCCGAGCACGGTGACGATCAGCATGTCCTTGTTGGTAAAGTAATACTCACCAGGCAAGATCTTGGCGGCGTCACAGTTGAACGTCCTGTCGTAATAGACGTTAGTGGCGAATTGCTCTTTGGATTCCAGGCTCATATTTCACTCTCATGTACGATGCGACGGTGCCTTGGGCGCGGCGCCCCGAGGCTGGTCGAGCTCATAGACTGTTTTACCGCGCAGCTTCAGTGAATCCGACACGTACAGAAAATTCTCCGAATGGCCCGCGAACAGCAGGGCATCGGGTTTCATCAACGGCACAAAGCGCGACAGGATCTTGCGCTGCGTCGCCTTGTCAAAATAAATCATCACGTTACGGCAAAAGATGACGTCGAACTGGCCCGTCAATGGCCAGCCGTCGGCCAGCAGGTTGAGCGGCTTGAAGGTGATCATCTGGCGCAGTTCAGGACGCACCCGCACCTGCCCTTCGCGGTCGCCCTTGCCGCGCAAGAAAAAGCGCCGCGCACGGTCGGCCGGCATCTTGTCGAGCCGGTCCAGGTTGTAGACGCCATTGGCAGCCGTGGCCAGCACATTCGTGTCGATGTCCGTGGCGATGATGGTGACGGGCGGCGTGAGCGTATTGAACGCCTCGCACACCGTCATGGCGATCGAATACGGCTCCTCGCCGGTGGAACTGGCCGAACACCAGATGGTGATCGGCCCGCTCAGTTTTTTCACATGCTCGGCCAGCAGCGGGAAGTGATGCGCCTCGCGGAAGAACGACGTCAGGTTGGTCGTCAGCGCATTCGTGAACGCTTCCCACTCGTCGCCCATGCGGCCCGCTTCCAGGTCGTCCAGGTAGCGGACGAACGAGGAGATGCCGGTCGCGCGCAGCCGCCTGGCCAGGCGGCTGTAGACCATCTCCTGCTTGCTGTCGGCCAGCGCGATGCCGGCCCGCTTGTAAATCATGGCGCGGACCCGTTCGAAGTCCTTGCCAGTGAAATCAAATTCCTTGACCGAATCCGTTTTAGTTTGCGGCATTTTGTTTTTACCTCTCTATGACTACTCTGACCAATGCCTTTGCAAGTATAACTAGCGGGACCGGGTTGGCGTCAGAACTCTTCCCAATCGTCGCCGCCGGCCGCCGCCAACTTTTTCGCGGGCGGTGGCGTGCCGGCCTGCGCCGCCGTTGCCACCCGCCGTGCAGTTGCCGCCACACCCGGTACCGGCCGTGCCGCCGCCTTGACCACGGGCGCGGACGCGGGCATGGCTGCCTGCGCCGCGCTCTCGCCGTCCAGCTTGAAGATGCTGACGGCGTCGGCCAGTTTCTGCGCCTGGTCCTGCATGCTTTCGGCGGCCGCCGCCGCTTCCTCGACCAGCGCCGCATTTTGCTGCGTCATCTGGTCCATCTGCGCGATGGCCTGGTTCACTTCCTCGATGCCGTGGCTCTGCTCCTGCGTCGCCGCCGTGATCTCGCCCATGATGTCGGCCACCTGCCGGATCGACGTGACGATCAGACCCATGGTCTGCCCCGCCTCGTCCACCAGACGGCTGCCGGCATCGACCTTGTCGACCGAGTCGCCGATCAAGCCCTTGATTTCCTTCGCCGCGCCGGCCGATCGTTGCGCCAGATTGCGCACTTCCGACGCCACCACCGCAAAACCGCGTCCCTGCTCGCCTGCGCGCGCCGCTTCGACGGCCGCATTCAGCGCCAGGATATTCGTCTGGAACGCAATGCCGTCGATGACGCCGATGATGTCGACGATCTTGCGCGAACTGTCCTTGATGGAACCCATGGTGTCGACCACTTGCGACACCACCTTGCCGCCCTGCTCCGCCACCGACGACGCCGACACTGCCAGCTGGTTGGCCTGGCGCGCGTTGTCCGCGTTCTGCTTCACGGTCGACGTCAGCTCTTCCATCGACGACGCCGTCTCTTCGAGCGAACTGGCCTGCGTTTCCGTGCGCGCCGACAGGTCCGCATTGCCGCTGGCGATCTCGCGCGACGCCACGGTGATGGTGTCCGTCCCGGTGCGCACGTCGCTGACCGTCTGCACCAGGCTCTCGTTCATGTCCTTGAGCGCCTGCTGCAGCGCGCTCGTTTCATCCTTGCCTTCGACCACCACGCGCGAGGTCAGCTCGCCGGCCGCCACCTTCTGCGCCACGGCCACTGCGCCGGACAATGGCACCGTGATCGAGCGCGTGATGAAGATGGCGCACCAGGCGCCGATCGCCACGGCCGCGCCGCCCAGGATGAACAGTACCATCATCAGGCGCGCATCGGCCGCCAGCGAGTCGTCCATGAAGCTTTGCTGCGCCACGTGCTGCAAATCGAGCAGCTTGTTGATATCGGCCAGGGTCGTCTTGTTCAAGGGATCGATGCGGGTGGCGATCACCTTCGCCGCGCCCTCGCTGTTAAACGCCAGCACCTGTCCCATCGCTTCCTTGAAGGCGGCATCGACTTCGCCGTCGACCTTGGCGATATTGGCCAGCAGCGCCTTCTCGCCATCGGACAGGCCCAAGGTGGCCAGCTTGCCGCGGGCGCCGTCGTACAGCTTGCGCTGCTCGCGCACCTTGCCCTCTTCCGCCTGCATCAGGCTCACATCGCCCTGCAGGCCGATATTGCGCATGGCGATACCGGTTTCCAGCATCGCGCTTTTCATCTGCGACGCCTGCGTATTCTTTTCGCTTGCCAGTTCCAGCCCCGTGAGCAGCTGGGCCTTGTTACGGTAATTCAGTGCATTCGCCGAAACGATCACCACCACCAGGATGGCGAGGATGCTGCCAAAACCTATCCCCAGCCGGGTGCCTATCTTGAAATCGCGCAAACTCATTACAGTCTCCAATATTTATGTGAACGGCGCCCGTTCAACCGGACGGCGCCGTGTTGTGGCCGGGTCTCTGTCGGACCTTGCAGCCTGCCGGCGCGCCTCTGGCAAGTAACCCCCAATAAATTATTATGATTTCTGACTTCCATAACCGGCGCTGTGCGGTGTTGCCCGCAGCTGGCAGTGCTCGCACTGCGTCGCAGCGGGCGCCTTGCACAGCATCCGGTTCTGTTCGTCATAAATTCACAATAATTTCCCGAGGATTACTTTCCCGCGCCGGTACATGCATATCTGTAGTGATTCTTTGCGTGGTAAAACTGCCGCTTAAGCCGCCAGCTTGTCGATCAGGCCCATCTCGCTGCTCGACATCAGCTTGTCGATGTCGACCAGGATCAGCATGCGCTCGTCGATGGTGCCCAGGCCGATCATGTAGTCGGTCGAGAAGGCTGTGCCCATTTCCGGCGCCGGCTTGACCTGCTCCGGCGTCAGGGTGGTGACGTCGGAAACGCTATCGACCACCATGCCGACGATACGGCCGCCGATGTTCAGGATGATCACCACCGTGAACTGGTCGTACACGGGCGTGCCCAGGTTGAACTTGATGCGCATGTCGACCACCGGGATGATGATGCCGCGCAGGTTGATCACGCCCTTGATGAATTCAGGCGCGTTGGCGATGCGGGTGACCGCTTCGTAACCACGAATCTCCTGGACCTTCAGGATATCGATGCCGTACTCTTCGGAGCCCAGGGTGAAGGCCAGGAATTCACGGCCGGCGATGTCCTTGCCGTCGCCCGCATTGCTTCCGGATGTTTGTTGAGTATCTGACATGGTGCGTTTTCCTATCTTTATCTATCGGTATTACGAAAAAATGGACTCGTCGGCCAGCTGGCGAGAGGAACGGATGAGGGCGGCGACATCGAGAATCAGCGACACGCCGCCATCACCCAGGATGGTGGCGCCGGAAATGCCCACCACCTTGCGGTAATTCGATTCGAGGTTTTTCACCACGACCTGCTGCTGCCCCACCAGGTCGTCGACAAACAGGGCCGCCTTGCGCCCTTCCGTCTCGAGGATCACGCAGATGCCTTCCGAGGGACTGGTAAAGCGCGGCGCGATGTCGAACATCTGGTACAGCGGAATCAAGGGCAGATATTCGCCGCGCACTTTCACCACCTGCCCCTTGCCGCTGATGTCCTTGATGTCCTCAACGGCTGGCTGCAGCGATTCGATGACAAAGCCCAGCGGTAAAATATACACCTCGTCGCCAACGCGGATCGACATGCCGTCCAGGATGGCCAGGGTCAGCGGCAGCGAAATGGAAATCGTCGTGCCGAAACCCTTGGCCGAACGGATGTCGACGACGCCGCCCATGGCGCTGATATTGCGCTTGACGACATCCATGCCCACGCCGCGGCCCGACACGTCGGTGACCGCTTCGGCGGTGGAAAAGCCGGGTGCGAAAATCAGCTGCCACACGTCGGCGTCGCTCATCGACTCGGACACGTCCAGGCCCTGCTGCGCAGCCTTGGCCAGGATGCGCTCGCGGTTCAATCCCGCGCCGTCATCGGATACCTCGATGATGATGTTGCCGCCCTGGTGGCTGGCCGAGAGGAACAGACGTCCCGCCTCGGTCTTGCCGGCGGCCACGCGGGCGGCCGGCATTTCCACGCCATGGTCGATACTGTTGCGCACCAGGTGCGTGAGCGGATCGACGATGCGCTCGATGAGGCCCTTGTCCAGTTCCGTGGCGGCGCCATTGGTGATGAAGTCGACCTTCTTGCCCAGTTTCGTCGCCAGGTCGCGCACCATGCGCGGGAAGCGCGAGAAGACGAAATCCATCGGCATCATGCGGATCGACATCACCGCTTCCTGCAAGTCGCGCGTGTTGCGCGTCAGGTGGCTGACGCTGTCGAGCAGTTTTTCATGCAGCATCGGATCGAGCGCGCTGGCGCGCTGCTCGATCATCGCCTGCGTGATCACCAGTTCGCCCACCAGGTTGATCAGCTGGTCGACTTTTTCGATCGAGACGCGGATCGACGACGATTCGGCGCCGGCCTTGTCGCCCTCTTTCTTGGCCGGTTTCTTTTCCTGCTCCGCTTCGGCCACGGCGCTCGCCACGGCCGGCGCGGCGGCAGCGCTGGCGTTGCCCGCCTTGGCCGCGTCTGCGCGAATCTGTTCGAGGGGCTGGAAGAATCCGTAACCCTGTTCGGCGTCGCTCTGCACGCCGGCGGCGGCGCGGATATCCTCGATCGGCTGGAAGAAGCCGTAACCGGGATCGGCCGCGCCCGGCGCGCCAGGAGTGCCTGGCAGCGGGTCGAAGAAACCGTAGCCTTGCGCCTTTTCCTGCGCCGCGCGGGCCGCTTCGGCCTCGCCTGGCGCCAGTGGCGGCGCCTGCGTGATCACCATGTCGTCGGGATTGAGCACGAACGAGCAGATGGCCAGGATATCGTCCAGGCTTTCATGCGTCGTCACTTCCAGCACCTTGCGCGCGTCGGGCAGGCTCGATACGGCGACGTCGCCCAGCAAGCCCAGTTCGGCCGCCAGCGCATCGACTTCGCGCGGCTCCATGGCCGGCAGTTCCAGGCGGATGCGGTGGCCGCCGGCATGGCTGACGGCGGCCTTTTCCGCCGTGTGGAAGGCCGGCGCGACGGGCGTGAGCGCGGCCACGGGCACGTCCTGCGAGAACGACTGCAGCATCATGCGCACGTTGGCCACGGCATCCTGGTCGACGGCGCTGCCCAGGCGATGGCCGTCGAGCTGCATCTTGAGGATGTCCTTGGCCGCCAAAAAGGCGTCGACGTGTTCCGCCGTCAGGGCCATCTGGCCCTGGCGGATGCGGTCGAGCAGCGACTCGAGGATGTGCGTCACCTCGCTCATGTCGGAGAGGCCGAACGTCGATGCGCCGCCCTTGATCGAGTGGGCGGTGCGGAAAATGGCATTCAGATCTTCGGCGTCGGGCGCCGCAATATCAACGGCCAGCAGCAGCCGTTCTTTTTCAGCCAGCAGTTCTTCGGCCTCATCGAAAAAGACCTGAAAAAACTGGCTAATATCGATGGTCATAGGGTGACTCCGTCAATTGCATCATTGCGCTGCGCGGCTGGCATCAGCCGATCACCTTCTTGACCACTTCGATCAGGCGTTGCGGATCGAACGGCTTGACCAGCCAGCCATTGGCGCCGGCGGCACGGCCTTTCGATTTCATCTCGTCCGACGACTCCGTCGTCAGCATCAGGATGGGCACCTTCTGGTAGGTCGGCAATTCACGCAGCAGCTTGATCAGTTCCAGGCCATCCATGCGCGGCATGTTCTGGTCCGTCAATACCAGGTCTACGGTTTGCAGCTTGGCTTTTTCCAGTCCGTCCTGGCCGTCCACGGCCTCCACCACCTGGTAACCGGCGGCTTTCAGGCTGAACGCCACCATCTGGCGCAATGAGCTGGAATCGTCCACTGCAAGTATCGTTTTGGCCATCTTTGCTCCCACTTATTCCGGGCATCCTGCCCGAGTATTTGATTAATCAATCCATGCGACCACAAGCGCTCCGCACTGGCATGCTAGAACAGCTCGATGTCGCCGCTTTCCAAATGCTGTTGACTGACAGCCTTGCGCAGCACGCTGCGCAACTCCAGGCTTTGAATCGCCAGCGCCATGCTGACCCGACCCAGCAAGGCGACAATTTCTTCATTGTCGCTCTCCGGCAACATCTCCGCGCCATGCTCGCCCAGGGTCCCGAGGAACTCGCGCAAGCCCGTCACGCGCTTCAGGGTGCGCTCGATCAGCTGGCTGGTCATGTCCTGAAACTGCATGCTGGTGATGGCGGCATTCACATAGCCCCCCACCTCATCCTGCAACGCCAGCAGTTTTTCGCGCTGCTGCTCGGCCGGAATACCGCCGTCGAGCAGCAGCGCGATAGTGTCTTGCTGCGCAGCGACGGCTGCGTGTATCGCCATGAAATTGAAGGACAGCTTCTCGATCGCCTCTTCCAGCAAGATGCCGGTCTGCACCAGGTCGGTTTCCACCTCCGTCAAGTGCTTGCGGCCATGGTCCGACACGCCAGACAGCAGGCGTTTTACATGCGAGCCAAGTATTTTCTTTCTTGTCATAAAGGTCTCATTGTTTCAATACACCACGCGTCGACAGCCTTGCGTGTTATTTTTTCGCCGCTGCCGGGGCCGGGACTGGCGCCGCCGCGGGCGGCGCACCGGCAGCCAGCCCTGAAGCGACAGCGGCGGAAGCGGCATCGGTCACCGGCAGCTCGATCGCCGAACCATCGCGCAAGACATTTTCTTCCGTGCGCTTGTTCATGACGATGATGCTGATGCGCCGGTTGATCGGATTGAAGGGATCGAGCTTGTCCAGGTGGGCGGCCGAGCCCAGTCCCACCACGCGCAAGACTTTTTCTTCCTTCATGCCGCCGATCACCAGTTCGCGCCGCGACGCATTCGCGCGGTCGGCCGACAATTCCCAGTTGCTGTAGCCTGCATCGCTCATATAGGGCGTCGAATCCGTATGGCCGGACAGGCCGATGCGGTTCGGCACTTCATTGAGCACGGAGCCGATGGCGTGCAGGATTTCCTTGGTGTACGGTTGCAGGTTCGCATTGGCGAGCGCAAACATCGGACGGTTCTGCTCGTCGACGATCTGGATGCGCAAGCCTTCGCTGGTAATATCGAGCAGCAGCTGGTTCTTGTATTTTTTCAGCAGGGGATTGGCGTCGATGGTCGCTTCGATGCGCGCCTTGAGCGCCTGCAGGCGCTTGCCTTCCTCGCGTTCGAGCGCCGCCTTGGCGGAATTGAGGTCGAACGATTTGCGCTGCTGCTCTTCCTGCGCCTTGCGCACCTGCCCATCCTGGCGCGACAGGTCCTGGCCGCCGCCCTGGATCACGGAATTGCTTTCGCCGCTGCCGGAGCCGCCCGCCATGGCCACTTTCAACGGCGTCTTGAAGAATTCGGAAATGCCGTTCAAGTCGCCCTTCGAGGTGGAGCCGAGCAGCCACATCAGCAGGAAGAAGGCCATCATGGCCGTGACAAAGTCGGCGTAGGCGATTTTCCACGCCCCGCCATGGTGTCCGCCAGCCGTCTTCTTGATACGTTTGACGATAATCGGGCGCATGCCTTCATCGGCCATGGCGTCCCCCTTCCGTGTGCTGCAAATGACTCATGGTGTCCAGGCGTATATTCACTGCTTACTTCGTTTTCGATTTCTTGATGTGGTCTTCCAGCTCATTGAACGTCGGGCGCTCGGTCGAGAACAGCACCTTGCGGCCGAACTCCACGGCCAGCGCCGGCGCATAGCCGTTCAGGCTGGCCAGCAGCGTCACTTTCACGCACTGGAACATCTTGCTCGACTCTTCCAGCTTCTGCTCCAGCAGGCTGGCCAGCGGGCCGACGAAACCATAGGCCAGCAAGATGCCGAGGAAGGTGCCGACCAGCGCGTGCGCGATCAGCATGCCCAGCTCGGCCGGCGGTATGCCCACCGACTCCATCGTGTGCACCACGCCCATCACGGCGGCGACGATACCGAACGCGGGCAAGCCGTCGCCCACCTTGGCGATCACGTGGGCCGGCACGGCGCCTTCGTGATGGTGCGTCTCGATTTCGTTGTCCATCAGGTTTTCAATCTGGAAGGCATCCATATTGCCCGATACCATCAGGCGCAGGTAATCGGTCATGAATTCGACGATGTGGTGGTCGGCCAGCACCGCCGGATACTTGGAAAACAGCGGGCTCTCTTCCGGCTTGTCGATATCGCCTTCGATCGACATCAAGCCTTCCTTGCGCACCTTGCTGAGCACTTCAAACAACAGCGACATCAGTTCCATGTACAGGTCTTTGGTATAGCGCGATCCCTTGAACAGGCTGGGCAAGGCGGCGATCGTTGCCTTGATGGCCTTGTTATTGTTACCAACAAGGAAGGCGCCCAGGGCGGCGCCGCCGATCATCAGCAACTCCAGCGGCTGGAACAGCGCCGCCAGATGGCCGCCGGCCATTGCGAAGCCGCCAAAGACCGAGGCGCAGACGATGATGTATCCGATTATGACTAACAAGTGCCCTGACTCCCAATAATGGCCGCGGCTGTATGCACGGCATGTTCAAACCTGTTCCTGTCTTTTGGCGGCTGCGCCGACGGTAAAGACTGCGGCAAAAAAGCAACCGGAAGTTAATTGAAATGTGCTGCTTTTCAATGCAAATCCGAGAAAATGCCGTGTGGAACTACAATAACGTGAGATTGCCCCACGGGCAAGCAAATAACGCAGACAATTGCTTAAAAGCACCATATGTAAAGCAAAGGACCACCCTCTGTGGCGGCGATGGTCTTATCGGGCTCGCGTGCCGCAATCCGGAATTCGTAACTAAGAAGCATGCTACCGGGCAACATTTCCTTTTCCGCCTTATTCCACAGGGCCGCCATCGCCGCCGGCGACAGGTAGGCAAACACGGCATCGTAGCGGCCGAAGTCGAGCGCTTCGTAATCGCCGCGCAGGAAGCGCGCGCGGCTGCCCGCCATCCGCGCGCGCAAGCGGCTGGCCAGCCAGGGCAGCGGCGCCAGCTCGATGCCGGAAAACTGCCCGTCGGGCCGGCGCCGCGCCAGGTCCAGCACCAGGCCGCCCAGGCCGCTGCCGATATCGACCAGGCGCACGCCGGGACGGTCCGCGATCAGCTCGGCCACGGCCTGCCACACCTTCGGCCCCGACGGATAAAACGGCACTTGCGTGCGGAACGTGGACCAGTACAGGCTCAACAGGAAAACAAAGGCCGCCAGGAACACGGCCGGAGGCCAGTCAAGCAGGCTGGCGCCCAGCAAGGCGGGCGCAAACAGCAGGCCGATGGCGCACCACCAGCGGGCCAGCCCCGCGCGCCAGGTAATAAGCGCCGCCAGCACGCCCTGCACAAGCGCCACGGCCGGCAGCGACATGGCCACGCCCGCGCGCGCCAGGCCATATACCAATAGCAACATCAAGGGAAAGGCCAGCACCTGGATCAGGATGGCCTTGAGCGCGGGCGCGCGCAGGATTTGTTGCAGCATGGGGTAGTCAGAGAAGGAAAACGCCAGTGTAAGCGATGACGACATGAAAAAGCCGGAGTGCGGTCAGGCGACCGGCTCCGGCTTATTTACTGTCTTATGCAGGGCTCAGGCAGCCGCGCCCGGCGCAACAGCGGCCGCTTCATCGCGCGCCTTCTTGGTCTTGCCGGCGCGCGAAGGCATGTGGCACAGGCCGCACACATAATCGGCGTTCAGGTCGAGGCAATTGACGACAAACTTGCCGCCGCACTTGCCGCAGGGCGCCATGTCCAGCATCTTGCTGCTGAAAAAGCGCACCAGGGTCCAGGCCCGCGTCAGCGACAGCAGGGGCTCTTCGCCCGCTTCGGGCGGCATCTGTTCCAGATACAGCTTATACGCCTTCATCACGGCTTCGATGCCCGTGGCACCCGCGTGGTCGACGAGGAATTTATGGATGTTGATGAACAGCGAGGAATGGATATTCGGTTGCCAGGTGAGGAACCAGTCGGTGGAAAACGGCAGCATGCCCTTGGGCGGCGAGACGCCCTTCAATTCCTTGTACAGATTCAGCAGGCGCTCGCGCGACAGCGAGACTTCCGTCTCCAGCAGTTGCAGGCGTGCGCCCAGCTGTATCAATTCGATGGCCAGCTGGATTTCCTGCGCTTCCGATACGACACTTTTCTTGGCCATGCTGTGTACTCCGCGACTGACTGATACTGACTAACTGATACTGACTGATAAGGTTGCCGGCAAAATGTTCAGGGCAATGCAACGCCGCCATGGACGTTTGATGGCAACCTTAAGCGATTTCTTCGACGCCTTGGCCGGCCATGAGGATGGCAGCGTGCGACTGGGCCAGCGAGCGGTCTTTATTGTAGTTCGTCAGCATGCCCAGGATGGCGCTGTCGTCGAAGCGGAAGCGGGCCAGCATCATGTTGCCGCCAGCGAGCTTGAGGATCTGCGCATTGCTCATGCCTTCGATCAGTTCGGCGATGTCGGCGGCGATGCCCAAACGGAAGATGGCCGTTACCTTGTCCGCACGAATCATTTGCTGGGCCAGCATCAGGTAGCTCAGGTTAGCGTCGCGAATCTCAGCCATCATGTCGTTAGCAGTCATTTCCATCTCCTCAATCCGTTGAATTCAGCTGGCGTTGTGTGTTGCCAGTGAGATACATTCTGCAGGAGCAACATTAAATGCAACAGAGGCGCAGCGCTGTATTTTTGGTCGGGCAATAGCGGATGGGATCGTAGGTGTTTGTCTGACAAACACTGCTCGATCATGGTCGCACGCCAGCAACGGCGCGGATGTGGGAGGTTGGCTCTGCGGCGGGTTTACCCGACTTTGGGCCTGTAAAAAATATCACTTTTTTACAACAACTTGATCGGAATCAAGCCTGTCTACCTAGATAACGGCCGCCTTGGCAGGAACTTTAGGGCTTTTTCGAAAAATATTTCAAAGACCCGCATTCTTTTTTGGCCGGTTTGACGCCGTTCATGTAATCGTTGACGGCGGCGTCTGGCGAAACTTTAGGGTGATTTGAAAATATTTTTAAAAATCGTGATTTTTTTCGTTGACGCCCCGCAGGCAGGCTCTTTTCACGCTGCAGCCAGGGTGGAAATTCCGCTTTCCGGCGCGGATTTGCTACACTGCCTGCTCCCGCACAATACTTTAAGCTTCAAACAATATTGCGCCATTGAGACAAGTATCAACATGAAAGCCACCATGATTTCTCGACATGACTGCAGCGCGCGCGACCTCGACGATCCCCTGGCGCCCCTGCGCCAGCAATTCGACTTGCCGCAAGGCGTGATTTACCTCGACGGCAATTCCCTGGGCGCGCGGCCGAAAGCGGCGCTGGCCCGCGCCCAGCACGTCATCACGGCCGAATGGGGCACGGACCTGATCCGCAGCTGGAATACGGCCGGCTGGTTCGACCTGCCCAAGCGCCTGGGCGACCGCCTGGCCCCGCTGCTCGGCGCGCAGACTGGCGAAGTGGTGATCACCGATACCACCTCCGTCAACTTGTTCAAGGCCCTGGCCGCCGCCCTGCAGATGCAGGCCAGCGACCCCGCGCAGGCCGCGCGGCGTATCATCGTCAGCGAACGCAGCAACTTCCCCACCGACCTGTACATGGCGCAAGGCCTGGCCGCCTGGCTCGACCGCGGCTACCAGCTGCGCCTGGTCGACAGTCCGGATGAACTGGGGCAAGCCATCGATGCCGATTGCGCCGTCGCCATGCTCACGCACGTCAATTACCGCACCGGCTACCAGCACGACATGGCCGCCATCAGCAGCCATTGCCACGCGCAAGGCGCGCTGGCGCTGTGGGACCTGGCCCATTCGGCCGGCGCTGTGCCGCTGGACCTGAACGGCGCCGGCGCCGACCTGGCCGTCGGCTGCACCTATAAATACCTGAACGGCGGCCCCGGCTCGCCCGCCTTCATCTGGGTGCCGGCAAAACACCAGGCGCGCTTCCGCCAGCCCTTGTCCGGCTGGTGGGGCCACGCCACGCCGTTTGCCATGGACCCGGGCTACACGCCGGCCGACGGCATCGCGCGCGCCCTGTGCGGCACGCAGCCGATTGTCTCGCTGGCACTCGTCGAATGCGGCCTCGATATCTTTGCGCAAACGAGCATGGAAGCCATCCGCCGCAAGTCGCTGGCCCTGACGGATGTGTTCATCGCGCTGGTGGAACAGCGCTGCGCCAGCCATCCGCTGGGCCTCGTCACGCCGCGCGAGCATGCACGGCGCGGCAGCCAGGTCAGCTTCACGCACCCGCACGGCTATGCCGTGATGCAGGCGCTGATCGCGCGCGGCGTAATCGGCGACTACCGCGAGCCGGCCATCATGCGCTTCGGCTTCACGCCCCTGTACACGAGCTTTGCCGACGTGTGGGACGCAGTGGAAATCCTGCGCGACATCCTCGACACCCAATCCTACGACATCGCCGCCAAGCGCGATGCCGTCACCTGAACCATCCCATGAGCGACGACAAGAATATGAACAAGGAAAACACCAGCGGCTGCCCCATGCATGCCGGCGGTCAGGAGGCGCAGTGGCATGGCGCGCAGATGGATTTCAGCGAATCGATGAGCTACGGTAACTATCTGGCGCTGGACCGCATCCTGACGGCCCAGCATCCGCTGTCGCCGAACCACAACGAAATGCTGTTCATCGTGCAGCACCAGACCAGCGAATTGTGGATGAAACTGATGCTGCACGAAATGCACGCCGTGCGCGCCAACCTGCAAAGCGGCGACCTGGCGCCCGCGTTTAAAATGCTGGCCCGCGTGGCGCGCATCATGGACCAGCTGGTCCATGCCTGGGACGTGCTGGCCACCATGACGCCGCCCGAATACACGGCGATCCGGCCCTACCTGGGCGCCTCGTCCGGCTTCCAGTCCTTCCAGTACCGCGAAATCGAATTCATTTTGGGGAACAAGAACGCCGCCCTGCTCAACGTGCACACGACGGCGCCCGATACCTACACGGTGCTCGACGCCGCCCTGCGCACGCCGTCCGTCTACGACGAAGCCATCAAGCTGCTGGCGCGCAGCGGCTTGCATATCGCTCCCGAGCGCCTGGACGCCGACTGGACCCTTCCCACCGCCTCCGACGCCTCGGTCAAGGCGGCGTGGCTGGAAGTCTACCGCGACCCGTCGAAACACTGGGCCCTGTACGAACTGGCCGAAAAGCTGGTCGACCTGGAAACGGCCTTCCGCTTCTGGCGCTTCCGCCACGTGACGACGGTCGAGCGCATCATCGGCTTCAAGACGGGCACGGGCGGCACGGCGGGCGTGAGCTATTTGCGCAAGATGCTCGACGTGGTATTGTTCCCGGAACTATTCGCCCTGCGCACTGAGTTATAACTTAAGGAGCCTCGATGTCGCCTCTCGTCCTGACCCTGGCCGGCCTGTGGAATTCCGGGCCGCAGCACTGGCAAACCCATTGGGAAGCGCGCCACCCGCAATGGTCGCGCGTGCCGCACCGGGAATGGCAGACGCCGGACAAGGACGAATGGGTGGCGGAGCTCGACCGCGCCATCGCCGCCTGCGAGCGGGCGCCCGTGCTGGCCGCGCACAGCCTGGCCTGCACGCTGGTGGCCCATTGGGCGGCCAGCGGCTCGCCGCACAGGATCGCCGGCGCCTTCCTGGTCGCCCCCAGCGATGTGGAAGCGCCGTCCTACCCGTCCGGCACCACGGGTTTCTCTCCCATGCCGCTGCAAGCCTTGCCGTTTCCCAGCCTGGTAGTGGCCAGCGGCGATGATCCCTACGTCAGCTTCGCGCGGGCACGCGCGTTTGCCGCCGCCTGGGGCAGCGACTTCACCATGATCGGCGACGCCGGCCATATCAATGGCGACGCCGGCTACGGCCCCTGGCCGGACGGCGAACAGCTGCTGCTGGACTTCTGCGCCGCGCACCAGCCCTGAACCGGGGCACGCACGCGCGCACGATAGACGCGCCCGCATTTGCCCACAAGTAAGAACGCAGGCAGAATCGTGGCCTTTCCATTGCGGCGCCCCGGCGCCAGCCTCACGATGAAACGTCTGCTCTTGCCAGTTCTCCTGCCCTTGCTGCTTTGCTCCGCCCTCGCCCACGGCGCGCCCTTCTACGAAGGCAAGACCCTCGCCCATCCCGCCATCACGGCATCGCAGGACAGCGGCCTCGACATCGCTTTTCTCAAGGAAAAAGAGGGCGTCAACGGCTATTACTGCGAGTGCACGAACAGCGCTTCGAAAACCTTCCTGCTCGACCAGTTCGGCAACGCCGTCATCCGCTCCGTCTTCTATGCATCGCTGGACAAGGAATCGGACACCAGCGTGCAAACCATGCTGGTGCTGTTCCGCCAGGACGGCAAGAACGGCCTGCGCGCCTACCGCTACCACCGCAGCTCCGGCAAGTACCGGCGCCTCGACGGCTTGCAGCCGGCCCTGAACCGCATCGTGGCGCAAAGCGCCGCTCCCAACGCGGGCCAGGTCAAGGCAGCGCTGGCCAAGCTGGCGCCGATGGACTACAGCGTCGCGCGCGGCAAGAGCGGCAATGCGGACTTCGACGCCATCGACCATACGCAAGGCACCATCGTCGGCTACTACAGCGATGACGGCAAGCCCGTGGCGCCCGGCGGCAAGGATGCCATCACCTACAAGAAAACCTTCCTGAAAAAAGGCGAGCGTTTTCTCACGGCCAGCTACACGCTGTACAGCGACGCGGGCGCCGGCATCCTGCCCAATTACCGCCTCTGGCAAGTGACGTGGGAGACGGCGCCGCAGCAGTTCACGGGCAGCGAAGACGGTCCGTCCGTCATCTACAGCCTGGCCTGGGACGACGGCTCGGTGGTGGAGCGGGGCCAGTACGCGAAGGGCAAGCGCCAGGGACTGTGGGTGCGCGAAGGCATGCACGAAGGCAGCGAAAAAGGCCATTTCGTCAACGGGCTGCAGGAAGGCATGTGGTACTTCACTTATCCCAAACAGAGCGAGAGCGGCATGTACCGGGCCGGCAAGCGCGAAGGCCGCTGGACGGTCGTCAACTATGCCGATGAAGAGGAAGTGACGGGCTTCGATACCTACGCGGACGGCCAGCTGAACGGCCCGCACGAACGCCGCATGGGCGGCAAAGTGCGCACGCGCGGCAACTACGTCAACGGCGCGCGCCACGGCGCGTGGATCACGGAAGACGGCGACGGCAGCTTTATCGACGGCTTGCGCGACGGGCCGTGGAAGCTCAAGCTCAAGGACGGTGTCACGCAAAGCGTCACTTTCGTGAAAGGCAAAAAACAGGGCGAAGCCATCGACACGGATGCGCAAGGCGCGCTGCGCGTGCGCGACCATTACCAGGCCGGCGTGCTCGATGGCAGCCGCACGCGCTACCTGGGTCCGGCCGGCAAGGAATACGTGGTCTACACGGCCACCTACCGCAACGGCCAGCTGGACGGGCGCGAACAGGCGTTCGACGACAGCGGCAAGATCCTGCGCCTCGATACGCTGTGGGACAACGGCAAGAAGCAGGGCCTCGATGCGCGCTACTACCCGAACGGCAAGCCGGAACGCCTGGCCGTCATCGACCAGGGACGCCTGCTCACGCACCTGCGCGAATACTATGAAGACGGCCAGCTGCTCAACGACATCCACCGCTGCACCTTCAAGGAGTACGGCAGCACGCGCGACGACGTGTGCGAGTACCACCACATGTACTACCCGGACGGCAAGCCGCAGTACTACTATGCCTTCCAGTACGGCCAGCGCCAGGAAGGCTATTCGAACTACCCGAACGGCAAGCGCAAGGATGAACTGCTGGTCGACCGCGCCGCCGACACCTCCGTCGTCAACGCATACTATGAAAGCGGCCAGCTCAAATGCACGGAGCCGCGCAGCGGCCACAGCACGCGCACGGTCAACGGCCAGACCATGATCAGCTACGCTTCTGCCGACCGCGATGGCGACAATATCTGCTACCACCCGAACGGCAAGGTGGCCAGCATCTACACCTTCCGCAAGCGCGTGCTCGTCGAGTGCGGCAAGCGCTACGACGACACGGGCAAGCAGACGTTCCCGGGACCGGAAGGCTGCCCTCCTCCCAGGAAAGTCGACTACCCGATAGGACTGTGACGATGACGCAAGCAAGACAGCCGCAGCGCATCCAGAATCCCGAGCGCATCGATGCCGGGGCGATCCGCGCCGCTATCGCGGGCGGCCAAGAGGTGCTGGTGCAGTTCAATACCCTGGCCGAGCCAGCGCCGCTGCTGGCCGACCTCGACGCCCTGGCCGCCACTTGCGGCACGGCGCTGACCATCCGCATCTACGGCTACGACCCGAGGGTGTTCGATGCCCGCATCCTGCGCGCGCTGCCGCATGTGGCCAGCCTGTCCATCGATTGCCACCGGCAAGCCATCCATCTGGAAGCGCTGGGCGAACTGCGGCACCTGAAGCGTCTGAGCCTGGGCGTGTACGAGCTGGCGCAAGGCGACATCCTGCAACTGGACAATTTGCGCGCCCTCGAATACCTGAACCTGGGCGAATCGGCCAGGAACAATATCGACCTGGCGCCCCTGCGCCAGTATGCGCACCTGGCCAGCCTCGTCATCGAAGGCCACAGCCAGCATATCGAGACCCTGGCCAGCCTGCCGGCGCTGCATGACCTGTCGCTGTACCGCATCAAGAACACCGTGCCGCTGGATTTCATCTCGGAGATGAGCCGCCTGGACAGGCTGCTGCTGCAACTGGGCGGCCGCGAATCGCTCGCACACATCGAGGCGCCGCTGTTGAGGAAACTGGAAGTGATACGCGTGCGCGGTCTGGAAACGCTGGGCGATATCGGCCGTTTCCCGCTGCTGCAGGCGCTATGGGTGGAAGACCAGATCAAGCTGCGGCAGATCGCGCTGGGGCCCAATCCCTTGCTCGAACGCCTGAACCTGCACACCTGCAAGACGCTCGACAGCCTGCCCGGCCTCGCCGCCTTGCCCGCCCTGCGCCAGTTGTCGGCATCCGGGACCATGCTCGACATCGACGCATTGCTGGCGCATGGCTTGCCCGCGTCCCTGACGCATGCGCGCCTGCGCACCGGCAGGAAAACACGCGACGACGCCATCGCCGCGCGGTTGGCGGAGCTAGGCTACACCTCAGCACCCTAAAAGCGGCGCTGAAATCAGCGGCTGGCCGCCAGCCTGCGCTGCCACAGCGCCACGTCGATCATCACGCCGTCCGCGCCCGTATTGCGGATGTAGACGCGGTAGCTGCCCTGCCCCATGTCGCCATCGAGGTAGGCCGTGCGCTCGTTGCGCTGCAGCCTGGCGCCCTTGGCCAGCTGGCGGTAGCGCTCGACCACCGTGTCGAAACTGGCATAGCTGCGCAGCGCCACTTCCAGGTCGCGCGGCGGGCGGCCTTCCGCATGGTCCAGCACATTGTTCTGTTTCTTGCCCTTGAGCGTGAGCGGATAGGCAAACACGCCGGCGCCGGCCGACGTCAGCACCGTGGATTTATCGAGCAGCAGCGGCAGCAGCGCCGGCGGATACGCGGGCGGCAGCTGGGCGCGGTTCCAGCCCGGCAGGGCCGGCTGCGCCAGCACGTATTCGACGCTGGCGATCTTCTGCCCATCGGCGCCCGCTTCCTTGTCGCCCGCGATCAGCGCCAGCATGGGCGGCAATTGCCGGGCCCAGGCCAGCAGGGGTGCAGCATCCCCGACCAGCATGCCCTTGCGGTGGAATACCGTCAGCACGGCATTCGGATCGGGATTGCAGACTTTCGCCAGCGGCTGCCCCTCCAGGCGGCAATGTCCGTTCACCAGGCCAAAGGCGATGATGACGCCGCGCTTGTCAAGCAGCATGGCGCCCCGTTCGCGGCCCTGCTTGCGGTCGTTCATCGACGCCAGCAACTGGCGGCCATCGGCCAGCACGGCGCGCGTGGCGTCGCGCTTTTCGCTGATCGCTTCGAGCGCCTGCGCCAGCAGCAATTCATCGTTTTCCGTGTAGCTGCCGCGCGCGTAACCGAAGAAATCGAACAGGGCCGCGCGCACTTGCGAGTCTTCGCTCAGGCGCGGCAAGGGACCGCCGGCCAGCAGGGACGACAGGCTTTTCCCGGCCGGTGCCAAGGGCGCCGCCGTGGCGCGGGCAGGCTGGGAAAGGAGGCAGGCCGCCGCCAGCAAGGCGCCGCCCAGGGTGCGGTAATTCGAAAAGATGATATGCATGATTCTGTCTGTCGGGGGATTTTGCCGCTACCAGTGGCCACTGGCCACACATGGCGCGCCGGCGATTCTAGCATGGCGCCAGTCCCCATGCCGTGCGGCAGGCGGACGGCAGGTGCGCCGGTGCGGCTGTTATGATGGCAGCAATGACGACAACTATCCACGCCTCGACACTGCTTGTCCTCCTGCCCGGCATGGATGGCACGGCCCGGCTCTTCCACCGTTTTGACGCCGCCTTGCGCGCGCAGAGCTCCATCGACACCCAGGCCATTGCCTACCCGGCCGCGCCGCTCGATTACGCGGCGCTGGAAGCGTTCGTGCGCGCGCGCTTGCCGCGGGACCGCCCTTTCATCGTGCTGGCAGAATCGTTTTCGGGACCGCTGGGGTCAGCTTTGCGCGCCGATCCGCCGCCCGGCATGCGCGCCCTGATCCTGTGCTGTTCGTTCGTGCGCAATCCGCGCCCGATGCTCGCGCCGCTGCGCCACCTGCTCGGCCTGGTGCCCTTTGGCACCCTGCCCGGCTTCGCCCTGCGCCAGGCGCTACTGGCGCCGTATGCGACGCCGGCCCTGCAGGTGGAACTGGCCACGGCGCTGGCGCAAGTGCCGCCCAGCGTGCTGCGCCAGCGCCTGCGCGCCGTGCTGGAAACCGACGCCTCGCGCAGCTTCGCGCGCGGCAGCCTGCCCGTGCTGTATCTGCGCGCCCGCCATGACCGCCTGGTGCCGCCGGCGAACGCCGTGCAGATACTGCGGCAGGCAGCGGGCGCGCAGCTGGTCGACATCGCCGCGCCGCACATGCTGCTGCAGGCGGCGCCGGAAGCGGCCGCCGACGCCGTCGCCGCATTTATTACAAGCCTGTCAGCCGCGCAGGCGCTCAACTAAACGCGCGCTGGCCAGCACGGCCAGCCAGCTCAAGCCGCCCGCCAGCACGCTGAAGTAGATGGCCCGCAGCGGATGCTGCGGCAGCAGATACGCGAGCACGGCCGCGCCCAGCAAGCCGCACAGCGCAGGCTTCCACCTGCCGGGCGGCAGCAGCGCCAGCAGCAGATTCGTGCCCGCATACACATAAAACACGAGCAGCAGGGCCAGGCCGCCGGCCACGCCGCGCGAGCCGAGGCTGCCGAACAGCTGCGTGTACAGGTAAAACCCCAGCCAGCTCAACACAATAAACAGCAGGCAGCCCAGCGCGTGCGCGCCCAGGCCGGCCATCAGGCGGATTTTCACGGTTGCTTGAGTACAGGAATGAAGCGGTGGCCGCAAGCATGGCACATGAAGGTACGCGCATATTTATCCTGCAAGGCGGCGGCCTCCTTGTCCCAATTGGCGACGAAGGACGTTTGCGACAAGGCGACGGAGACGACACCCCCTGCCACGAAGATCCAGAACAGGCCATTTGCGCCAGCCTGATAAAAGATGACGGCGGCGATGACAAAAATGATCACGCCCAACACGATCAGCCCCACTTTCTGGTGGGTCTGCATCGTCGGCCCGGCGGCCTGGCGCGACAACAAGGTCTGGCTGCGCGTATGCGCATGACCGTGGATGAAATCACCATCGACCCTGCCCGAGATATGGGTAGAGGTGCCGGAAATGCCGGAGGCATGCACCATGGAGAGACGTTGAATATTGGAACTGTCACATGCCGGGCAATGCGCCATTGCTATTTCCATAAAATAAAATAATCGCGCACTGTAGCATAAAAAAAGCCGGCCCTTTCATGACGAAAGGACCGGCTTCGTTGCATCAGTCGCCGCTGCGGCTGTCGGATTACGCTTGGCCTCGGCGGCCCAGCTACTCCGACCTACGCAGCGGTGGCGATTACTTCGCCGAATTGAGCAGCAATTCGTTGAGGCGCTTGACGAAACTGGCCGGGTCGGCCAGCGAACCGCCTTCGGCCAGCATGGCCTGGTCGAACAGGATGTTGGCCCAGTCGCCGAACTTGCCGCCTTCCGCGTCCTCGTATTTCAGACGCGTCACCAGCGGGTGGTTCGGGTTGATTTCCAAAATCGGCTTCGATTCCGGCGCGCTCTGGCCAGCCGCCTTCAGCATGCGCAGCAGGTTGCCCGACAATTCATTTTCATCGGCCACCAGGCAGGCTGGCGAATCGGTCAGACGGAACGTCACGCGCACGTCCTTGGCCTTGTCGGCCAGCACGGTCTTCATCTTGCCCACCAGGTCGGCGTATGAAGTTTCCGTTTCTTCGTGCTCTTTCTTTTCCGCCTCGTCTTCCAGCGCGCCCAGGTCCAGGCCGCCCTTGGCGACGGAGACCAGTTCCTTGCCTTCGAAATCCTGCAGGAAGGACAGCATCCATTCATCGACGCGGTCCGTCAGCAGCAGCACTTCGACGCCCTTCTTGCGGAAGATTTCCAGGTGCGGGCTGTTCTTGGCGGCGGCGTAGTTGTCGGCCGTGACGTAATAGATCTTGTCCTGGCCTTCCTTCATGCGCGCCACGTAGTCGGCGAACGAAGTGATTTGCTCGTCGCTGTCGTTGGCCGTCGAGGCAAAGCGCAGCAGCTTGGCCAGGCGCTCCTTGTTGGCCGCGTCCTCGCCGATGCCCTCTTTCAGCACCTGGCCGAATTCCTTCCAGAAGACGGCGTACTTGTCCTTCTTCTCTTGCTCGTCCGCGTTCGCCAGTTCTTCCAGCATGCCCAGCACGCGTTTGGTCGAGCCTTCGCGGATCACCTTGACGTCGCGCGATTCCTGCAGGATTTCGCGCGACACGTTCAGCGGCAGGTCGGCCGAGTCGATCACCCCGCGCACGAAGCGCAGGTAGGTCGGCATCAGCTGCTCGGCATCGTCCATGATGAAGACGCGCTTGACGTACAGCTTGATGCCGCCGCGCTTGTTGCGGTCCCACATGTCGAACGGCGCCTTGGCCGGGATGTACAGCAGCTGCGTGTATTCGCTGCGGCCTTCCACGCGGTTATGCGTGTGCGTCAGCGGCGACTGGAAGTCGTGCGACACGTGCTTGTAGAATTCGTCGTACTGTTCCGGCGTGATGTCGGCCTTGTTGCGGGCCCACAGGGCGCTGGCCTGGTTGACGGTTTCGAATTCGTCTTTCAGGACGGTTTCTTTTTTCTCGTCGTCCCACTCTTCCTTCTGCATCACGATCGGCAGCGAGATATGGTCCGAGTATTTGCGGATGATGGACTTGATCTTCCAGCTCGACAGCAATTCATCTTCGCCTTCGCGCAGGTGCAGGATGATGTCGGTGCCGCGCGACGGCTTGTCGATCGATTCGATGCTGTAATCGCCTTCGCCCGCCGACTCCCAGCGCACGCCTTCGGAAGCGTCCACGCCGGCGCGGCGCGTTTCGACGGTGATCTTGTCGGCGACGATGAAGCCGGAATAGAAGCCCACGCCGAACTGGCCGATCAGGGCCGCGTCCTGCTGCTGGTCGCCCGACAGCTTGCCAAAGAATTCCTTGGTGCCCGACTTGGCGATGGTGCCCAGGTGCGAGATCGCCTCGTCGCGGGTCATGCCGATGCCGTTGTCGGAAATGGTGATGGTGCGCGCATCCTTGTCGAAGCTGACCTTGATCTTCAATTCGTGATCGTTGCCGTACAGGGCGTCGTTATCGATCGCTTCGAAGCGCAATTTGTCGGCCGCGTCGGACGCGTTCGAGATCAATTCGCGCAGGAAGATTTCCTTGTTCGAGTACAGGGAATGGATCATCAGGTGCAGCATTTGCTTCACTTCGGTCTGAAAACCCAGGGTTTGCTTTTCGGAGACAGCCATTTTTACCTCATAGTCTTGTGGATGGGACGGATTCTACGGAGTTGGGGATGGTACAAGCGATTTCAAGAGCCCCCGGCAAATGTGCAGTTTTAGCCCAGTGCGCGCGCGAAAAAATCCCAGACGCGCTCGTCCTGCACCGTGGCCAGGTTCAGGCGCATGCGGGTCGACGGCAGCTGGCGCGGCGAAAACAGGCTGCCCGGCCCCAGCACCAGGCCTTCGGCCAGCGCCTTTTCGGCCAGCACATTCGTGTCGCAGCCCGCATCGGCCCAGATGAACATGCCGGCCGGCGCGGGATCGAAACGCAGGCCGGCCCGCTCGGCGCGGCGGTACGTGCCCTCGCGCACCTTGTCGAGCCGCGCGCGCAGGCGCTCGGCATGCTTGCGGTACAGACCTTGCGAGAGGATTTTATACACCACGCGCTCGCCGATGTCGCTGGTGGTCAGGGTGGCGAGCATCTTGCGGTCGGCCAGGCGCTGCGCCCATTCCGGCGAGGTGGCGATGAAGCCCACGCGCAGGTTGGCCGACAGGCTCTTGGAAAAGCCGCCCAGGTAAATCACGCGGCGCAGCTGGTCCAGCGCGGCCAGGCGGGTGGCCGGCTGCACCTCGCCGCCGGGATGCATGTCGCAATAGATATCGTCTTCGACGACGAGGAAATCGTGCTGTTCGGCCAGGCGCAGCACCTGAAACGCCTTGGCCGCCGACAGCGACGTCGAGCTGGGGTTGTGCAGCACCGAATTGATCACGTACAGCTTGGGACGGTGCAGGGCTGCCAGCTCGGCCAGCACGGCGATATCGGGGCCGTCACCCAGGCGCGGGATGCCGATGACCTGCATGCCCATGGCGGCAAAGGCGCCAAACATCAGCCAATACGCGGGATCGTCGACGAAAATGGTGTCGCCGGGACGGGCAAACTCGCGCGCCACCAGGTCCAGCGCCTGCATCACGCCCACCGTGGTGACGATCTGCTCGGGCGGACAGGCGATTTCCAGGCCCGCCAGTTTCAGCTGCAACTGCTGGCGCAGCGGCAAAAAACCCTGCGGCGATCCGTAACCGAGCAGCAGGCTGCCCGGCTGGCGGCTGACGTCGCGCAGGGCGCGCGCCACCAGGTCGCCATCGAGCCACTCGGCGGGCAGCATGCCGGTGCCGGGCGCGGGGATGACCGGCGTCTGGCGGAACATGTTACGGATCAGCCAAACGACATCCATCGGCTGCGCCGCCGCGTCCTGCGCGCCGGGGGGCGGCGCCGGCGTGTTCAGCGGCGAGCGCTCGCGCACGAAAAAGCCGGCGCCGCGCCGCGATTCCAGGTAGCCGCGCGCCACCAGCTTGTCGTAGCTGGCCACCACCGTGGCGCACGACACATCCAGGCTGGCGGCGCACTGGCGGATCGAAGGCATGCGCGCGCCGCCGCGCAGCAGCTTGTCGTCGATGCGCGCCGCCAGCGAGCGCGCGATCTGGTCGATCAGGGTTTCGCCCGAGGCGCGCGACAGCAAAGGAAGTGTATTGCTCATATGGCCATGACAGTATGTGAAATTATGCGTGAAAGTGTATTTGTACTGTATTGCTATTGCGCCCTAGGATAGCAGTACGGCAGAAATTAATCCACGCCTGCCGCGCACCCCGCACACCTATCAGCCAGTATCAGGAAAAACATGCCATCGACTACCAGTACCGCCCCCGTCAGCCATCCTCCCCGCCTCGGCGCCGACCGCAAAGGCCTGCTGCTGGGCCTCATCGCCGTCGCCCTCTTCAGCCTGACCCTGCCTTTTACGCGCATGGCCGTCGCCGAACTCGATCCCACCTTTGTCGCCCTGGGGCGCGCCCTGGTGGCCGCCGGCCTGGCCGGCCTGTGGCTGTGGCACCAGCGCGCGCCGTTGCCGCGCCGCGAACAATGGCTGCCGCTGGCGCTCGTGTCGCTGGGCTGTGTGCTGGGCTTTCCCTGGCTGACGTCGATCGCCATGCGCAGCCTGCCCGCCTCGCACGGCGCCGTGCTGGTGGGCATCCTGCCGCTGGCCACTGCCGTATTTGCCGTGCTGCGCGGCAAGGAGCGCCCTTCCGCAGGGTTCTGGCTGATGGCCCTGCTCGGCACGCTATTGGTGGTGGCGTTCGCGTTGCGCCAGGGCGGCGGCAGCTTCCACCTGGCTGACTGGCTGATCTTTGCCGCCGTGCTGCTGGCCGCACTCGGCTATGCCGAAGGCGGGCGCCTGGCGCAAACGATGCCGGGCCAGCATGTGATTTCCTGGGCGCTGCTGCTGGCCGTGCCTTTTGTCTTGCCCGTGACGCTGTGGAACGCCTGGCCGCAACGCGCGCTGATGGCGCAGGCCAGCAGCGTGGCCTGGCTGGGTTTTGCCTATATTTCCGTGTTTTCCATGTTTATCGGCTTCTTTTTCTGGTACCGTGGCATGGCGCTGGGCGGCGTGGCACGCGTGGGACAGACGCAGCTGCTGCAGCCTTTCCTTTCCCTGGTGGGCGCGGCCGTGCTGCTGAATGAGCCATTGACGGGCGAAAGCCTGCTGTTTGCCGGCGCCGTGATCGCCGTCGTGGGCATCGGACGCAAGCTGAAGTAAGCTTCCCTGACGCCCATTTGCAACGCCGTTGCGCGTGCGCATGGGCACGGCGGCGTGCAAGCCGTACAATACCGCAGCACCATGGCGACGCCTATCCGGCGCCGCTTGCGCACGCACCGCCACAAGCGGGCCAACAAATCCAGCCGGCGCAGCTCGGCATCTTCTGTGAGACTCGTATGAAAATTGAAAATCCGAATCCGATCCAATGGCGCTTTGCCGAACGCGCGGAACAGCTGCAAAGCTCGTTCATCCGCGAAATCCTGAAGATCACGCAGCGTCCCGAGATCATCTCGTTTGCCGGCGGCCTGCCCTCGCCCGCCACCTTCCCCGTGGAAGAAATGAAGACCGCCTTCGACAAGGTCCTGTCGAACAATGGCAAGGTGGCCCTGCAATACGGTCCCACCGACGGCTACCTGCCGCTGCGCCAGTGGATCGCCGACTCGCTCTCCGGCAATGGCAGCACCATCCTGCCCGAACAGGTGCTGATGACGTCCGGCTCGCAGCAGGCGCTGGACTTGCTGGGCAAGGTGCTGATCGACGAAGGCAGCCGCGTGCTGGTGGAAACCCCCAGCTACCTGGGCGCCCTGCAGGCGTTTTCCGTCTACCGTCCCGAATTCGTGTCCGTCGATACCGATGACGAAGGCCTGGTGCCGTCGTCGATCGATCCCGTCGCCGATGGCGCGCGCCTGTTGTACGCGCTGCCGAACTTCCAGAACCCGACGGGCCGCAGCCTGTCCGTGGCGCGCCGCGTGGAACTGGTGGAAACCTGCGCCCGCCACGGCCTGCCGCTGATCGAGGATGATCCGTACGGCGCCCTGAGCTACAGCGGCGAGCCGTATCCGAAGATGATCAACATGAATCCGGACGGCGTCATCTACATGGGCTCGTTCTCGAAAGTGCTCACGCCCGGCATCCGCCTCGGCTACGTGGTGGCGCCGATGCCGCTGGTACGCCGCCTGGAACTGGCCAAGCAGGCGGCCGACCTGCACACCTCGCAGCTGACGCAGATGGTCGTGCATGAAGTGATCAAGGATGGCTTCCTGGAGCGGCATATCCCCAGCATCCGCAGCCTGTACGGCAACCAGTGCCAGGCCATGCTGTCGGCGCTGGAAGAGCACTTCCCGGCCGGCGTCACCTGGACGAAGCCGGAAGGCGGCATGTTCATCTGGGTCACCCTGCCGAAACACATCGATGCGATGAAACTGCTCGATGAAGCCATCGCCAACAAGGTCGCCTTCGTGCCGGGCGCGCCGTTCTACGCCAACACGCCGGACACGCACACCTTGCGCCTGTCGTTCGTGACGGTGCCGCCGGAACGCATCCGCGAAGGCATCGCCATCCTGGGCAAACTGATCGCCGCAAAAATGTAATCGCACTCTCCACGCCCCGCAACTGCGGGGCGTGCCCCCCGCTGCCCCGGCGCCACCGGGCACGCATCTTTGCCGTTTAAAAACAGCTTTCACGATAGCAACTGCGTTTATTTATTTTTAAAGATATCATAAAAATAATATTTTCACGCCTCGCGCAGCATCGATTTTTTCACCCAAAAAATTGGCGAGGCGGTATGATTTGACCGCTGCATCAGATTTGAGCCCGGTCAGCATCACCGAAAATGCAGCAAACGCTGGCAGCGCAGAGTACATCGAGAAGGCCGGAAGCAATGAGTCCAGGCAGTGTGGAGTATTCCCAGCGGCATGAAGCCGCCATTTTGATTGTCGACGATGCGCCGGCCAACCTTGAGCTGCTGCGCAAGCTGATGAGCGAACAGGGTTATCAAACCTATGTTGCCACGTCCGGCGAGCGGGCGCTGGCGATCGCCCAACGCGCCCAGCCCGACCTGATCCTGCTCGACGTGATGATGCCGGACATGGACGGCATCGAGACGTGCCGCCGCCTCAAGCAGCATCCGCTGACGCAGCGCATCCCCGTCATCTTCATGAGCGCCAGGACGGAAACGGAAGACGTGGTGGCCGGCTTCGACTGCGGCGCCGTCGATTACATCAGCAAGCCGCTGCGCATGGCCGAAGTGCGCGCGCGCGTGCGCGCCCAGCTGCAAATCCGCAGCAACAATGAAACCCAGCAGGAACAGGCCGAGCGCCTGCGCACCATCGTCAACAACATGGCCGAGGGCTTGCTGATCATCGAGGCGAACGGGCGCATCCAGTACACCAACCCGGCCTGCGACCAATACCTGGGCTACCGCGAAAACGAACTGGCCGGGCGCTTCATCGGCGAGCTGCTCAGCCCCCTCGTGACGCAGGAATACCTCGACTACTTCGCCATGCACGCGGCCAATCCGGAAAAGGCGCACAACCACGGTACGCGCGAAGTGGCGATCCGCCACCGCAACGGCGCGGCGCTGAGCATGGACCTGACCCTGACGCCCATGTATCTGCGCCAGCCCCTGTATATCGGCCTGCTGCACGACATCACACACCACAAGCAGTCGGAAGACGCGCTGCAGCGCGCCGCCTATCTCGATCCGCTGACCCAAATAGCCAACCGCCGGCATTTCGACAGCTTCCTGGAAAAAGAGTGGCAGCGCGCCGTGCGCGGCGGCGGCGCCCTGTCGCTGGTGGTGCTCGACGTCGACCACTTCAAGCTGTACAACGACAGCCTGGGCCACCCGGCCGGTGACAGCTGCCTGCAGCAGGTGGCGCAAGCCATCGATGCGCATGCCAGCCGCTCCGGCGACCTGGCGGCGCGCTACGGCGGCGAGGAATTCGTCCTGCTGTTTGCCGATACGGACGCGGCCAGCGCCCTGCACCTGGCCGAGGCCATCCGCGCCAGCATCGAAGCACTGCGACTGCCGCACCCGCGCTCCACCACCTCGCCGTGGATCACCGTCAGCATCGGCGTGGCGACCATCCGCCCGCACCAGCTGGACGACCGCGAAGCGCTGTTCGTCGCCGCCGACCGCGCCCTGTACGTGGCCAAGGAAGCGGGCCGCAACCAGGTCCGCGCCACGCACTCGGGCAGCACGGCCTGGGAAACGGTCAAGGCGATCGTTTTACGTTGACGTTTGAAGTTGGAAGTTCAACGGAACATGCAACGGACCGGGAGTAGGCCCAAGTCACAAAAAAAGGCACTCCGGGCCAAGCGTCTCCGGCCCGCCGTTCTTAAAGTTAATCAGAACTTCCGCGACACGCTCAATTTCGCATTGCGTCCCACACCGGTGACCGCTTCGCTCAGGTAGGGCATGTAATTGCGGTTGAAGACATTATCGACCGTCAGCCGCACCTCCGTGCCGCGCCACACGCCCTGCCTGCCATTCCATGACGCGAACAGGGTATGCAGCGCATAGCCTTTCGACGGCGGCAGGCGGTACACGTTCCCCACCGGCAGGACGCGCTCCTGCTTCGCCACGAAGCGGCCCTGCCAGCCCATGCTGGCGCCAAGGTCGGGCATGCGCCAGCCCAGCCCCGCCATCAATTTATCGGGCGCGATGGTCGACACGGGTTCGTCCCGGCCCCACGGGTCGCGCTGGGAACCGGTGCGCGTGCCGCGCTGCTTCGACAGCGAGGCGCTGGCAAACAGGCGCGGCGAATTGTAGTAGGACTCCACTTCCACGCCCTGCGTATGGAAACCGGCCAGGTTGCGGTAGTCGGACAGCGCCGGCGGCACCTTGCCCGAACCCGGCTCGTAGCCTTCGACCAGCACGCCCAGGCGCGGGCCGATATTGTCGCTGACCTTGTTGCGGTAGACCGTCAGGCGCAACTGCGCGTCGTCGCGCTCCATGAACACGTTCTGGCGGTGCAGCATGGCGCCCGCGCGCACGGCCGTCACGCGCTCGACAGCCAGGTCGCGGCTGGTGCCCGGCGTCGATGAACCGAGCCTGGACGACACATAGTATTCGTTCGAATACATCTCGTCGATCGTGGGCGCGCGCCAGGTCCGGCTCAAGTCGCCGAACAAGGCCAGCGTGCCGGACGCCTTCCAGAACAGGCCCAGACGGGGCGACCAGTCTTCGTGCGCCTTTTCGCTGAAGTCGTGGCCGGCCGCCGCCAGCGGACTGTTGTAGCGCGGCGCCTTGTTCGGCACGCCCTCGGAGACGACCCGGTCGTGGCGAAGCGCCGCCGTCAGCGTCAGGTCGCCATACGTCATCGCATCCTGCAGATACAGGCCCGTGGTTTCCTGGCGCCCGGCCGGCATGTAGTAGGGCTGGAAGTAGCCGTAGTTGTAGCTGGGGTCCTTCAACGCCGTCGACGACGGGTAGTACATCAGGGTGTCGCGCACATTCTTGTGCCATTGCAGGCCCGTTTGCAGCACGTGCGACACGGCGCCCGTCGCAAACACGCTTTCGTTGCGCACTTCCGCGATGCGGTCCACGTACGAGGCCCAGCTCTCGTTGCCCAGGGAGCCCAGGTAGGAACCCGGAGAAGCCGATGGCAGGCGCTTGTCATGCTGGTCCGTGTGCGAATAGCCGGCGCTGGCCGTCAGCTTGATCCATGGATTATCTTGCGGCGCGTACTGCCACTTCACGGAATACGTATCGTCGTCCTGGTCGCGGTTGACGGCCTTGCGCTGCCACGCCTCTTCCAGTCCATATTTTTTGATTTCCGCCTCGGTCGGCGTGGGCACGTCCTCGCCCATGGCGGCGAACGGGCCCCAGCCCGAACTGCCGCTCTTCATCGCCGTCAGGGTCAGCAGCTGCTCCGGCGTCAGCCGGATATTCAGCTTGGCCAGGCTCGATGGCGCATCGATGGCGGAAAAGCGGAATGGCTTGCCGTCCGGCTTGCGCAAATCGTCGGACTTGCGCCGCGTGGTGAAGGCCATCGCGTCGAAGCGGCCGTCTTCGGTGCGGCCGTAGACGGCCACGGTGGCGTCGTTTTCTGCATTGTTCGAGTGGCGCGAGTACTTGAGCATGGCGCCCACGCTCTCGCCGCCTTCGAGCAAGTCCTGCGCATCCTTGGTCTCGACCGTGATGACGCCGCCGAAGCCGCCATTGCCATACAAGCTCGTATGCGCGCCCTTGTTCACTTCGATCTGCTTGATCAGTTCCGGCTCGATGAAGATGGAACCTTGGCGGTATTTTTCAAAACCCTTGGGCACGCCGTCGAGGATGACCTTCACGTCCTGCACTTTGTTGAAGCCCCAGATATTGAGGCTCTGGCCGCTGGGACGGGCCGTGCCGGCCAGGTCCACGCCGGGCAAGGTGTCGAGCAAGGACGCGACATTGTCGGCCTGCTGGCGTTCGATGTCGGCGCTGGTGATATACGAGCGTCCGGCCGTGCCGGCGCTGATGGCGTCGCCAAACACGCTGATGGCGGGCATCTGCACGGCGCCAGCCTTCTCGGCCTTGTCGGCCATCGCCGCCGCCCACGCATGGCCGTGCGCGCCGCCCAATGCCAGCGCCAGCGCGGCGGCCAGCGGGGTCAATCGTTGTTTGCTGCTCTTCATCGCTATCCTTGCCTGAGTTTGCTGCTTCATGCTTGTGGAATGAAAAACGCTGGGCAGAGGACAGGCGGTGCACGATCAAGCGGCGGCGTTGACGGAAGCGTTGCGGCGGAACCCTGCCCGCGCGGACACGCCGCCGGCGCATGGCCGGCGGCGCACTGCAGTCACCGGGATACGTTGCCTTGGTGAAATGCGGAACACATCATATACTGGATGAGAATGATTCGCAATAGCATTGAAGGCGTAGTTATTCCGGATAGCCGGTGATGTCGGCGATCTCGCGGTACAGCGGTTGCAGCCGCGCATACATCTTGCTGTACACGCGCCGGTACAGCTGCTCATAGATTTTGCGGTGCTCGGGATGGGGCTGGAAGACCTTGCCCTTGCGCGTCATCGCTTGCACGGCGGCGGGAAAGTTTGCATGCCAGCCCAGGCCCACGGCGGCGGCGACGGCCGCACCCAGGCCCGAGCTTTCATACACGTGGGCGCGCGCGGCCGGCAAGCCGAAGATGTCGGCCGTCAGCTGCATGGCCGCGTCGCTTTGCGAGCCGCCGCCCGCGATGCGCAGCTCCGTGATGGCGACGCCGCTGCGCCGCTCGATGCGCTCCTTGCCTTCGCGCAGCGCATACGCGAGGCCTTCGAGGATGGCGCGGTAGATGTGCGCGCGCGTGTGCACGTCGCCAAAGCCGATCATGGCGCCCTTCGCTTCCGGCCCCGGCACCTTGATGCCGGGACTCCAGTACGGCTGCAGCATGAGGCCCATGGAACCGGGCGGCACGGCCTCGACCAGGCGGTCGAACAGCGCTTCGGCGGACAAGCCCGTGCCATCCTCAGCGGCCGCCGCCCGTTCGCGGTCGCCGAACTGCTCCTTGAACCAGTTGACCATCCAGTAGCCGCGGAAAATCTGCACTTCCGTGCTGTAGGCGCCGGGGATGGCGGCCGGGTACGGCGGAATAAAACGCGTCACTTCCACGTATTTGCGGCTGGTCGTGTTGATGGTGGCCGTGGTGCCATAGCTCAGGCACGCCACGTGCGGTTCGACGCAGCCGGCGCCCAGCACTTCGCACGCCTTGTCGGCGGCCGCCGCCAGCAAGGGCGTGCCCTCCGGGATGCCCGTCGCCGCGGCGGCCGACGCCGTGATGGCGCCCATGCGCGTGCCCGGCGTCACCAGTTCCGGCAGCATCGAGCGTTGTATCGCCAGCGCCTGCCACTTCCAGTCGAAGCGCCCGGCCCAGGCATGGCGCTTGTAGTCGAACGGGATGTACGCCACCTGCGAGCCCGTCGAATCGATATATTTTCCGCACAGGCGGTGATTCAAAAAGCCCGACAGCAGCAGGAATTTGTGCGTGCGGCGCCAGATGTCGGGCTGGTGCGCCGCGATCCAGTTGATCTCGGCCTCGCGGCGGAAGTACGTGATCGTGCCGTCGAGGCGCGTGGCGCGGAAGGCGGCGCGCCACCACGGCGCCAGCGGGGGAATGTCGCGCGTGCTGCGCTGGTCCAGCCAGGTGATGGCGGGCCGCAGCGGTGCGCCGTGTTCGTCCACGTTGACCACCGTGCCGCGCTGCGTGGTGACGGCCACGCCGACGATCGACGATTTTTCAATGACGGTGCCGCGCCACAGCTGCTGGCACGCTTCGCACACGGCTTGCCAGTAGCCGTCGGCGTCGTGCTCGGCCCAGCCGGGATGGTCCGAGTAATACGCTTCGAGGAACACTTGCGCCTTGGCCGCCAGCGTCCCGTCCCGGTCGAACAGCAGCGCGCGCACGCTTTGCGTGCCATTGTCGATGGAGAGGATATACGGGCCATCGCCCGCTACGGTCGCCATGGCTTATGCCACGCTGGCCAGCGCGGCGCGCAGCGCCTGCAGCAGCGCCTGCGGATCTTTTTCAGGCTGCGCGCTGAAGACGGGCGCTTCCCAGTCCTGCCCGCGCACGGCCACCACGCGCAAGCGCCCCTGTTCGCTCCAGGCCGGATACCAGCCCACGTCGACGATGTCGCCATTCGCGCACGTGATTTGCAGCAGGTCTTCGCCCAGGTCGTCGACGAGGGTATCGATGGGCTGGCGCAAGTCCAGCGGCGACAGGCTGTCGTAGGTAATGCGCGCGTCGCCCAGCGCCAGGGGCTGGCCAAACAGGGTCGTGTCGATGATGTTCTCCTCTTGTTTATTTTTTATGGTTTTTTCAATCGCCCTGCGGCACGCTGTAATGGCGGCGCCACAGGGCCAGGTAGCGCCGCTGTTCTTCCTCCCAGCGCGCATCGTCCCAGCCCAGTTCATGCTGACAGATGGCGCGCAGGCGCGGCATGATAGCAAGCGCGCCGCCGGCCAGCTGCAAACCGAGGCGCGTGCGCCGCAGCAGCAAGTCGTCCAGGTGCTGCACGTCTTCCATGCGCGCGCCCCAGCGCAGCTGCGCCCACAGCGTCTGCGTGCCGGGAATCGGTTCGAGTTCGCCGTCCCGCGCCGCATTGCACAGGGCCTGCGCCCCCGCGCCATGACGGCCCAGCAGCCGTTCGCGCTGCTCACCGTCGAGCAGCAAGGCCTTGCCCGACAAGGGCGGCGTGGCGTCGAAAATCGGCAGCGGACGCAAATCCGCCTGCCAGCCCGGCAGCAGCGGCGCGGCGCGCCGCAAGGCGTCGAGGGCGATCACGCGGAACGTCGTCAGCTTGCCGCCCGCCACCGTCAGCAAGCCGTTTTCCAGCCACAGCGCATGTTCGCGCGCTTCCTTCGACGGGTCAAGCCGGCCGCTGTCGATCACGGGGCGCACGCCGGCAAACGTGGCCAGCACGTCGTCTTCGCCCAGCGCCAGCTGCGGGAATTGCCAGCGCAGCGCCGCCAGCAGGTAATCGAGTTCGCCGCGCGTGATGGCCGGCTCCAGCTCCAGGCTGGCGCCGTGGTCGACATCGGTGGTGCCCACCAGGGTCACGCCCTCCCACGGATACGCAAACACGGGACGGCCGTCGTGCGGGTGCATCAGGCTGACGGCTTGCGCCAGCGGCAAGCGCCAGGCCGGCAGCAGCAGATGGCTGCCGCGCAGGGGCCGCAGTTTCGGCTGCTCTCCCACCTGGCCGCGCAAGGCGTCGGCCCAGGCGCCCGTGGCGCTGATCACCAGGCGCGCGCGCGTGGTGAATGTCGCGCCATCGAGCGCATCGTTCAAGGTGGCGCCGGTGACCTTGCCATCTTCGCGCAGCAGCGACGCCACGCCCAGGTAATTGACGGCCACGCCGCCATGACGCCGTGCCTCCTGCAGCACGCGCAGCACCAGGCGCGCGTCGTCCGTCTTGGCGTCCTGGTACAGCATGCCGCCCTGCAGGCCGTCGCGCCGGACGTGCGGCGCCAGCATGGCAAAGTCAGACGCATCGACATAGCGGCGCGCGCGCTTGCCCGCCATCACGTCGTAGATGGCCAGGCCCAGCATGAACTGGCGCCGCCCCGGCTTCCTGCCCGCGTAGTCGCCGAAGGCGAAGCCTTGCGGCTCGACCAGCCCGGCCGCATCCGCCAGCAAGGCTACCCGCTCGTGCACCGACTCGCGCGTCATGGCGAACTGTCCCTGCTTCAGGTAGCGCAAGCCGCCGTGCACCAGCTTTGATGACCGGCTCGACGTGCCCCAGGCGAAATCGCGCTGTTCCACCAGCAGCGTCTTCAAGCCGCGCCGCGCCGCTTCCAGCAGGATGCCGGCGCCCGTGATGCCGCCGCCGACGATCAGCACATCCCACTCGCGCGCCAGGACGCCAGGCAGATCCGCCCTGTTCACGATGGGCCTCCGGCCTCGGGCAGCAGTTTGCCGGGATTCATCATGGCCTGCGGGTCGAACTGGCGCAGCAGCGCGCGCATGGCGGCGATGCCCAGTTCTCCCTTTTCGGCCATCAGCCACGACGCGTGGTCCGTGCCCACGCCATGCTGGTGGCTGATGGTGCCGCCGTTGGCGACGATGGCGGCGCCGGCCGCGTCTTTCAAACTGCGCCAGCGCGCCATGTTGTCTTCATACGTGGACGCCAGCCGGTACACATACGTGGTGTAGACGCTGGCGCCCTGCGCATACACGTGCGACAAATGCGTGTACGCGTGCACCTGCTCGCCGTGCTGTGCCAGCGCGCGGGCGCCCGCCTGCTCCAGCGCCGCCATCATGGGCGCCACGCGTGGCCAGTCGACAGCCGTTTCCACCGTGTCGATGACATAGCCGTGTTCCCACGCGCCGTTGCGCAGGTAGACATTGCGAAAGCGTCCCTGCTTCCACTTGTCGCCCATGTGGCGTCCCACATGCACGCCCCCGTTCCGCCGCGCCAGCGCCAGCGCCCCGCGCAGGGCCGCGCGCGCCGGTTTTTCGTCGCCGCTGACGCCCAGCATCAGCATGCACTTGCCTTCGCCGCAGCCGCGCAGCGACAGGTAGCGCTCCAGCAGTCCCACGAGTTTTTTATGGCCGGCCAGGGTCAGCATGGTTTGCGTTTCGAGCGCGTTCGACAGGCGCAGCATGCACAAGGACAGGCGCGATTGGGCCAGCGTCCGCACGGCCGCCTGCGCCTGGCCCCATTCGGCGAAAAACACGGCGTGGAACGCCTCATACGGCGGCAGCGGCGAAACGCGCACGGTGGCCTGCGTCACGATGCCCAGCCGCCCTTCGGAGCCGAGCACCATTTCGCGCAGGTCGATGCCGGCCGCCGAGGCGGGAAACGTGGGGATGCTCAAGGTGCCGGACGGCGTTTCCACCTCGCCGCCCGCGAACAGCTGCTCGATGCGGCCATAGCGCAGCGATTGCTGGCCCGACGAGCGCGTGGCGATCCAGCCGCCCAATGTGGAATACTCGAACGACTGCGGATAATGGCCCAGGGTGTAGCCCTGCGCGCGCAGCTGCGCCTCCAGGTCGGGGCCATACACGCCCGCGCCGAACGTGGCCAGCTGCGCCTCGCGGTCCAGGTGGCCCAGCGCGCACAGGCGCACGAGACTGATCGACAGCACGGGGCGCGGCCCCGCCGCCACCGTCAAATGCCCGGCCACGCTGGTGCCGCCGCCATGAGGAATGACGGTCACGCACGCCTGACGCGCATACGCGAGCAGCTGGCGCACCTGCAGCGCGCTGTCGGGAAAGGCCACGCCGTCGGGCACCGCGCCGATGCGGCCGTGGCGTAATTTAAACCAGTCGGGCAGACTTTGACCGAGCGCATGGCGCACGCGCGTGGCAGGCTGGGTGTCGATCAGCGGATGCGGCGCCAGGCGCGAGGCGGGCACCTGCGCGCAGGCGTCGTCGAAGCTGGCGTCGGCTATGACGCTGCCCGGCCCCAGGCGCTCGCGCAGGAATGCCAGCGCATCCTCGTTCAGCGCATACACGATGCTTTCATCTCCCCAGCCATTCCAGCGTTGCATGGACATCCCCTGTATTCGGCCAGTTGCGCGCCACGGCGGCTTGCTATACTGTTCTTGCCTGATTTTCTTGCTAGATCAATAGCATATGCCGCCACAGACGAAGGGTATTGGTTTTTCATGACAATCGCATTGTTCCATCATGACAAGCACTGACGGCCGGGTCGCCGGCGCCTATCTGCTGCCGCTGCTGGAAGCGGCCGGCGCCCACGGCATCGATAGCGTCACCCTGGCGCAGGCGGCCGGCGTGGCGCCGCACGGCCTGGAAGCGGCCGCGCCTGGCATGGGCTTGGCCGCGCGCGACTACGTGCGTCTGCTCGATGCGGGCGCGCTGCTGGCGGGCGACGCGCATTTCGGCCTGCACGTGGGCCAGCGCGTGCGCATGGGCACGTACAGCGCCTATGGCTTGATCTTGCTCAGTTGCAGCAACGTGGGCCAGGCGCTGGAACAGACGGCCCGCTATGAACGGCTGGCGCACGACCTGGGCCGCTCGACCCTGCAGCGCGACGGCGCCATCGCACATTACCGCTGGGCCAGCAACTATCCGGGCGCCAGCCGGCACCTGGTCGACAGCGTTTTTGCCGGCATACGCGTGTGCGGCGACTGGCTGGCGGGCATGCCGCTGCCGCCGGCCCGGCTGGCCTTTACCCACGATGGCGGCGGCGACTTGCTGCGCCATGCGGCGCACCGCGACGAATACGTGCGCGTGCTGGGCAGTCTGCCCGCCTTCAACGCCCCCGCCAACACGGCCACCTTCGACGCGCAATTGCTGGACTGGCCCGTGCCGAACGCGGACGTCAGCCTGTATCCCGTGCTGTGCCGGCATGCGGAACAATTGCTGGCGCAGCGCGAGGCTGAAACGGACACTGGCGGCACCATCGACGCGCAGGTGCACGCGGCCATCGTGAGAGGCTTGCGTCAGGGTTCGGCGCGGCTGGCCACCGTTGCCGCCGCCCTGGCCGTCACGCCGCGCACCTTGCAGCGCAAGCTGGCCGACGCGGGCACCAGCTTCCAGGCCCTGCTGGATCAGGCCCGCTATGGCCTGGCGCGCGACTATCTGCGCGAGCCGGACCTGTCGCTGGTCGACATCGCCTTCCTGCTCGGCTACCAGGAACAAAGCGCGTTCAACCACGCGTTCCGCACCTGGTCGGGCACCAATCCCGGCGCCTGGCGCCTGCAGCAATTACAGGAAAAGCAAGCCGGCTTACAGGCGTGCGCGGGCCATGCCTGACGCGTTTTCTGGCTATACTGGCAAAGTCTGACTTCCCACGATCACTCCAACCCGCAATGCAAAGGATTAATATGCAACTCAAAGACAAAGTCGCACTGATTACCGGCGCCGCCAGCGGCATCGGCAAGGAAATGGCCATCGAATACGCAAAACAGGGCGCCAAGGTCGTCATCGCCGACCTGGCCCTGGAAGCGGCCAGCAAGACGGCCGAGGAAATCAAGCAAGCGGGCGGCCAGGCGTTTGCCGTCGCCATGGATGTCTCCAGCGAAGAGCAGGTCGACAAGGGCGTGGCGGACGCCGTGGCCCACTTCGGCGGCATCGATGTGCTGATCAGCAATGCGGGCATCCAGATCATCAGCCCCGTCGTCGACTACCCGTTCGACCAATGGAAAAAGATGCTGGCCATTCACATGGACGGCGCCTTCCTCACCACGCGCGCCTGCATGCGCGAAATGATCAAGGCGGGCCGCGGCGGCGCCATCATCTACATGGGTTCCGTGCACTCGCACGAAGGCTCGCCGTTCAAGAGCGCCTACGTGGCGGCCAAGCACGGCTTGCTGGGCCTGGCCAAGGTGGTGGCCAAGGAAGGCGCGAAGGACGGCATCCGCGCCAACGTCATCTGCCCCGGCTTCGTGCGCACGCCGCTGGTCGACAAGCAAATCCCCGAACAGGCGGCCCAGCTGCACATCAGCGAGGAAGATGTGATCAAGAAAGTGATGTTGAAAGACACGATTGACGGCGAATTCACCACCACGCAGGACGTGGCGCAAACGGCCATCTTCCTGGCCGCCTTCCCGTCGAACGCCCTGAGCGGCCAGTCGATCGTGGTCAGCCACGGCTGGCATATGCAGTAATAGTGACGCCCGCCCACATCGGCTGCGCGGCGCCCTGTGCGGCCTGCGATGCTCGCTGTGCTCCAGCACAGCTGCGCGTCTCGGCCACACATCGCTGCCGCTCGCGATGATGTGGACGGGCGCTGTTGCGTGAGTGTTACCCCTCAGTTTTTTCCCCGAAAGTTCCCAATTGCAAGACAACACTTACCGCCACCCGCGCGCGGGCTGGCCGGGGCGCGTGTTTGCCGCGCTCGCCAATTGCGCGCATTTCGCCGAACTGCGCCAGGCCGTCATGTCGCGCCTGCCCTTCCTGAACCTGCACAGCGACGTGCGCGACGTCGTCTACGTGAGCTGGCTGGTCGACGCCGCTGCGGCGCAGAACTTATTGCCGCCAGGCGTGGCCCTGTGGCAGCGCGACGGCAAGACGCCATTCACGGTGCTGACGTACCGCCACGGGCATTTCGGCCCTGCACTGCTCGGCCCGCTGCGCCGTCTGCTGCCGTCTCCCCTGCAAAGCAACTGGCGCCTGTACCTGGACCATACGCCGCCGGGCGCGCCGGCCGTTCCTTGCGTATATTTCTTGAAAAACATCATGGCCAGCCTGCCGCATGCGCTGGGCACGCGCCTGTTCAGCGATATACTGCCCACGCACCTGGCCGCCGGCATGGCGCTGGAGGTCACGGCCACGCAGGCCCGCTGCAGCATTGCCAGCGGCGCCGGCAGCGCTCCGGCGCTCGATGTGCAGGCGGCCATCACGGCGGCGCATGGCCTCGATACGGATTGGCAGCAACTGTTCGGCAACTGGCGCGACGCCGTCGCTTTCCTCGCTTGCCAGGATGGGGCCATCGCGCACGTGCCGCGCAACGGCAAGCTGGTCTTCGGCGAAATCGACTTGCCCGTTGATGTGGATCAAGTGCAAGCACTGACGCCCTTGCGCGCCGACTGCGGCTTGCTGGGGCAGTTGCCGCCCGCATCGAAGCCGTTTGCCTTCCTCGTGCCCAAGGTTGCCTTCAAGGCGTTGTCGGAACGCCTGCTGTAGCACCCCGGCGTTCCAGCTTGAACAGGGCCATCGCCTGTTCCAGCTGCAAGGTCTGGCCCTGCAGCGATGCGGAGGCGGCCGCCGATTCCTCGACCAGCGCCGCGTTCTGTTGCGTCACTTCATCCATTTGCGTGACGGCCATGTTGACCTGGCCGATGCCATGGCTTTGCTCGCGCGACGCCGAGGCGATCTCTTCCATGATGCCGTGCACGCCCTGCACGGCGCCCAGCATTTCGGCGCTGCTGACGCCCGCCTGCTGCGCCAGCTTCGCGCCCGCCTGCACTTGCTCCAGCGACGCCGTGATCAATTGCTTGATTTCCGTGGCGGCCGCCGCGCTGCGATGGGCCAGGCTGCGCACTTCGCCCGCCACGACGGCAAAACCGCGCCCCTGGTCGCCCGCGCGCGCCGCTTCGACGGCCGCGTTCAAGGCCAGAATATTCGTCTGGAAAGCGATGCCTTCGATAATGCCCGTGATGTCACCAATCTTCTTCGACGAGACGTTAATGCCTTCCATCATGCGGACCATCTGCCCGACGATTTCGCCGCCGCGCCCTGCCAGGCCGTGCACCTTGCCCGCCATGTCGCTGGCCTGCACGGCGTTGCCGCTATTTTGCTGCACCGTGGCCGCCAGCTGCTCCATGCTCGACGCCGTCTGCTGCAGGGCCGAGGCCTGCGCTTCCGTGCGGCCGGACAAATCCATATTGCCGGCGGCGATTTCCTGGCTGGCCATGCTGATGCGCAGGAAATTGCCGCGCACGTCGCCAACGATGGAATGCAGGTTCACGCGCAGTTGGCGCAAGGAACGCAGCAACTGTCCCATCTCGTCGCGCCGCGTGGTGTCGAGCTCGCCCGTCAGGTCGCCGCCCGCCATCACGTCGCAGGCCTGGCGCGCCCGCTGCAGCGGTTGCAGCACGGCGCGGTGCAAGCTGTGCCAGAAATACAGGGTCGCGCACAAAGCCAGCGCGGACAGGCCCGTCAGCCAGCCGTGGGCCGCAGCCGGCAACGCGCCCGCATTCCACGCCAGTTGCAGCAGTAATACCAGGCTCAGCAAGCCCAGGTTCCAGCCGATGCGCTGGGCCAGCGGCAGGTCGCGCAAGCGCGCCAGTCTGGCCAGCCAGCCCGTGCGCACGGCCGCGCCCTGGCTGATGACGATGCCGTCGGCCTGCCCCGCCTTGATGCGCGCATACAGGGCGGACGCCTGCGCCACTTGCTGGCGCGTCGGCTTGGTGCGCACGGACATGTAGCCGACGGCCACGCCGTCTTCGACCACCGGCGTCACGTTCGCCAGCACCCAGTAATAATCGCCGCTCTTGCAGCGGTTTTTCACCATGCCGCTCCACGAGCGTCCCGAGCGGATGGTCGCCCAGAAATCGGCGAACGCTTCGGCCGGCATGTCCGGATGCCGGAGGATGTTTTGCGGCGCGCCGATCAATTCTTCCGCGCTGTAACCGCTGACGGCGATGAAATACGGGTTGGCATAGGTGATATTGCCTTGCAAGTCAGTAGTCGAGACGATGGTCTCGCTATCGCTCAGTGTGATTTCGGTATCGCTGACGGGAAGATTGAGTCGCATGGTCACATCCTCAAAAGTAGCCCGTACGGTGACGGGTTTGCGGACAAGGAACGGTCGCCAGCCAGCAAAGCGGGCACGGCACTGGCACCATTATTTTAATATTTTATTATTAACAAAATGCACTTTATTACGGCCCTGCCGGCCGTCATGCCACGGCAGGTTCGCCGGCCCAGTAACGGTCGATGTCCTGCAGGCGCCACTGGGCTGCGCTTTCCGTGGAAACGATGCGCTCCTGGCAACCCGGCGCGGCCAGGTCGAGCAGAGTCGGGGCGATGCAGGTGCCGGCGCGGATGGAAAAAAACACGCGCACGGTGGGCTGGGTCAGCGGCTTGCCCGGCGACTGTCCCACCACCACGGCCAGGCGCTCCGACTGCAGCCGCACCAGGGTGCCCAGCGGATAGATGCCCAGGCATTTGACGAAGGCGGCAAACAGTTGCGCATCCAGGTGTCCGCCGCGCCAGCCTGCCATGCGGCGCAGCGAATCGGCCGGGCACCAGCCCTGCTTGTACGGCCGGTTCGAGGTGATCGCGTCGTACACGTCGCAGATGGCGCCCATGCGCGCAAACAGGCTGATTTCCTCGCCGCGCAGCCCCTTGGGGTAGCCGCTGCCATCAAGTTTTTCATGGTGGTGCAGGCACACGTCGAGCGCTACCGGGTCGATCTCGCCCACTTCCTGCAGCATGCGGTGGCCGGCGGCCGGATGGGCGCGCACGGAGGAAAATTCCGCTTCGCTCAGGCTGCCCGGCTTGTTGAGGATGGCGGACGGCACGGCCATCTTGCCGATATCGTGCAGCAAACCCGCCAGGCCGGCCGAGCGCACCTGCTCGGGCGCCAGGCCCAGCTCCCTGGCCAGCGCCGTCATCAGCGCGCACACGGCCACCGAGTGCATATACGTGTAATTGTCGGCGGATTTCAGGCGCGCCAGGCCCAGCAGGACGTCGCCGCCGCGCTGCATCGAGGCGGCAATATCGTCGACCAGTTCGTAAGCTTGCGCCGCGGACAAGGCCTTGCCCATGCGCACCTCGTCGAACATCGTCTGCACGGCCTGGCGCGAGCGTTCGATCTGGCGCCGGGCGCGCGCCAGTTCCTCCTCGCGCGAGCGGGGCGGGCCCGGATCGGCGACGGTTTTGCTTGCGGGCACCGTCGCTGCCGCGGCCGCGGGAGCGCCTGCCGCGGCCGGCGGCGCGGCAGAAGGCACGGCGGGCGGCGCGACTTGCGGCGCCTGCCCGCGCGTCGTGTCGATCCACACTTCGCACAGGCGTGCCGAGCGGATACGCTCGAGGTCAGCCGGCGACTCCAGCAAGAAAGAACGCGTCCAGAAAGGGGTATCGAGCCAGGAACGGCCCAGACGTTCGACATACATTCCCAGCATCAGTTCGCTACTCGTTATTTTTTTCAGCACGGCGGTTCTCCAGACATTCAAATCGCAGCATTTACTTGCGCATTATCAATATCATACGCCAAAAATAACGATTACACCAAATATATTGCTTTATATGGCAGAATCACAACATAAATAAAAATAATCATCAATTCTATCATTTTCATTTCATAAAATATTGAATCAACAAATATATCAATTCAGCCATATTGCCTACGCTAAACTGTATGTCTGGTGCTGATGAGGGATGCGATATGCCTGCCGGCGGCCGCGTGGGCCGCCACGCAGGCTGGACGTGCAGGAGGGAAGTGCGTGAGCGCCAGACGCCCCGAAGTGGGGCTGGTGCTATGGAGAAAGGAATGTCAGGCCGCTGGGCGAGCGGGCTGGCGGCCGGCAGCTTAGCGCGGCACGTAGCGCCAGCCGGCGTTTTCCAGCATGAAGGTCAGTTCCGTCTTGATGCCTTCCGGGCGGCTCGGCACGCTCAATTGCGTATCGCACACAAGGTAGCCCGTCTTGCGCTTGACGTCGCACTCGTTGACGGCCTTGACCTGCATGGTGCTTTGCGCTTCCTGCATCTGCACGTCCTTGGCCGCCTCCGGATTGCGCGCCACTTCTTCCTTGGCCCAGGCGCGTATCATCGCTTGCGCCTCGGCCGGCGACGGTCCCGCAAACTTGGCATCCTTGCGCTCGACGCCGACCCAGGTGCCGTTATCGTTACGTAGCGGCAAGACCATAAAACCGTCGCGCATGCCGGCGCTCATGCCGACCAGACACACCACCTCGCCCGGCACTTCCTGCGAATCCTGGCAACCCTGCAGGCTGGTGGCCTTGACGGGAATGGGAACCGGTATCGACGATTGCATCCTGGCTTGCGTTTTGGCCACGCCCGCCTGCACGGCGGCCTGGATGTGTTCGAGCGTGGGCATGGTAGCGGCCTGGGCCGGCAAGACGGCGAACAGGGCGGCGGCGGTCAGGGCGAGGGTAGTCAGGCGCATGGTGTCAAAAGTAGTGATCAAAGGCCGGCAGTCTAGCACTTTGCATAAAAACAGCTGTTTCTATAGAGAACTATCCACGGCATCGAGCGCGAGAAAGGCGCCGCCCCCGTCCGCCTGTCCGCGCAGGCGCAGGCCGATGGCGCGCAGCATCTCGACCAGCTCACGCAGGCGCAGGCCCTCGTCCGTCAGTTGGTATTCCACCTTGACGGGCACTTCCGCATAGATCGTGCGCGTCAGCAAGCCCGCCTCCTCCAGCGCGCGCAAGTCCAGGGTCAGCATGCGCTGCGAGATATTCGGCACGGCGCGGCGGATTTCGCTGAAGCGCTTCGGCCCCGCCATCAGATAGCTGAGCAGCACTGCCCTCCAGCGCCCGCCCAGCAAACGCATGGCTTCTTCCACGGCGCAGCCGGAGACATTGTCCTTCATGGCGATCCCTATCTGGTATAAAAAATGTACCTATACCACATTATTCTGCCTTCTTCCAAATAGTAACCGCAGCGGCTAGACTGCCCTTCCCTCACCTGAATGGAACTCCAGCATGGAAACCACCCTGATCTACAGCGTGCCGTTCGGCTGCTCGTTTGCCGCCATCGCCGCCCTCGAATGGAGCGGCTTGCCGTATCGCCTGGCCCGCGTGGAAGCGCGCGACCCGGCCAGCAAGCAGCATCCGGCCTTTCTCGCCATCAATCCCCTGGGCCAGACGCCGGCCCTGCTCACGCACGCGGGCACGCCGCTGCTGGAAAGCATGGCCATCCTGCTGCATATCGCCGCCCGCGCGCCGAACAGCGGCCTGGGCTTTGCGCAGGGCACGCCCGCCTGCGACCGCCTGAACAGCGCGCTGTCGTTTCTGCACACGACCTTCCACGCCGCCTTCATGCCCGCCTTCCAGGCCAGCCGCGCGGCAGAAAACGATGCGCGCGCGGCCGTCTGGCGCGAAATGGCCGTCGAGAAGGTCAACAAAAGCCTGGCACACCTGGAACGCCTGCTTGAAGGCCGCGCCTGGCTCGCTTCCGATGCCGCGCCGACGATTGCCGACGCCTACCTGGCCGCCACGGCGCGCTGGGGCGAACCGCTGCAGCTGGCGCGGCTAAGCGACTATCCGCACGTGGCGCGCGTGCTGGCGGCGCTGGAACAGGACCCCGGCATCCGCTTTGCCCACGCCATCGAGGCGGGCTTGCCGGCCGCCAGCCGGGGCGGTTTCCTGGGCCACGTGGCACTCGACCAACTGGCAGTTCCGGCCGGCTAACCGGCGGTCAACTCCCGCAGCGGGCGCGTCTTTATTGCTATGATGTCGGGCTGCCGGCGGTACAGCCGGCCACGTCAATACCATATCGATAACGTCGTCATCAGAATCGGGAGTTTGAATGAGTTTACGTCTGCTGCTCTTGGGAGCATTCAGTGCCGCCATGGCCACCACCGCCGTTGCTGCGGAATCGGCGCTGGCCGCGCCGCGCGGCTTCACCGTGGAAGACATGGTCGCCATGGAACGGGTGGGCAGCCCCGTGCTGTCGCCGGACGCCACGCGCGTCGTCTACACGGTGCGCACGACCAACCTGGAGAAAAACCGCGGCAACACGCAGCTGTGGATGATCGACCTGCGCGCGCCGAACGCGGCGCCGCGCCAGCTCACGCGCGGCGACGCCAGCGCCAGCGATCCGCAATGGTCGCCGAACGGCGACGCCATCTACTTCCTCTCGGGCCGCTCCGGCTCCTCGCAAGTGTGGCAGCTGCCCCTGAACGGCGGCGAAGCGGCCAAGGTCACCGACCTGGCGCTGGACGTCGATACCTACCGCCTGTCGCCGCAGGGCGACCGCCTGGCCTTCAGCATGGGCGTCTTCCTCGATTGCGCGGACATCGCCTGCACGAAAAAGCGCCTCGATGAAAAAGCGAAAAACAAGGCCAGCGGCATGGTCTACGACCAGATGTTCGTGCGCCACTGGGATACCTGGGCCGATGGCCGCCGCAATGCGCTGTATTCGGCGCCGATCGACGCGGCCGGCAAGGTCAGCGCCACGCCGGTGAGCCTGAGCGGCACCCTCGATGGCGACGCGCCATCGAAGCCATTCGGCGACAACAGCGAATACCACTTCAGCCCGGACGGCAAGACGGTGGCCTTCTCCGTGCGCGTGGCCGGCCGCACGGAATCGTGGTCGACCAACTTCGACGTCTATACGATACCGGCCGCGGGCGGCCAGGCGCCGCGCAACCTCACGGCCGACAATCCGGCCTGGGATGCGAAAGCCAGCTATTCGCCGGACGGCCGCACCCTCGCGTATGTCGCCATGACCAAGCCTGGCTTCGAAGCGGACCGTTTTCATTTGGTGCTGATGGATGTCGCCACGGGCAAGAAACGCACCGTGGCCGACGACTGGGACCGTTCCGTGGCCGATTTCCGCTGGACGCCGGACGGCAAGGCCTTCCTCGTCGCCGCCGATGACGTGGGCCAGCACCGTCTGTTCCACATCGACGCGGCCAGCGGCAAGGTCAACGCGCTGACGGGCAAAGGCGCCGTGGGCGACTTCGACGTGCGCGGCAATACCATCGTGCTGACGCAAGCGAACCTGGCCTCGGGCGCGCAGCTGTACACGCGCAAGCTCGACGCCAAGTCCGAATCGGCACCGATGGTCCAGCTGACGAAACAGAATGCGGCAGCGCTGGCCAACGTGCGCTTCGGCGAATATGAGCAGTTCTCGTTCGCGGGCGCGGATGGCGAAACCGTCTACGGCCACGTCATGAAGCCATGGAACGCCAAGGCCGGCGAAAAATATCCGGTGGCCTTCCTCGTGCACGGCGGCCCGCAAGGCAGCTTCGGCAACAGCTGGAGCTACCGCTGGAATCCGCAAGTGTATGCGGGCGCCGGCTACGCCACCGTCTTCATCGACTTCCACGGTTCCACCGGCTATGGCCAGAAATTCACGGATGCCATCAGCGGCGACTGGGGCGGCAAGCCGCTGATCGACCTGCAGAAAGGCCTGGAAGCGGCCACCAAGAAGTTCCCGTGGCTGGACCGCGAGCGCAGCTGCGCGCTGGGCGCGTCCTATGGCGGCTACATGATGAACTGGATCGCCGGTAACTGGCCGGACGGCTTCAAGTGCCTGGTCAACCACGACGGCGTGTTCGACAACCGCGGCATGGCTTACGCGACGGAAGAACTGTGGTTCACGGAATGGGAAAACGGCGGCACCTACTACGACGCGCCAGCCAAGCACGAGCAGTTCAACCCCGTCAACTTCGTGAAGAACTGGAAGACGCCGATGCTGGTGGTGCAGGGCGACCTGGACTTCCGCATCCCTACGGCGCAAGGCCTGGGTACCTTCACCGCGCTGCAGCGCCGTGGCATCCCGAGCAAGCTGCTGATCTTCCCGGACGAAAACCACTGGGTGCTGAAGCCGGCGAATTCGCTGCTGTGGCATCACACGGTGCTCGATTGGTTGAATACGTATACAAAGAAATAACCCGCAGCAAAGAAATAACCCGCAGCAAAGAAATAACCCGCAGCGCAAAGGCTGGGGTCGGACCCTCAGGGTCCGACCCCGGTACTTCGCCTTCAGGGGTTAAAAAAACCGCGCGGTGCATCTCTGCACCGCGCGGTTTTTTGTTTTGTAGGTCGGATTAGCGCCGCGCAGCGGCGCGTAATCCGACATCACCACCGCTCCCGCTCAATAGCTATTGAGCGCCTTGGCGAACTTCACGATCCACAAACGGCTAGGACGCTCGCGGTCGTCGCCGCGCGCCACGCGGATGGTGTTGGCGGCATTGCAGCCGGCCGCGCTGCTCGTGACGATGGTGCCATTGGCATCGACCGTGCACTTGGTCACGTCGGCGTCCGCCACTTCCACGCCATTCGCGTCGAAGACCTTGGTTTTCAGGCCGAAGTCATTGTCGTTGGCCAGCGCGATGGTGGAGTCGTCGATCAAGGTCAGGCCTTCGGCCTTTTCCGCCGCCCAGCCGATGGCGTTCAAGTCCAGCAGCAGGGTTTTCTTCAGCGGCATGACAGCGGCCCAGTCGGCGCCATTGACGGCGGCGCCGCCCATGCTGCTCTTCTCCAGGTCGGACGTCGTCGCGTTGAAGGCGGCGGCCGCGATGTCAGTGGCGCCCTTCAGTTCGACCAGCATCAGCTTGTTGAAGACCTTGCCCGACGGTGCGGCGCCCTGCTCGATGACGAGGAACTTGCCGCCGCCCAGCGCCACCATGTCGCCCAGCTTGGCGTTGCCCGTGCGGCCATCCTGGTAGTCGGCCGCGTTGAGCGGATACGCGTACATCTTGCCGCTGGTGCCCGTCACCGGGTCGAATTCGATCCAGCGCGTGAAGCGGGCAAAGCGCTCGACCTGTTCATTCTTCTTCGTCACAGAATATGGTGCCGTGCCGTCGGACAGAGGGCTTTGCAGGAAGGCGTACAGCTTGTCGTTGCTCGTATCTAAGGTCATGCCTTCCATGCCGCGGTTCGCGCGGCGCTTGGCGAACAGCGCCGGCAAGCCCTTGCCCGGCTCGTACTTGGCCTGGATGATACCGGTGGCCGCATCGATCCTGACGATGAAGGGACCGTATTCGTCGGACACCCACAGCGCATTGCGCTTGGCATCGACGACGATGGCTTCCGAATCGAGGCCGCCCGCATTGAAGACGGCCTTGCCAGCCGCATCGAACTTCATCGCATCCATGACGGGAATCTCGGCAGAATTGCCGACCGCGCCCACGGGCACGGGCAAGCCCGAGCTGTTGACGGTGGCCGACACCTTGATCGGCGTCGACGAACCCAGCACGGCGCCGTTCTTGCCGACCGTGATCACGCCGAACGAAGGCGTAAAACTGGGAGACGGGAAGATCTTGCTGCCGATGGTGCCCTTGCCCGATGGATCGGGCACCAGCGGGCCGTCGCCGTTCGGGCCGCGGTCCGTCAAGCCATAGAATTCCAGGTCGCCGGCCGCGTTCTTGCCCTTGTAGGCCAGGCCGGAACCGTACGACGGCAGGAAGCCGTTCGGGAATTCTCCCTTGATTTTCGCATTCGCGCCTTCGTACGGCACGTAGAATTTGTCGGCCGCCTGGATCTGGTAGCGCGTCACGGTGACTTTCACTTCGCCGACAGGATTGGCCTGTGTCAGCGCCTCGTTGACGGGCGCGCCCGCTTTCGAGGCCAGCGTGTCTTCAAAATGCTCGCGCACGAGGGCGCGGCGTTCGGCATCGACCGTGCGGCCGGCGAATTTCCCGCCCACGCTGGCCAGGTGCGCGGCCAGGGCCGTGTTGAAGACGGCCGGAGCGGTGGCAAAGTCCAGTGTCTTGCCGGCCAGCGCGGCCTTCACTTCGGCCGTCAGCTTGATGCCGTTCGACGGATCGCTGTCGTCGTCGAGCAGTTGCAGCGCCAGCAGGCGGTTGACGACCTTGTCATCCGCCACATTCGTGCTGGCGGCCAGCGCCAGCGGCGTGACGACGGCGCCGCATGGGGCCGAACCGAGGGCCAGGCCGCCCACGCTGAAGGCCACCGTCTCGCCCGGGTTGCAAATGAATTCGCCCTTGGCATTGGTGCTGGCCTTGGGGGCGCTGCCGGCCACATAATCGAGTCCTTCCACCGCGCCGTCGAGGAACACACCCGTCTGCGCCACGGGCTTGGAAGGCTCCGCCGGCGGATTATCGCTGCCGCCGCAAGCGGCCAGGGCCAGGCCGGCGGCGATGGCCAGCAGGGTCAGTTTCGGGGTCGACGTTACAGCAGTATTCATGCATTCCTCGGCTAAGGTGGGGTTGAAGCCGTGGAGAGTAACTGCTCAAAGTGACAAGCCCATGACAGCCGTCACGCCAGTGGCGTATCCGCAACAGGTCCGCCGATGCCGCCGAAGCGGCCATCGGCCTGGCGCCGGAATTCCTTGGGCGTGACGCCCTTCACCTGCAGGAAGCGGCGGTTGAAGTTGGCCACGTTCTGGAAGCCCACGTCGTAGCAGACGTTCGACACGTATTGGTCGGTGTCCATCAGCAGCTGGCACGCCTTGTTGATGCGCAGCCGGCTGACGAAATCGGTAAAGCTGTTGCCCGTCGCCTTGCGGAAGAAGCGCGAGAATTTACTCAGCGACATGCCCACCTGCTCGGCCAGCATTTCCGCCGAAATCGGCTCGCGGTAATTGTCCGTGATGTAGTTGAGGACGGAATTGACCTTGGCCAGGGTGGCGTCATCGTCATAGGAACGCAGCGAGGCGCTCGACAGCAGACGGTAGTTGGCCGTGCGCGCCAGCTTGCTCATTAATTGCACGAATTCGGCGAAGCGCTCGGCGCCATGCGTGGCGCGGATGCGCGCCAGGTGCTGTTCGGCCTCGTGGCCCATGTCGAAAAATTCCACGCCATAGCTGGAGCGCTCGAGCAGCGGCAGCAGTTCGCGCAGTTCGGGAATCACGCGCGCGGCGCCGGCCAGCGGCGCATGGGCGAACTGCACGATCATGTCGCGCAGGGCCACGCCGCCGTCCGGCATCACGTTGGAAATCCAGTTGTGCGGCAGGCGCGGGCCCGTCAGCACCAGGTGGCCGGGCGAGAATTCGCCGATATAGTCGCCCACGAACAGGCGCCCGCTGGTGGCGACGATCAGGTGCAGCTCATACTCTTCATGGCAGTGCCAGCGCACGCGCGAGCTGGGATAGCCATGTTCCAGGTAATTGATGATGCCGTCGTAGCTTTCGCGTTCCAGCTCGGGCGCCTTGCGCTCGCTGTCCTTGTGCCATAGGTGTTCCATGCTTGTCTCTCTCAGGCTGTCCCCGCCCGTGCCATCGAATGTACCTCAAAAAGCTTCACTCGCCAAAACGGCCCAGCGCCTGCTGGCGAAACTCCTTCGGCGTCATGCCCTTCAATTCCAGGAAGCGCCGGTTGAAATTGGCCACATTGTTAAAACCCGCCTCGTAGCAGATGTTGCTCACATAGCGCTCCGTCTCCATCAGCAGCTGGCACGCCTTGTTGATGCGCAGGCGGTTGACGAAATCCGTGAAGCTGTTGCCCGTGGCGCTGCGAAAGAAGCGCGAAAAGGTCCGCTCTGGCATGTCCACCTGCTCGGCCAGCTGTTTCAGCGAGAACTGGCTGCTGTAATTGTGCACGATGAAGTTGATGGCGGAGCTGATGCGCGCCAGCGCCACGTCGTCGTCGCTCGACTGCATGGGCACCGTCGACAGCAGCTGGTAGTCGCTGGTCTGCGCCAGTTCTCCCAGCAGGGTGAGAAATTCGATGAAGCGCGGCAGGCCGCTCGTGTCGCGGATTCGCCGGAAGCGCCGCAGCGACTGTTCGCTGACGCCAAAGAATTCCACGCCGTGCAGGGCGCGCTGCAGCAGCGGGAAGATGCCCTTCAATTCGGGAATGGCGGCCGCCATCGACGCCAGCGGCGCATGGCCGAACTGGATCACCATGTCGCGCAGGGCCACGCCCTCGGCCGGCGTGTCGAGCGAGACCCAGTTGTGCGGCACGCGCGGCCCCGTCAGCACCAGGTGGCCAGGCGTGAACTGACCGATGTAGTCGCCGACAAAGACCTTGCCGCTGCTCTCGACGATCAGGTGCAGTTCGTACTCGTCGTGGTAATGCCAGCGCACCAGCGCATTCGGAAAGCCGTGCTCGAGGTAGCGGATGAAGCCGAAACTGCCTTTCGGCTCGAAGCCGGGCGTGGCGTCGCGCTGCTGTTCCAGCTCCATCTGCGGCAAGGTGGCATCGGCTTTGCGTGGCATGGCGTGCCCTCCCCGTCAGGCGACGATCTGTTCCAGCGCCGCGCGCGCGCCCAGCCCATACAGGCTGGCCAGCGACTGCCCCACCGCCTGCGTGAACGCGGGTGCGTCGGACAGGTCGCCGAACAGTTCGCGCAGTGACAGCAGCGCCGCGGCGTCCACCCCGCCCTGCAGCGCCAGCGCGCGCAGGCGCACCGCGTACGGGTCGTTCAAGGGCATCTCGCGCCCCGCTTCGTCGTGGCCTTCCAGGTAGCGGAACCAGCACGCCACGGTAAACGCCAGCAGCTTGATGGCGCCGCCCCGGGCCAGCGCTTCGTGCACGGACGGCAGCACGAATTTCGGGATGCGCGCCGAGCCTTCCGTGCCGATGCGCGCCAGCTGGTCGCGCACGGCCGGATTCGAAAAGCGCTCGATCAGGGTGGCCTTGTAGCGTTCCAGATCGATGCCTTCCACGCTATCGAGCAAAGGCGTGACCTCGTCGTCCATCATGCGCCGCACCAGCAGCCGGATGCCCGCATCCTCCATCGCTTCATGCGCAAACGTGTAACCGAGCTGCATGCCGATGTAGCACAGGGCCTGGTGGCTGGCATTCAACAAGCGCAGCTTCATCTTTTCATACGGCAGCACGTCGTGCGTCATCTGCGCACCCACCAATTCCCAGGCCGGCCGGCCCTGCGGGAATTCGTCTTCGATCACCCACTGGCGGAACGGTTCGCACACGACGGGCCAGGCGTCGACGATGCCGAAGCTGTCGCGCACCAGCGCCCGGTGTTCATCCGTGGTGGCCGGCGTGATGCGGTCGACCATGCTGTTGGGGAAGCTGCCATGCGTGGCCAGCCAGCGCGCCAGTTCTGCGTCGCGCAAGGCGACAAAGGCCAGCAGCATCTTGCGCGCCACGTCGCCATTGTTTTGCAGGTTATCGCAGGACATGATGGTAAATGGCGCCAGTCCCCGCTGGCGGCGCAGGGCCAGGGCGGCGGCCAGGTAGCCGAACGAGCAGCGCGGCGCCTCCGGGTGCGCCAGTTCCTGCACGATGTCGGGGTGCTGCGCATCGAATTCGCCCGTGCCCTGGTTGACGTAATAGCCGCCCTCGGTGATGGTCAGCGCGACGATGCGCGTGCCGGGGTCGGCCAGCTTTTCCAGCACGGCTTGCGGCTCGTCGGGCGCATACAGGTAGTCGCCGATGCAGCCGATGATGCGCGCGCTATCGCCGGCCGCGCTGCGCTCGACCACCGTATATAAACCGTCCTGCGCCCGCATGGCATCGCGCATGGCCGCATCAATCGCGAGCAAGCCCACGCCGCAGTATCCCCATTCTGCATTGCCTGGCAAGGCCAGCAAATCGTCGAGATACACGGCCTGGTGGGCGCGAAAAAAACCGCCCACGCCGATGTGCACGATGCCGGGCACGAGCGTCTCGCGCGCATACGCAGGCACGGCCACGTTCCCTGGCAGCTTGGCCAGGTTCGATTGCTTCAATGCGATCGCTTCCATTACAGCGCTCCTTTCGCCGCCGCGTAGGTCTTGCCGGCGCGGTCGAAATAATGGACGAAGCCCGGCTCGAACGTCAGGTGGGTCTGCTGGCCCGGCTGCAGGCTGCTGCGCTCCGCGCCGCGCGACACCACCTGCACATTGTTCGGCAAGCGCACATAGGTCAGCGTTTCCACGCCCAAGGACTCCACCAGGTCGACGGTGACGGGCACGCTGCCCGGCTGCGCCGCGCCCAGGTGCACGTGTTCGGGGCGGATGCCGACAAAGCCGTCCGCCTGCGCCGCGCTGCCCGCCTGCGCCAGCAGCTGCGGCGCGGCGTCGGCCGGCACCACGTTCATGCTGGGCGTGCCGATGAATTGCGCGACGAAGCGGTTCGCCGGGCGGTCATACAATTCCAGGGGCGAGCCATGCTGCTCGATCTGGCCGTCGCGCAGCACCACCACGCGGTCGGCAAGGGTCATCGCCTCGACCTGGTCGTGCGTGACATAGATGGTGGTGGCGCCCAGTTCGCGGTGCAGCTTGGCGATCTCGATGCGCGTCTGCACGCGCAGGGCCGCATCGAGGTTCGACAGCGGCTCGTCGAACAAAAACACTTTCGGGTCGCGCACGATGGCGCGGCCGATGGCCACCCGCTGGCGCTGGCCGCCCGACAATTCCTTCGGCGTGCGCTCCAGGTAACGGCCAAGGTCGAGGATGGCCGCCGCCTTGTCGACTTTCTCGCGGATGATGGCCGGATCGACGCCGGCCAGTTTCAGCGCGAACGACATGTTCTGGAACACCGTCATGTGCGGATACAGCGCGTACGACTGGAACACCATCGCCAGGTCGCGCTTGGACGATGGCAGCGCCGTGATGTCGCGCCCGTCGAGCGACAGCTTGCCGCCGTCGATCGGTTCCAGGCCCGCGATCAGGCGCAGCAGGGTGGATTTGCCGCAGCCCGACGGCCCCACGAAGACGACGAACTCGCCCTGTTGGATCTCCAGGTCGATGCCCTTGATGGCGCGGTGCTCGCCAAAGAATTTCTCGATATTGCTCAGTTGAAGGTAAGCCATGATGTCATCCAATAGTGTTTACTTAACAGCGCCGAAAGTCATACCTTGGACCAGTTGTTTCTGGCAGAACCAGCCCAGTGCCATGATGGGCGCGATGGCCATCAGGGAAGCGGCCGACAATTTGGCCCAGAACAGACCTTCCGGGCTCGAATACGAGGCGATGAGCCAGGCCAGGGTGCCCGCGTTGGAGGCGCCCAGGTTCAGCGACCAGAACGATTCATTCCACGACCACACCATGCAGACCAGCGCCGTGGAAGCGATGCCGCCCACGGACAGGGGCAGCACGACGTGGCGGAATTCATCCCACACGGTGGCGCCGTCCATGCGCGAGGCCTCGAGGATTTCGCGCGGCAGCTCCTTCATGCTCGTGTACAGCAGCCAGATCATGATGGGCAGGTTCATCAGCATGAACATGATGGTCAGGCCGATGCGCGTATCGAGCAGGCCGAAGTACTGGTAGCAGATATAGATGGGCATCAGCGCGCCCACGCCGGGCATGTAGCGCGAACTGAGCATGAATTTCAGCAAGCCGATGGTGCCGCCCGTGGGAAAGAAGGCCATCGAATACGCGGCCGGGATGGCGATCAAGAGGCCGATGGCCGTCGATACCACGCTGGTAAACAGCGAGTTCCACGCGTAGCCGAAGTAATTGTCGCGCGCCAGCACTTCACGGAAGCTGTCCAGGGTCGGCGTGAAAAACAGCAGGGGCGGCGTGGAAATGGCTTGCCCTTCCGTCTTGAAGGCCATCAGACCCAACCAGAAGATGGGAAAGAACAGCAGCAGCGCGCACAGCCAGGCGGCGGCCGTGCGGCCATACAGATTGAGTTTGCTATGCATCAAGGTCTCCTTATTTCGACAGATTCTTGCCGATGACGCGCATCAGGAAGAAGGCGGCGATGTTGGCGATGAGCACGGCGAACAGGGCGCCGGCGGAAGCCGCTCCCACGTCATAGGACAGCAGTGCCTGCTGATAGATCATGAAGGTGATGGTCGTCGTGTCGAAGCCGGGACCGCCGCCCGTCGTGGTAAAGATTTCCGCAAAAATCGACAGCAGGAAGATCATCTCGATCATCAGCACCACCGAGACGGCGCGGCCCAGGTGGGGAATGTAGAGGTAGCGTAATTGCTGCAGGTAGGTGGCGCCATCCATGCGCGCCGCCTCCAGCTGTTCGCGGTCCATCGATTGCAGGGCCGTCATGAAGATCAGGCAGGCAAACGGCAGCCATTGCCAGGAGACCATCATGATGATGGAAAACAGGGGGTGGGCCGACAGCCAGTCGACGGGCGTGGCGCCAAAGAAGAGGCTGATCTGCGCAAACAGGCCGTAGATCGGATTGAGCAGCATGTTCTTCCACATCAGGGCATTGACGGCCGGCATGACGAGGAAGGGCGAAATCAGCAGCACGCGCACGATGGCGCGCCCCGGGAACGCTTCATTGATCAGCAAGCCCAGCGCCGTGCCCAGCACCACCGTGATCAGCATCACGGAAAACAGCAAGGTAAACGTGTTCTGCAAGGCCGGCAGGAACGAGGCATCGGTAAAGAAAAAGTGGAAATTGGCCAGACCATGGAAAGGATGGCCGCTCGGATCGAGCATGGAATAGCGCACGAATGCGTAATACAGGGTGATCAACAACGGGATCACGGAAATGACGGAGACGGCAAGCACGGCCGGCGTCAGCAAAGTCCGGGGGATAATGCGTTTCATAGGATACTCTTGGGACGTGAGGGAATGATCATCAACAGAAATCCGGGGTCAGACCCGTCGGGTCTGACCCCAGTTTTAAGCCACCAATCTCTTCGCCTGTTGATAAACCAGACGGCAAGAAAGGTCTTACTTGTAGTACCCACCCTTGCGCATCTCACGTTCCGCCGTCTGCTGCGACAACTCCAGCGCCTGCTCCACCGTCACCTTGCCCAGCAGCGCTGCCGCCATCTGCTGGCCGGCGGCTACGCCGATCACCTGGAATTCGGGAATCGACGCGAATTGCACGCCCACGTACGGCGACGGCGGCAAGGTGCTTTGCACGGCGCGTGTGGTGGCCAGGGCCTTGCCTTCGGCGGCGGCAAATTTCGCCACTTTCTGGAACTCGGGGCTCGCATACGTCGACTTGCGCGTGCCCGTCGGCACGTTCGCCCAGCTCGTTTCCTTGGCCACCAGTTTCACGTAATCGGGCGAGGTGGCCCAGTTGATGAAGCGCTGCGCCTCGTTCGGATGCTTCGAGCTCGACGGGATGGCCAGCGACCAGATCCACAGCCAGTTGGCACCCCGCTCCGTCACGCCGACGGGCGACTGGGCGAACGCCACCTTGTCGGCCACCTTGCTTTGCTTCGGATCGGTGATGAAGGAGGCGGCGATCGTCGCGTCGATCCAGATGCCGCACTTGCCCTGGTTGAACAGCGCGAGGTTTTCATTGAAGCTGTTGGCCGCCGCGCCCGGCGGGCCGTATTTCTTCATCAGGTCGACATACATGGTGACCGCGTCCTTCCACGGCTTGCTGGTAAATTGCGGCTTCCATTGCATGTCGAACAGCTGGCCGCCGTAGGAATTGGCCATGGTGGTGATCAGCGCCATGTTGTCGCCCCAGCCCGGCTTGCCGCGCAGGCAGATGCCGTACACGCCGTTGGCCGGATCGTGCAGCTTGGCCGCCACGTCGCGCAGCTGGTTCCAGCTGGGGCGGTCCTCGATCGTCACGCCCGCCTTTTTGACCAGGTCGCTGCGGTACATGATCATCGAGCTTTCGCCATAGAACGGCGACGCGTACAGCTTGCCGTCGCCGGACAGTCCCTCGCGGATGGCGGGCAGCAGATCGTCGATATCGTATTTGGCGTCGGGCTTGATCGGGATCAGCCAGTTTTTCTTGCCCCAGATGGGCGTCTCATACAGGCCGATGGTCATCACGTCGAACTGGCCGCCCTTGGTGGCGATATCGGTGGTCATGCGCTGGCGCAAGACGCCCTCTTCCAGGGTCACCCACTTGAGCTTGATGTCGGGATTGGCTTGCTCGAAGAACTTGCTGAGCTTTTGCATTTCGATCATATGGCCGTTGTTGACGGTGGCGATGACGAGGTCGGTTGCGGCAAAAGCGGACGAGCTGAGGCAGAGCGCGCCGGCGCACAGCGCGGCAATGGCGGAACGTTTCATTGTGTGTCTCCAGTGTTTTTTGTCGTTGGCAATGCTCAGGTACTTAGCACCACGACCACAATGTAGCACCGGACTTTGATACTTTCTGATACTCCAAAACCGCAATTCGATACTCTTTTGCACCCCCTCCATGCACCAGAGTATCGATATTGAGTAAAAACAACACTTTGAAAGAAAGTATCGGTACTTGTTCGATTTGTATCAGGGTGGTTAAAAAAGCGCTGCTAGACTTGGTTTTCGGCATTAGACCGTGTGCGGTGACCGGCCTTCCGGGGCGCCACCGCTACCACCAACATTCTTCTGGAGACCGCATGAATCGCACTGCATTGAAAACTTTACCTGCCCTGCTCCTGGCCATCGCCAGCGCTTCCGCCATGGCCGACCCCATGTACCCAAGCGACGCCGAAGGCTTCCATGGCTACCTGCGCGCCGGCGCTGGCAGCAACACCTCGGGCGGCGGCGGTTCGCAAGGCTGCTTCGGTCTGGGCGGCAATACCATGA
>NZ_LRIC01000010.1:0-19521 GCF_001758725.1 Janthinobacterium sp. HH106 | reverse complement strand
GGAGTGGTAGTTCAGTTGGTTAGAATACCGGCCTGTCACGTCGGGGGTCGCGGGTTCGAGTCCCGTCCGCTCCGCCAATAAAAGAAAAGCCCTTTGGTTCCTGGAACCGAAGGGCTTTTCCCATTTCAGAAGCCAAAAACACGTCATTACCCGCTCCCCTGAACATTTTTGCGCTTTTCAGCAAAAAAACTGCCATTCCCCCTCAAGAATAGTTGCACAAGGGCGAAAGCGCCCCCTATAATAGTGCCTCTTCCAGACGTGGTGACAAACGTCGGGATAGTTTTCTGGGTATGCGGGTGCTTAGCTCAGTTGGTAGAGCGGCGCCCTTACAAGGCGTAGGTCGGGAGTTCGAGCCTCTCAGCACCCACCACCAATACAGAAAATTATCCAGTGCTTCATGGATCAGCAACACAGATCATACGAGCTTGGAGTGGTAGTTCAGTTGGTTAGAATACCGGCCTGTCACGTCGGGGGTCGCGGGTTCGAGTCCCGTCCGCTCCGCCAATAAAAGAAAAGCCCTTTGGTTCCTGGAACCGAAGGGCTTTTCCCATTGTGGGGTCAGACCCACAACACCACCAACGTCAACCCCAAAGCTAACTTGCCCGGGGGTCTGACCCCGGCTGTTAGAATCAGCGCTACCCTGACTCCGCCCCTGCCCGCATGCGCTTGCCCCGTAGTACTCCTCCCTATATCGCCCTGCGGCTGCGCCTGGCCCATCATGCTTTGCTGCAATTTGCCGCCAGCCTGACGAGTTCCATGGAAATCTTCTTTTTCCTGGCCGGTCCCGTCCTGCTGGGCCTGCTCAGCGTCATCGCCCTGCCCGGCTTTCTCGCCGTGAGCCAGCCCTGGCCCGCCGCACTGAGTATCATCGTCACGCAGACGGTCCTCACTTGCCTGCCCGCCTGGCTGCTGCGCAAACGGCTGCTGCCGGCAAGTACCGCCGTCTGGCTGCGCCAGCTCCCCTTGCCGCCGCGCCTGCGCTGGCAAGCCGATATCGCCGTCGCCGGCCTGCTGATGCTGCCGCTGGGCCTTGCGTATGCCGTCTCGGCCGGCATCTGGCTGCTGCAGTCGCCGCCGTGGCTGCGCCCCATTGCGGCGGCCGGCATTGCCGCCACCGCCGGTGCCTGGCTGCTGGCCTGGCTGCTGACGACGCTCATCGTGGCGCAACGCCTGCGCGCGCCGCGCCCCGCACAAAGGGCGCGCCCGCCCACGATGACGGCCTATGTGCCGCAACGGCCCCGCTGGCCTATCCTGTTCCTGTGGCGCCAGCTGTTCTGGCTGCCGTTCTGGCGCAATGAGAATGTGATCGGCCTGCAGCAAAGCGTCTTGCTGGCCACGGCGGGCGCCAGCATGCTGGCCTGGCTGCTGCGCGCGCCCCTGCTGCCCGCGCCGCTGCTCGGTTTGCTGGCCAGCGCCAGCCTGGTCATTGTGACGGACCGGGGCGACAAGGCCGTGCGCGAGCAGATCGCCGTGCTGCGCCCAGCGCTGAACGCCTGGCCGCTGGCCAGCGCGCCCTTGCTGCGCCTGGCCTGCGCGGCCAGCCTGCTGCCCGCCTTCGCCGTGCTGCTGGCCGGTGCTGTCTTGCTGTACGCCACCGATCCCGCCGCCTTGCAACAGCGCGTCACCAGCGTGTATGCCCTCACCGCCAGTGTCGCCCTGCTGGCCATCGTCGGCCTGCCCCGCCTGACGGCGCGCGGCAGGGTCGCCCTCGTCGTCCTGTCCATCCTTGCCTTGAGCGCCATCGGAAGCGAATTATGGAATTGAACCTGCCTTCTTCCGTGCTGTATATCGAGCACCTCGATTTTCACTTCCCCACGCACAGCGTGTTCCAGGGGTTCAACCGGCAATTCGGCCCCGGCGTCACCTGGCTGCGCGGCGCGAACGGCGCCGGCAAGACGACCTTGCTGAAGCTGGCGGGCGGCGCCCTGCTGCCCGCGCGCGGCGCCATCCGCCTGAACGAAATCGACAGCGGCTTCATGCCGCTGGCCTACCGCGCCCAGGCCTTCTATTGCGGCGGCGATGCGCCCGCCCTGCCCTGGCTGCAAGTGCACGAGTTTCTCGACCTGCACCTGGCCCTGTACCCGGGCAGCGACCAGGCCCTGCTGAACGACGAACTGAGCGCATTTTCCCTGCTGCAGACCTTACAGCAAAGCATCACCGCCCTGTCCCTGGGCCAGCATAAAAAACTGCAGCTGGCCCTGGCACTGGCCTTGCCCGTGCGCCTGCTGCTGATCGATGAGCCGTTCAATGGCCTCGACGCGGCCGCCATGGCGTACTTGCGCCAGCGACTGGCCGACCCGGCCCGCCTGGCGCGCCAGTGCATCGTGCTGACCAGCCATCTGGCGCCGGACGTGCCGCTGGCGGCGACGGTGGAAATATAGACAGGAAATACAGCTTTTCAGATCGGCAAGAACCGCTTAGGATGCCGTGTTGCAAAAACCGGCGATCCCGGTGCAGCCACGACAACAACACGGCACGGTTATTCACCGCGCCCGGCTTATTCTTGGAGAAATCATGTTGAACATCCACCGCAGCGCCCTGGCCATCCTGTGCGCCGCTATCACCACCTGCACCACTTCGGCCCTCGCCGCCGGCCCCACGGGCACGGCCGCCGACTATGGCAGCAGCGCGCCCCACGCCGCCGCCCAGCGCAGCATCGAACTGCAGCCCGACACGCGCCACATCAACGTCACGCGCGGCGAAACCGTCACCATCGCGCGCGCCGGCCAGCGTTTTACGTGGCACGTGCAAACTTTTAACCATCAAACGACATTCGCCCTGGCCGAGATCGCGCCGAAAGACATGCCCGTCGATGGCGTGCAGGTGTATGTCGCCGCCAACCCGCTGTACACAGGCAGCTAAGTTTCCTCTACGCATAAAAAAACCGGAAGGGCCTCGCGGCCTTTCCGGTTTTTTTTCAGCGTGAAGAGTTACGCCGTCAGCGCTTCTTTCGCGGCGGACTCGTCGACCACTTCCTCGTCATCCGAGCGGATCAGGTGGTCAAAGGCGGACAGGGCTGCCTTGGCGCCTTCGCCGGTGGCGATGATGATCTGCTTGTACGGCACCGTGGTGACGTCGCCGGCCGCGAACACACCGGGGATCGAGGTCTGGCCGCGGGCATCGACTTCGATTTCGCCGTGGCGCGACAGCGCGACCGTGCCTTTGAGCCACTCCGTGTTCGGCACCAGGCCGATCTGCACGAAGACGCCTTCCAGCTCGACCTTGTTCGACGTACCGCTGATACGGTCCGTGTAGCTGAGGCCATTGACGATCTTGCCGTCGCCGTGGATTTCGGTGGTTTGCGCCGAGGTGATCACGGTCACGTTGGGCAGGCTGTGCAGCTTGCGCTGGAGCACCGCATCGGCGCGCAGTTCTGCGCCGAACTCGATCAGGGTCACGTGTTTCACGAGGCCGGCCAGGTCGATCGCCGCTTCCACGCCCGAGTTGCCGCCGCCGATCACGGCCACGCGCTTGCCCTTGAACAAGGGACCATCGCAGTGCGGGCAGTAGGCGACACCGTGGTTGCGGTATTCCTTCTCGCCCGGCACGTTGATTTCGCGCCAGCGGGCACCGGTGGCCAGGATGACGGTCTTGGCTTTCAGCACGGCGCCATTCGCCGTTTCAATCTCGATCAGCTTGCCTGGAGTCAATTTCGCGGCGCGCTGCGTGTTCATGATGTCGACGTCGTATTCCTTGACGTGCTGTTCCAGCGCCACGGCGAACTTCGGACCATCGGTTTCCTTGACGGAAATAAAGTTTTCGATCGCCAGGGTATCGAGCACCTGGCCGCCGAAACGCTCGGCCAGCACGCCCGTGTTGATGCCCTTGCGGGCAGCGTAGATCGCCGCTGCCGCGCCGGCGGGGCCGCCGCCGACGATCAGCACGTCAAACACGTCTTTCTTGCTCAACGCTGCCGCCTGGCGGGCGCCGGCATTGGTGTCGAGCTTGGCGAGGATTTCCTCGACATTCGTGCGTCCCTGGCCGAAATGCTGGCCATTGAGGAACATCATCGGCACGGCCATGATCTGGCGTTCTTCCACTTCTTGCGGGAACACGCCGCCATCGATGGTGGTGACCTTGATGCGCGGGTTGATCACGGCCATGGCATTCAAGGCCTGCACCACTTCCGGGCAGTTATGGCAGGAGAGCGAAATAAACGTTTCAAACTCGTAATCGCCGTCGAGGTTGCGGATCTGCTCGATCACGGCGTCGTCGAACTTGATGGTGTGGCCGCCCACTTGCAGCAGCGCCAGCACCAGCGAGGTAAATTCGTGGCCCAGCGGCACACCGGCGAAACGCACGCCGATGTCGGAGCCGGTACGGTTGATGCTGAACGACGGGGTCCGTACGCCAGCGTCAAGGCGCTCGACCAGCGTGATCTTGTCGCTCAACAGGACTATTTCCTGGAGCAATTCCTTCATCTCGCGGGCTTTTGCGCTGTCATCGAGAGAAGCGACCAGCTCAAGCGGATACACCACTTTTTCCAGGTAGGATTTCAGTTGGGTTTTGAGGGTTGCATCTAACATGATTTTTTCTTCCTTTACAAATATTTAGGCGAATGCCGGGCCGGACGCCCGGTCCGGCATCGCGGTAACTACTTGTTTGCTACGTCGTGCATCGAGACTTAGATCTTGCCGACCAGGTCCAGCGATGGGGTCAGCGTTGCGGCGCCTTCCGTCCATTTTGCCGGGCACACTTCGCCTGGGTGGTTCGCCACGTACTGGGCGGCTTTAACTTTGCGCAACAGTTCCGATGCGTCACGGCCGATGCCGTTGTCATGCACTTCCAGCACTTTGATGAAGCCGTCCGGATTGATGACGAAGGTGCCGCGCAGTGCCAGGCCTTCTTCTTCGATCATGACTTCGAAGTTGCGCGACAGGGCGCCGGTCGGGTCGCCGATCAGTGCGTATTGCACTTTCTTGATGGCGTCCGAAGTGTCGTGCCAGGCTTTGTGCGCGAAGTGGGTATCGGTCGAGATGCCGTAGACATCGACGCCCAGCTTCTGGAACTCGGCGTGGTGATCGGCCAGATCTTCCAGTTCGGTTGGGCAAACGAAGGTGAAGTCGGCTGGGTAGAAGACGAATACCGACCACTTGCCTTTCAGCGACGCTTCCGTCAGGTCGACGAATTTGCCATTGTGGTATGCGGTTGCCTTGAATGGTTTAACTTGGGTATTGATCAGCGACATGTCATTTCCTCTCGTGTGGTGAATCAGTAAGACTCTAGTGTAAGGGGTTTTAACCCATATTCAAAATTGATTGTCACAATAGTTTCAATTGGTTTTAGCTATCATGACGCCATGGGAACTCCATGATAGGCAGTTCCCACGGGATTGGATAGCGGTGACAGTGGATACCCCTGCCGCCGCCAGGTGTTTCATTCCTAGTTCTTTAACTCTTCCGGTACCTTGCCGCCGTTTTCCGCCAGCTTGATCATCACCTGGCGGTGCAGCCAGATATTCATGCTGGCCGAATCGTTGGTGTCGCCTGTGAAATGCAGCTCTTGCGCCAGTTCCTTGCGCGCGGCCAGGCTGCTGTCGAGTTGAAGCAGTTTCATCAGGTCGACGATGGACGTGCGCCAATTGAGTTTTTCCGCGTTCTTGCTGGCCAGGTCGACCAGCACCACTTCCACGTCGACGACCGGCACGGCGGCGGCCGGTGCAGGCGCTGCCGCCGGTGCGGCTGCCGCTGGCGCTTCGGTAGCGGCGGCTGGCGTGGCTGCCGGGGCAGCGTCGGATGAATGGTGGAAGATTTTGTTATAGATATTGCTGAAAATGCCCATGAGGTCACCTCGAGTTGAGTGAATGGAAGAAGGTTTGCCTGCGCACCAGGTCCAGGACCCGTGACAGCAATGCCGGGCGCAGGCGCCAGCCCGTCGAGTATAAGCCCGTTCGGGCCGGGAGCCCCGTCCCGCAGGCTTGCGTGAAATCTGGTGGCGGACGCGCCCGTTTCAAGGATGCAAAGGCCGCCGGGCGTGCAGCAGCGCGTCGAACGCGTCGATGGCCAGCGGCGGCGCAAACAGCTCGCCTTGCGCAAAATCGCAACCGATGTCCAGCAGCCGTGCGCGCTGCTCTTCGGTCTCCACCCCTTCGGCGATGACTTGCAAACCCAGCTTGTGGGCCATGGTGACGATGGCTTCGCACAGCACCAGTTCGCTGGCGCCGGGCGCCAGCTTGCGCACCAGCACGCCGTCGAGCTTCAGGTAATCGATGCCGCACTGCTGCAATTGCGTCAGCGAGGCATGGCCGCTGCCGAAGTCGTCGAGGGCGATCTGCAAGCCCGCCTCGCGCAAGTGCTGCAGGCGTGGCGCCATGCTATTGCCGCTAGGTAAAAGCACATCTTCGCGCATGTCGAGCACGATGGCCGAAGGCGGCACATCGAGCGCCAGCAGCTGGCGCAGCCAGGTGCCGGGCGCCTCGACTTCGCGCTGCAATTCCAGCGACGACTGGTTCAGGCACAGCTGCAGCCCCGGCAAGCCGATGGCCTGGCCCTGGGCACGCCAGCGCCGCAGCTGCGCGGCCGCCGTGCGCAGCACCCAGTCGCCGATCTCCACAATCAAGCCGCTGCTCTCGGCCAGCGCCAGGAAATCGGGCGGGCACACGACGCCCCGCTGCGGATGGTGCCAGCGCAGCAAGGCTTCCGCTTTGGCCAGTTTGCCGCTACGCAGCTCGACGATGGGCTGGTAATGCAGCTGCATCTGCTGTTCGTGCAGGGCCGCGCGCAAGTCCGCCCCCATGCGCATGCGGTTGACGGCCGCCACCTGCATGGCCGGCGTGAAATAACTGTAGCGGTTGCGCCCCGCGCCTTTCGACACATACATGGCCTGGTCCGCATGCTTGAGCAAGTCCTCGATCGTGCCCGCGTCGTCCGGATACAGGGTGATGCCGATCGAGGCCGAGACGAAGGCCTGCTCTTGCCCCAGCAGGAGTGGTGCCAGCAAGCCGTCGAGGATTTGCCGCGCGATACGGTCGACTTGCTGCAGGTCGTCGAGGTCGGACAGGATCACCGTGAATTCATCGCCGCCCAGGCGCGCCACCGTATCCGTCTCGCGCACGCCCACGCGGATGCGCCGCGCCGCTTCGATCAGCAAGATATCGCCCTGGTGGTGGCCGAGGGTGTCGTTGACTTCCTTGAAATGGTCGAGATCGATAAACAGGATGGCCACGCGGCTTGCGTCGCGCCGGCCCTGGGCCAGCGCCAGGCGCAGGCGCTCGTGGAACATGCGGCGGTTCGGCAATTGCGTCAAGGTATCGAAATTGGCTTGCTGCCAGATCAGCGCTTCCGTTTGCCGCTTGTCCGTCACGTCTTCCAGCATGCACAGGTGGTGCGGGCCGCCATGGCGCGCCGTGGCGATGGCCGTTACCGAAGCGTCGACCCACACCACGCCGCCATCGGGACGCACGATGCGCTTGGCGTGGCGAAAACCCTGCATGCGCCGCGCCAGCAGCTGCGCCACGTGCGCCTGCTCGCCCGCCACGTCGTCGGGATGGCTGATTTCCATCCAGCTCGTCTGCTTCATGTGCTCCAGCGTGCGCCCGGCGATGGCCAGATAGCGCGGATTGATATCCAGAAACTGTCCGCTCACGGTATCGATCAGGGCGATGCCCATGGGCGCCTGCTCGAACATGGTGCGAAAGCGCAATTCCCCTTGCCGGATGGTGTCCTCGGTGCGGCGGCGCTCGCGCGCCAGATTGCTGAAATGAAAGGCGGCCGACACGGCCAACAGGCTGCCCGCCACGCCCAGCGACAGGTACAGCCAGCCGAGGTCCGCGCCTGGCACGGGGCGATACAAAAAACCCTGGTAGGCGCGGCTGTCCGTGGCATTGCGCGGCAGCACGCCCATGGCGGCATACGTATCGGCGATATGCTGCCAGCGCTGGGGATTCATGTAGCCCGGCTCCACCAGCGTAGGCTGCAGCAGCAGCTCCATCTGCTGCGCCTCGTACAGCAAGTGCGCGCGGTCATGGCGCTGGCTGTATTTGAGATGGATCAATTGCGCCATTTCCTCGCGGTGCGCCATCGCGTATTGCCAGCCGCGCAAACTGGCCGCGCGGAACGCTTTTACGCGCTCGGGATGGCGGCGCAGTTCGCGCTCGCTGGTAAACAGGTTGTCGCCGTAGAAATCGATGCCGGCCGTGCGCGGCGTAAACTGGTAATAGGGAAATCCCGCCCGGTCCAGATAGTCCGGTTCGTTGGTGGAATACGCGGCAATCGCATCGACTTTGCCCTCGATCAAATCCTCGACCCGGTAGCTGGGCGGCAAGTGGCGCATCTGCTGCGGCGCGACGCCCATTTTCCGCAGGAATAGCGACACTTCATCGGATGCAGACGCCACGTCGGTGGGCGCGCCTATCATCACAGGCGCCCCCGCCAGCTTGCGCACGTCGGGCGCGCCGCCTTGCTGGCGCATCAGCAGCACGCTGGGCGAATGCTGGAACACCACGGCCAGCACCACCACGGGTTTACCGGCCAGGCGGCTGAGCAACAAGGTGCTGTTGCCCACGCCATATTCGGCCTGGCCCGCCAGCACGGCCGCCTCGGCGCGCGGCGCGCCGCTGCCTTCGAGCAGCGTCACGTCGAGGCCCGCCTCGCGGTAATAGCCCTGCTCGATGGCCGCGTAATAGCCGGCGAACTGGAACTGGTGCGTGAAATTGAGCTGCAGGGAGACGGGCTCCAGAGCCCGGGCTTGTGTGGCCAGGCACAGCAGCAGGAAGAACAGGCCGCGCCAGCCGCGCGCCAGCCTGCCGGCGAGCGGCAAGACAAAGCGGAAAGCATCGAGGGCTTTCATCGGCATGGCGGAACACCACAGGAAGCTGCCGAGCTGGCAGGGGTAAGGCTATTGTAGCCGCCCCTTTTGCCATTGGATAATTATTTCAGTGAGAACAATAGCGTTGATGTTTTTGGCAAACAATTGCGCATTTGTTTGCGCTAGAACACGACGCCGGCGACCAAAATGATGTTGGCATACGGACTGCACTCGCCCGTGCGCACGATGGCGCGCGCGCCCTTGCTCAATTGCTTGAACTCTTCGTGCGTCACCTGGCGCGCATCGGGCAGGGACAAGGCCGCCACTTGGGCCGCCATGGCCGGATTATGCTGCGGCAGTTCGCTGGCGAGCAAATGGTATTCCACCTGCATTTCAGTCAATACCGTATTGACGGTATCGATGAAGCCGGGAATGCCGCGCGTCAGGGCCAGGTCGATCAGGGGCACGCCCGGCTGCGACGGCAAGCCCGCGTCGCCGATGACGACCATATCGCCATGACCGAGCGACGCGATCATTTGCGACAGCGCAATATTGAGCAACGGTGATTTTTTCATGGGCGTGGTGTCGTTAGAACAGCTCGTGCAAGTGGGGGATCGAGGTTTGCGCGCCGGGCTTGGTGACGCTCCAGGCGGCCGCGCGCTGGCCTTGTTGAATCGCTTCCGCCTCGTCCATGCCGGACGCCAGGCCCGCCACAAAGCCGCCGATGAAGGTGTCGCCGGCGGCCGTCGTGTCGACCGCTTGCACCACTTCGGCCGGAAAGGTGAAATCGCCGCCATACAGGGCCGCATGCACGCCCTTGGAACCCAAGGTGATGATGACGTTGTCGCTGCCCAGCTTTTGCAGCGCGGCCGCCAGCGCCTTGGCATCGGCACCTTCCGGGCTGACGCCGGCCAGCATGGCCGCTTCGATTTCATTCGGAATCAGGTAGTCAACCAGTTCCAGCACGCCTTGCGGCAAGCTGGCCGCCGGGGCCGGGGCCGGGTTCAGCACCACGGTCTTGCCCAAGGAGCGGGCCAGTTTAATCGCGTGCACGACGGTGTCCATCGGCGTTTCCAGCTGCAGCACGACGATGTCCGCCTGCTCGATCAGCTCTTTCGCCGCGTCGATATGCGCGGGGCTGAGCAGATCGTTGGCGCCGCCGGCGATCACGATGCTGTTCTGGCCGTTGTCGTCGACGAGGATCGAGGCGATGCCGGACGCCACGCCCGGCAAGGTGCTGATATGGCTGTCGATGATGCCGTCGCCCACCAGCGCCGCGCGCAGGGTCGCGCCGAAGGCGTCGTCGCCCACGCAGCCGATCATGGCCACTTGCTGGGCGCCCGCCACCTTGCCGCTCAGGCGCGCGCAGGCCACGGCCTGGTTGGCGCCCTTGCCGCCAGGAATAGTTCTAAACGCGCCGCCCGTCAGGGTTTCGCCGGGCAGGGGCATGCGCGGCACGCGCAAGACCAGGTCCATATTGATGCTGCCGATAACCACGATCATGATGTCATTCCCATCAGTTCAGTTGCAGGAGAAGAAGTAGGTACTGCAGAAGGTACGGTGGCGGCCACGCTGGAGCCGCGCACGTGCAGCTCGGGTGCGATGCTGCGCTGCTGGCGCGGCAAGGCGGGGTCGGCGATGCGCGCCAGCAGGCACGCGGCCGTGATGCGGCCCAGCTCGCGCGTGTTCTGCGCCACGCTGGTCAAGGCCGGATGCACGAAGCTGGCCAGGTCGATATCGTCGAAGCCGACGACGGCCAGTTCGCCCGGCACGGCGATGCCCCGCTCGGCGGCGGCGCGCAGGGCGCCAAAAGCCATCAAGTCATTGCAGCAGAACAAGGCGTCGGGTCGCTGGCCCTGGGGCAGCGCCAGCAAGTCCAGCGCGGCCGCATAGCCGCCCGCGCTCGTAAAATCGCCATGCACGCACAGGGCATCGGCCAGGACAACGCCCGCGTCCGCCATGGCGCCGCGCGCGCCGGCGATGCGCTCGTTGGAAATGCTCACTTCGCGGGGACCGGCGATGCAGGCAAGGCGCCGGCGCCCCAGCCCCAGCAAATGGCGCGCGGCCAAGGATCCCCCGGCGCGGTTGTCGACGGCCACCGCATCGATGGCCAGGTCGCTGGGCGCGCGGTCGAGCAGCACGGCCGGCACCTTCATCTTGCGCAGCAGTTCGCCATCGCTGTCGGCCAGCGCGGACAGAATCAGGCCGTCGCAACGCTTGGTCAGCAGCACGTTCAGGTAGTCGCGCTGCTTGGCGGGATCGTCATCGGAATTGCACAAGATGACGCTGTAGCCGGCCGCGTAGCAGCTGTCCTCGATGCCGCGCGCCACTTCCGAGAAATACGGGTTCGTATTGTTCGGAATGATCAGGCCGATGGTGCCCGTGCTGCGGCTGCGCAAGGAGCGCGCCAGCGCGCTGGGCACGTAATGCAGTGCCTCCGCCGCCGCCAGCACGGCGCGGCGCGCCTCGTCGCTGACGGGGCGGGTATTGTTGAGGACGTGCGAGACGGTGGTAAACGACACCCCCGCCGCCTGCGCCACTTGCTTGATGGTTGCCATGGGCCAGTATTATGAACGCTCGCCGCGGCGGCGGTAAGTGTCGAGCACGACGGCGGCGACGATCACCAGGCCCGTGACGATGCGTTTCACGGGTTCCGACACGCCCACCTGCGCCAGGCCCGCTTCCAGCACGGAAATGATCAATACGCCGATAAACGTGCTGATGACGGAACCACGTCCGCCCATCAGGCTCGTGCCGCCGATCACGACGGCGGCGATCACCTGCAATTCCATGCCCACGCCGCCGTTCGGGTCGGCCGCTTCCAGGCGCGACACCTGGAACAGCGCGCCCACGCCGGCAAGAAAGCCCATCAAGGCAAAGACCAGCACTTTCGACGGTTTTGTGTTGATGCCGGACAAACGCACGGCTTCTTCATTCGTGCCGATGCCGATCCAGTGGCGTCCCAGCACCGTGCGCGTGAGCACCAGGTGGCCAATGACGACGATGGCGATCGAGGCGATGAAGGCGGGCGACAGGCCAAACGCAATCGGCGAGCTGATGCCGTCCACGGCGCTGCCGATGTATTCCGTGCGCGAGTTCGTCACTTGATACGCCATGCCGCGCGCCATTTCCAGCACGCCCAAGGACACGATGAACGAGGGGATGCGCCAGCCGACGGAAATGAGGCCCGTCGTCGCGCCGCACAGGGCGGCGACGAACATGCCCAGCAGGGCCGCGCTCCACACGGGCCAGCCCCAGTGCACGACGGCCAAGGACAGCACGGACGCGGCCAGCGCCATCACGGAACCGACCGATAAATCGATGCCGCCGATGATCAGCACGAACGTCATGCCGACCGCCATCACGACCAGGGTCGGGATGTTGTTCGACAGGGTACTCAAGGTAGCCAAAGTAAAAAAGTTTTCGCTGGCAAACGAGAACAGCACGCACATGGCGAGCAAAGCGCCGATCAGGCCCGCATAGTTTTTCAGGTCGGCCAGGCTGCGCTGCAGATACGAAGGAGAGGAGTGGGTGGTCATGGGAATCTTTCCGGCGGATCAGGCCGCAGCTGGAGTGGAGTTGGGGGTCAAATAGCCGGAGAAGGCGGCCGACAGCAGCGCGTCCTGGCTCCAGGCGCCGCGCTCGAAGGTGTCGACGATGCTGCCGGCGCTCATGACGGCGATGCGGTCGCAGATCAGCATCAGTTCGCGCAAGTCGCTCGAGACGATGACGAGGCCCTTGCCCTGGCGCGCCTGTTCGGCCAGCACCTGATAAATATCAAACTTGGCGCCGATATCGATGCCGCGCGTGGGCTCGTCGAACAGCATCACGGGGCAGTCGCGGTACAGCCAGCGGGCGATCACGACCTTTTGCTGGTTGCCGCCGGACAGCTCGGCCACCGTTTGCGCGCTGTTGCGCGAACGGATGCCCAGGCGCTGAATATAGTCGTCGGCCACCGTCGCTTCGGCCGCGTCGTTGAGCCAGCCAGCGCCACTGACCGTGTCGAGCGAGGCGAGGGTCGTGTTGACGGCGATCGACTGGCGCAGCAACAAACCTTGTCCCTTGCGGTCTTCCGTGATCATGGCGATGCCGGCCTGCACGGCCGCCTGCGGCGAGTGCAAGGCGGCAGGGACTTCGCTGTCGCCGAGGAACACGTCACCCGCGTCCGCGCGGTCGGCGCCGAAGATCAAACGCAGCAATTCCGTGCGGCCCGAGCCGATGAGGCCGGCGATGCCGAGGATTTCGCCGGCGCGCAAGTCGAACGATGTCGGGTTGACCACCTTGCCGCGCGCCAAGCCCCGCACGCGCAGCAGCGGCGCCCCTAAGGTGCGGCCGCTCAGGTCGACGGCATCGTCGGCCGAGCGGCCCACCATCAGGCTGACCAGGTCGGCGGCGGAGTGGCCGGCGATATCGTCGTCGCACACGAGCTGGCCATCGCGCAGCACGGCGATGCGGTCGGCCACGCGCTTGAGTTCTTCCAGGCGGTGGGAAATGTAGATGATGCACACGCCGTCGGCCTTCAGGCGTTCGATTTGCAGGAACAGCAATTCCACTTCGCGGTGCGTCAGCATGGCCGTCGGCTCATCTAACACCAGCAAACGGCAGGCGCCAATTAAATTGCGCGCGATTTCGATCATCTGCTGGTGGCCGATACCCAGTTCGCCCACGAGGGTCCACGGATCGAGGCCGCCCAGGCCCACTTTCTCCATCTGTTCGCGCGCGTCGCGTTCGAGACGCGTGCGGTCGATGAAGCCGAAGCGCTGCGGCAGGTTTTTCAGGTACAGGTTTTCCGCGATCGACAGGGTGGGAATCAAATTGAGTTCCTGCATCACCATGCGGATGCCCAGCGCCTCGGCTGCGCCGCGCGAGGCGGGCTGGTAGGGCTTGCCGTCGAGCAGCATCGTGCCCGTGGTCGCTTGCTCCAGGCCACAGATGATCTTCGACAGGGTGCTTTTACCGGCACCGTTCTCTCCCGTCAGCGCCAGTACCTGGCCGGGGGCGAAACGCAGGCCCACGCCGCCCAGCACGGGGCCGACATAGGACTTGCCGATGTTATCCAGGGTCAATAGAGGGATGGCGGCTGATGGCGCCGGGAGGATGTCGGTGGGCATGATAAAACTCCGCGGAAAAAGGCGGCGGGGCCGGCGCCGCAGCCTCAGGCAGAGACGCGGACGCTGGCCCCGGCGGGATCAGACGATCAGGACTTGGCGCCCTTGGCGACCAGTTCGACCTTGGTTTCGATGACGCCACCGAGATCGGCCTGTTTCTTCTTCTGCGCCAGCGCTTTGAGCACGGTGTCGATGCCGAACACGGCTTGCTGCGAACCGAACTGGTCGGCGGTAGCCAGTACGCGGCCATCGGCCAGCATCGGCTTGATGGCGTTGATGTTGTCGTAGCCGACGACGAGCACTTTGCCCGTCTTGCCGGCCGCCTTGATGGCGGACACGGCGCCGATGGCCATGTTGTCGTTACCGCACAGCAAGGCCTTGATATTCGGGTTGGCGTTCAGCATGGCGGCGGCCACCGTATTGGCGGGGGCGATTTCCCACTGGCCCGACTGCACGCTGACGACCTTGGCACCGGCCGCGTTCATGGCGTCCTGGAAGCCCAGGGTGCGCTGCTGCGCGTTATAGGTGGTGGACACGCCCTCGATGATGCCGACGGGGTCGCCCTTCTTGATCTGCTTGGCCAGGAAGTCGCCGACGACCTTGGCGCCCTTGCGGTTGTCCGGGCCGACGAACGGCACGGTGATGCCCTTCTCTTTCAGCGCGCCCTCGTCGAGCTTGTTGTCGATATTGACGACGATGATGCCCGCGTCGATGGCTTTTTTCAGCACCGGCACCAGCGCTTTCGAATCGGCCGGGGCGATCACCAGCGCGTTGACGCGCGAGACGATCATTTGCTCGACCAGCTTGATCTGGCTCGACGTATCCGTTTCATCCTTGATGCCGTTCGACAGCAGGTCGTACTTGGCGGCATTGGCCTTCTGATGCGCCTTGGCGCCATTTTCCATGGTCAGGAAAAATTCATTGGCGAGCGACTTCATCACCAGCGCCACCTTCGGTTTGGCAGGCGTCTGCGCCATGGCCGGCACGGCGGGCAAAGCACATACCAGGACAGCGGCGGCAATCATTTTCAGGCGAATACGGGATGTCATGAGCGTCTCCAGAGTTGTTGGTCAAGCACGTGTACTGCATGCTTTTTAGGAAATTCGTTGCGCGCAAACGTTTGCGCGAAGCGAATAGTGCCTCAATGCCCCATATCAGTGCAAGCAAAACAGTATGTGCGGTGCAGCAAAAAGGGGACGCTCAGAGGGAAACGGGCAGGCCGATGCGATCGGCCTGCCGAGGGGAAATGCGCGGAAGTCAGGCGTTTGTTGCGGGACGGGCGCTGGCCCACTGCACCGCCAGCACGCTGGCCAGTACCAGCAGCAAGCCCAGCATCGACCAGCCCGTCATGGCCTGGCCCAGCAAGGCCCAGCCCAGCACGACGGCCATCAGGGGACTGAGCAGTCCCAGCGAGGAGACGGCCACGGGCGACAGGCGGGCGATGCCGCGAAACCACAAGGCATACGCCAGCAGCGCGCCGGCCAGGCACAGGTAGGCGTAGGCCAGCACTTGCTGCAAGGACAGCGCCGGCAACGGGGCGTCGGCCAGCCAGGCGACGGGCGCCAGCATCAGGCCGCCGAGCAGCAATTGCCAGCCCGTCAGCGCCAGCACGGGCAAGTCCGGCTTCCAGCGCCGCGTCAGGTAAGTGCCGGCCGCCATGCAGGCCGTGCCGCCCAGCGCGGCGGCAATGCCGACGGGTTCCCACACCGTGCGCGGCGACAACAACAAAACGGCCATGCCGGCCACGCCCAGCACGCTGGCAAGCAAGGCCAGGCGGGCCGGACGGCGCCCTTCCACGCCCCAGGCCAGACCCATCACCAGCAGCGGCTGGATGGCGCCCACCACGGCCGCCAGACCGCCGGGCAGGCGGTAGGCGGCCACGAACAGCAGCGCCTGGAACACGCCGATATTGAGCGCCGACAGGATCAGCACGCGGCCCCAGTCGCGCCGCGCGGGCAGGCGCCGCATGATCAGCAGCAACAGCAGGCCGGCCGGCAGCACGCGGATCAGGGCCGCCGTGAAGGGCCGGTCCGGCGGCAGCAGTTCGGACGTGACGATATACGTGGAACCCCAGATCAGGGGCGCCAGCGCCGTGAGCAGAATATCGCCCCAGGCGGGGCGGACAGAAAAGGCGGACATGTACTATCTCGACATCAAGATAAAAAGCCAGTGTGGGCGCGAACTATCTTGATGTCAAGATAAATTGACGGAGGCACCGGCGCCTGGCGGGCGTAAAAAAGCCCGGCAGGGCCGGGCTTCGGGAATGAGGCAAGGCGGCACGCTGCCGCCTGCCCGACGCTTAATCGCGCACGCGCTGCAGCACCGCGACCGGCATGCCGCCGACGGTGAGCGTGGCCACGTTGTTGCTGTTGCTCAGGCTGATCTGCATGGCCATGCCGCCCCCCTCTTCCGAGACGATCGTCACGACATTGCCTTCGGTGGCAAACGTGGCCGTGCTTGCGTTGCCGTTCTCGATAATGCTGTCCTTTGTAAATTCCAGGATTTTGCCCGTCGAGCCCTTCCATTTGCCCACCAGCGGGTGGCCGCCAAAGCGGAACAGGCTTTTCAGCTTGTCCAGCATGCCCGCTTCTTGCGCACCCGAGGCATTGCGCATGGCGCCCGCCATGGCCATGGCGGCCTGGTGCAGTTGCGCACGGTCGGTGACTTGCCATTGCTTGTCGACCAGCGCCAGCGGCAGTTGCACTTCCAGGCCGCCGCCCGGCAAGCGTTGCAGGATCTGCGCGCGGTCCGGCGACTTGACGAGCCATGCCGCCTCATCGCTCAGCGCCAGGGTGGCCGTGGCCATCGCCGTCGGCTGCCCGCCCATCTCGCGCACCTGCTCGTAGCCGCTGACCTTGGCCACTTTCACGCCCTTGGCCACGCACAGCTTGTCGCCGCGCAAGGCGGCCTTGCCCGGCGCGGCCAGCACATAGACGAATTGCGATTGCGCCAGCCAGCCGCCGCTGCTTTGTTCGACGGGCGCGTTGTACAAGCCGCCACGCACGAGGATATCGAGCCATTGTCGAGTGGAACTGTCGTACGACGCCACGCGGATTTCTTCCTTCTGGTACGGCAAGTTGGTGAAGCACAGCAGCTTGTCGCGCGCCGCCTCGTCGGCCGCCAGGTGGGCATCGATGGCGCGGCCAAAACTGCTGGCCGACGCCGCTTCCGGCGCCAGCAGCCACGCCAGGGCGCCGCCGGCCACGATGACCGCCGCCAGCGCGCCGCCGGCGATGACGACGTGTCGCCGCTTCACGCCGGACAGCGCCGGTGTCGCGGCCGGCGCGGGTGCCGGTGATGGGGCTGGCGCGGCATTGACGGCCTTGCCGCACTCGTCGCAAAAGCGCGCGTCGGGCGCGTGGGCGGTGCCGCACTGTTTACAGAATTGCGCCATGGTCTGCCTTACTTGAGTTTATGCGCGCATTCGCCGCAGAACACGTCATCGGACGCGACCGGGGCCTTGCAGCTCGGGCAATGCAGGCTGTCAACCGACGCAGCGGCCGGTGCGGCAGGTGCCGCGGCCTGTTCGGCCAGGGCACGCGCGCGTTCACGCGCTTCTTCGGCTTTCTTCTTGACCGTGGCCAGCCCGTCGTTCAGGCTCGCTTCCGAGGCGCTGAAATCGACATTGCGCGTGGCGTTCAGGTAAATGATGCACACGCCCTTGGTAAAGATCAGGCCGGGCACCACAGCCGCGACCGCCATCAGCAAGCCGCCGCCCAGACCCGCTGCGATGATGTAGCCGGAACCGCCACTCAGACCCGAAGCGAGGGAATACATATTCATCTGGCCGCCCAGGCCCAGGATGCCAGCCGACATGCCGCTGGTCAGCGACACGCCGGTACCGACCACGCCAAAGATCAGCAGCGCCACAAACGTCGTAATCAGGAACAGCAGCACTTCCAGCAGGATCACCGACACCAGCTTGGTGCGCACGATCAGGTTCAGGCGGGCAATGATCTGGAACACGGTGGCGCCCGACCACGCGGCGGGGCCGGCCAGCGGCAGCATCACGTAAAACAGCGCAAACACCAGCACGCCCAGCACAATGGCCGACAACGGGAAGACCAGCGTGTACAGCACGGGACCGAGCACGGGGATCTTGCAGACGAACAAAATGATGGCGATGGCGATCATGGCCGCCAGCACGATCAGAAATTCCAGGAACACGACCGCGATCAGGCGGTGGCTCGTGTACAGCGAAACGAGCACGGCATCCACCAGGCTCAAGCCAGGCTGGCCCTGGGCATCGCGCATCAGCAGGATGCCGACGGCGTTGGAGCCGTAAAACATCACGAGGAAGGCCATCAGGCCGCCCAGGAAGCCCAGCAGCACGCTGCTCATGCTGCCGGCGAGCATCGTCAGTACACCACCGACGAGCACGGCGCCGATAAAGGTCAGGGCCAGCAGGGCAATCGCGCGGAAATTCTTGATGGCGTCGGTCGCTTCGATCAGCGAACCGAGCGCGGAGGAAAAGGGAAGAGGTTTAGATGCTTCTGTGGAAATGGTCATGTCTAGCCTGGATGGGGGTAAATCGGGGAACGGAACGGCCGGCATGGCCGCCCCGTGGCAATCAGTGTCAGTAAGCGCGGGCCAGTTGCAGGTCGGACGCAGGCGCCTGGCGCTGGACGATCTGCAGCTTGACGTCCTGGCCGCCGACGCGCTTGCTATTCAGGTACAGGGCCGTGCGTACCGGGTAAATGCCCTGCGGCACGCCTTCAGGCATGGGAATCGAGAAGCCGCCCTTGTAGGCGCCGCTGCCGTTATTGCTGCTGACCACCTTGCGCACGGTTTTGATCAAGTCACCATTGGGCTTGTACAGGCTCAATTCCTCTTCCACCAGCGGGTTCGGATCGCGCGTGCCGGCCGCCACTTCGATATACGAATTGGTCTGCGCCTTCTGGCCCGGACGCACGGACGATGGCGTAAAACCCGTCTCGTACTTCACCAGGGTCGACTGCTCGGGCAGCTTGCCCTTGTTGGCCACCTTGTAGTCGGCCTGTACCTGCTGCGACGTCTTGACTTGCTGGCTTTGATAATTCAGGGCCACGCAGGCGAGCGCGCCCAGGCTGGCGCCCAGTGCCGCGCCGCGCACGGTATTGTTGCCGCCGCCCAGCAAGCCGCCCACGACGGCGCCGATGCCGGCCAGCATGGCCGTATTGCATTCGCCGCTGCCCGCTTCCGTGCCGGCGGTGGTGGTATTGCCCGTGGCGCCAGGACCGCCTGGCGCGGCGCAACCGGCCAGCATCGAAGACACGACCAGCAGCGCCACCATGGGCTTGGCAATTTGTTTCAAGTTTTTCACGTTATTCTCCGGAAAGATCAAAAATAGGGGGAAGGCAAGCCGCGCGGCTTACTCGATCTGGATTTGCGACAGCGCCTTGTCTTGCGCTTCCTTCGCCTTGCGCTTGATGTCGAGCGCATGGCGGTTGCCCGTGTCCATGCGCAACACGGCATTCGCATTGGCAATGGCGCAGTCGTACTTGCGCTGGCTCATGCAGTGGCTCGCTTCCGACAGGCTGTCCGTGATCACGCTTTCCAGGCCGCTAGTCTGTTTGACAGGCGCCGCTGGCGGTATCACCTTGACCGGTTTGGCCGGCTTTTCAGCGACGGGAGCCGGTTTTTCCACAGCCGGGGCCGGGGCGGGTGCGGGCACCGGCTGTGGAAAAAC
>NZ_LRIC01000009.1:0-12956 GCF_001758725.1 Janthinobacterium sp. HH106 | reverse complement strand
TGCTGCGCGAAGGCGGCGACGAGCTTGCGCCATGACCAAAGCCCCAGGCAACCAGCACCGGCCGGCGCGCCCGCCGTGGCCGCCGTGGCCACCGCCCCTACCATCAACACTTCCTGCAAGGCACCATCATGAAAAAACATCTGTTCCAGGCAGTTTGCTTCCTGGCGGCCATCGCCCTCTGCACAGCCTGTGCCGCACCACACTCGCAGCAAGGACCCGGCATGATCGTGACCTTCAGCAACGGCATCAAAGGCAAAAAAGTCTACGTCATACGTGCGAGAACGGCGAACGGTGTATTTTTTCCGACCCCCGGGTCCCTTGGTCCCGACAAGAATCCGATGACAGGCGGCAAGACCATGGGCGCCGCTCCCGATGGCCGCGCACTGCCGCAATGGGTGGAGTTCGAATGGACCGAATGGCCCTATCCAGCACCGCCTCCACCAACAGAGCCAAGCGCCCTACAGGCATGGAACGACCGTGTGGACTTGCTGACCCGGACTTTGCCGCACAAACGTGCCCGCGTCGCCGTCCAGTCACGCGTGCCGCAAGACGTCATCGACGAAGTACTGGCGTCAAACAGGCAAAGAGCGCCCAACGCGCTGTCGGACAAAGATCTCTGGGTGTATTTCATCTGGTACGACACGGGCATCAAGTTTCGCTGGAGGCTGCTGCAAGGCTGTTGCAAGATGCTGCGCGAAGGCGGCGACGAGCTTGCGCCATGACCAAAGCGCCAGGCCCCACAGAGCGACCAAAAACATCAGGCCTGTTCCTTGGACTGGCAGCAGGATCTTGCCGAGTGCCGCCAAGCCCGCCAGCGCAGGCATGAGCACTAAAGTGGCACGCAGGCTACGCTCCATTAGCCAGCCGGCCAGCAGCGTGCCAACGAAGTTGGCGACACCAAAACCCAGGAGCATCAGAGACAAACCGTTTACATCTATATGGACAACGCTTTCAAGAGCGGGGCGAATATAGGTGAACAATGCATATTGCCCGGTATGGGCCAGTACGCAGCCCAACATCCCGATCCCGATCCCCGGGCGACGGAGCAATCGCAGCACCGATGTGGTGCGCGTCATCGTGCGCGGCGCCATACGGGGCGGCGTGAACAATTGAAACAAAAGTGTTAGCCCTCCGACAGCCGCGGCTGCTATAAATGCACTGCGCCAGCCATATATGCCCCCTAAGTCACTGCCCAGCGGTACGGAAACGACCGTCCCGATGGCGATGCCGCTGAATAATCAGAACGGCTAAAATGAGCAAGCAAAATCAAATTTTTCCATTGTCTAATCTCGTCAGTGAACTATTGACAAGTACTGAAGCATCAGCGGGCAAGACTGAACTTTCATTAAAAATATTAAAAAGATATGTCCATTTTCGATCTCGTCCTCAATATCTCTCCCTCCTTCCATCGCCAATGTTCAATTCGGATTGAAGGTGAGGCCACGGGACTGGCCACATTTGAAGCCCTTCAGACAGGCCTTCTTCCGCGCATTACACATAGTTTGCCAGTCGAAAGTGAACAAATGGCGACACTCCATAGACGTTCTTCCGCCATGTTAATGGAGTGGGATGAACAGTGGAATCAGCTTGGCTTGGATGGAATTAGCATTAACGGAGTTTTCGGTTCCTCGAGTTCGAAGCCTCAGTTGTTTTCGTTGTGGAGTCCGAAAGAAGGGTGCGCTGCACACACGATGCTGGCTGCTGTGTTTGAATGTTTGCCCTTTGACCGTTGCAGCGGGCCTGCTGGCGAACTGCTCGAGATTGTGCGGAGCTATTTAGACCTGCAGCCGCCCGTCAGCATCATCAACTATAAGCCGACGCATCTTCGGCTTGCACCGTGGGTGCATGCAAATGACGCGTGCGAGGTCGAAAGCCATTTGCGGATGCTTGCCGATGACGGTGACTTGATAGTTGATGCGTCCGGTATGGAGCGATTTTGCGGAGCGCTAACGCAGCTACTGCCTGTTGAGCATCTGCTGAAAAGACGTGGGGAAGTACGTTGGATAGTCCGCAGCGAGTTTTCAAATGCTCTCATACAGGCTGGTGTTGCACAGTCTATGATTGAAATTGTTCCAGCCCTTCCGATTTCGCGCAAGGGTGAACCGATAGTGCTCGGCGGTATTTTTGTGGGTTCTTCAGAATTGATTTCTTTTGCCAAAGCCGGAGAAAGAATGCAATTGGTTCGCAGTTTTAGAAAAGAATACTCACTGACGATCGAGCAAGCATCTAAGGCTACAGCGGAGCTAATGGAAATTGTCGCATGCCATCTAATGCATTGAAGGAAACGAAAGCACGTTTTTCTTCGCTCAATTTCCAGTGATGAATCGGCGCCAGTAGCTTAGACTCTCCTGAGCCATAGCTCTTGAAAGATGAAAAACCGATGGATCGTGTTTGGCATGGGCGTCCTGCCAGGCACCTGGTGTGCGATCTCGTAGCTGCCCGCTCCAACGACGAGATCGGGTCTGGCCTATCTATTCAGCTCTGCAATGATGCATTTAAGTTAAAGTGTTGCGTTGATCGATTGAACCCGCAGCCAAAAGCAGCCTTTGTCAGTGATGGATTTGCTCAGTTCCCTTCTGCCTGAATCGCGACCATGAAGAATCAATACCGTGTAACAAAATATGACCCCTCGCTGAGAGATGCGACAGGCGGATACACAGGCTGCGATTGGACTTCGCGATCTGATATCGGACGGGTATTTGACGGTGGGATGCTGTCTGAGGCGGTGTATCTGAATGTTGAAAATAGCTACCTGTCCGCTATGAAAAGTTTCCTGGATGAGGCAGGTATCGAGTCATTGGCGTTGACGGCATTGGAATGTCGCGACGCCCCCGCAGATGGCTTTCTGCACCGGGGGAACCTATCTATTGCTCAAAGCCTCGATTTCGCGCGTCTTGTCCTTCGCGAAGAGGCCTGGGGAAAACTCGTCGTGCCAGGCAATGCGTATGTCCATTTTGGCTATGACTACTACATGTACATCGGAGTACCCTCGAAATGCGAGCGGTCGATTGCGATCACACGCGATCTAGGTCTATTTGTCGAACGAATTCGCTCGCCTCATCTTCGTCAACAGCCATTCAGATAAGTTACCCGACTTCGGATGAGGCAAACGAGTCAGTGCAGTGGTTTAATGTACCCGTCAGTCAAAAAGTAATCGAGTGGGATGGTCCCGCGTCAGGCATAAGCCGACACCAAAGAACACTAAAGCACCTCTCAGCCCGCCTAAATGCGGGCTGTTTTCGTTTTCAGCCTGGCACTGTCTGGCAAGTTTTCGCACCACCAAGCCCCCCTCCCGCTACTATGAACTGCCCGGAGCAATCAGCTGCATCCGCCCGCATGGTCGTTGCCACCGTGCCCGGCGATGAACATGGCGACTGCGGACCGGCAATAGGATTCGATTTCGTTGTCGTCCTCTGCTATCGCTTCATTGAAGCGTGCGATGATCAGCAGATCGGAACCTTTTAACAGCGCGGCAAACAAGCGGGCGGACCGGCGAGGATCGGGCACATGCAGAACCTCCTTCGCGTGCAACTGACGCAACAGAGCCTCGATTTGGGCGATGACATGGGCGGGGCCTGCTTCGTATTGGAGCTTGCTTAGCGACTGTTGACTCGTCTTGTCGGCCATGATCATGGCTTCGATACGACGGACGTCCGGGTTCAAGAACGTGCGAAGCAGAGATGATCCCACCGCCATGAGCTGATCCTCGGCCGAACCGTCTACGCCTTCAAACAGGGCCTGCGGTGCAAACTGATGGCAGCGGGCCGCGATGGCAGCGCTAAACAGCGCCTCCTTGTTCTCGAAGTGCCGATAGATGCTTAGCTTGGATATCTTCGCCCGCTGGGCGACCTTGTCCATTGTCGTCGCTTGAAAACCCAATTCCACAAAAAGCTCGCACGCCGCGTCGGCGATCGTTTGGCCAAGCGCCTCGTTGGTTGGCCGGCCGCGCCGGCCCTGATTTTTTTCAGTCATAAAAATTCCAGTACTTGACAGTATCCAATTCTTTAATTAGGATACCACATAGTATCCAAAAGGTGCAAACCCAATGGACAGGTTATTGCGCGCCAAGCCCTACCCAGCCCTCACCCACACACGGAGTCCATCACCATGAATGACGTCATCATTATCGGCGGCAGCTTTGCTGGCCTCGCCGCCGCCCTGCAGCTCGGCCGTGCCCGCCGCAAGGTCACGGTCCTCGACAGTTGCCGGCCGCGCAACCGCTTTGCCGGCCATTCGCATGGTCTGCTCGGCCACGATCACAAGCCGCCGCTGGACATCCTGGTCGAGGCGCGGCAGCAGCTGGCGCGCTATCCAACGATCAGGCTGGTCACTGCCCGTGCCGAATGCATCTCCGGTACGATCGACGATTTCTGCGTCGTCACTGACGATAACGAAAGCCTAAGGGCACGTCGCCTGATCCTGAGCTATGGCGTCGTCGATCAAATGCCTGATATCCCGGGCTTCGCCGAAGGCTGGGGCACGTCCATTGTGCCCTGCCCCTATTGTGACGGTTTTGAAGTCGCCGGCCAGCATTGGGGCCTTGTCTGGTCTGGTCCGCAGTCGCACAATTATGTCAGGCTGTACGGCGATTGGACCGAGACGCTGACGGTCTTCGCCGATGGGCACGACATTCCACCCGATATCCGGGCCGATCTGGCGCGCCGCAACATACCTGTCGTCGATGGCCGAATCATGGAAATCACCCGACACGGAGGCGAAAATGCCACTGTCAAGCTCGATACCGCCACCAATGTCGCGGTCGACATCCTGTTCGCGCATCCGCGCAACAAGCCGTCCGCAAGCCTGCATGAATCACTGGGCCTCGCTACAGTCAATACGCCACTGGGCATCGCCATCAAGGTCGACGAGCGCCGCGAAACCAGCATACCCGGCATCTACGCCGCCGGCGATCTTGCAAACCCAGCCATGGCCTCGGTCACCACGGCAATATCGCAGGGCGCAACGGCGGGTATCTCCGCTCAGCAGTCGATGCTGGTTTGAGGGCACAGATTTGTGATGAGCATGGCCATCGAACCCGACAGCGCCGGTGTACGCATCCCTCCGCCCGTCATCTATCCGGGAGCGCTGCTGTCGGGGTTGGCGGCGGAGCAGATCGAACGCGCGGCCGCGCTCGCAATTCCTCACCCACTCACGGTCATGAGATCCTCTCCGCGCAGGTCGAGGACCGCCATCGGTTCGCCGCACGGCATGCGATGGAGGTCGTCCCCCGACGTCGACCACTTCCTACACATCGAGGCCCCCGAGGCGATCGCGGAACGGATCGCGGCGTGGGGCCGACTCGTGTCATTCCCCCCTGCCTCGACAAAAGGGGTCTAGTCAAGAACAAATCAGAACAAGGAGATAGCATGACAGAGCAAAATGCCTATCAGGTCGCCGACTGGAATGATCAAAGCGGAGAGCGCTGGGTCGCAAACCAGGCCCGGCTTGATGCCATGGTGGCGGTCTTCGGCCAAGCCGCGATCGAAGCCGCCGCGCCCGCGACGGGCGAGCGCGTGCTGGACGTCGGCTGCGGCGCAGGCGCGTCGAGTCTGGCTCTGGCCGCCCGCATCGGCGCGCAGGGGCAAGTGCTGGGCGTGGACATATCCGAAGCGCTGATCGGCCGCGCACGCACGCTTACGCCACAACATACGCCGGCCCAGTTCCTGGTAGCCGACGCCAGCAGTGCCGAGTTGCCGGAAGGCGCGTTCGACATCCTGTTCTCGCGTTTCGGGGTGATGTTCTTCGGCGATCCAACAGGGGCGTTCGCCCATATGCGACGCGCGCTGCGGCCGGGCGGGCGGGTCGTTTTCGTCTGCTGGCGCGGCGCGGCCGAGAACGAATGGGTGCGCCTGCCGATGGGCGCGATACAGGGCATCGTCGCGCTGACCGCGCCGCCCGATCCCGAAGCGCCCGGCCCGTTTTCGTTCGGCGAGCGGGATCGGGTGACGCGCATCCTGACGGCAGCCGGTTTCACCGATATCACTGTCGCGCCCTTCGATGCTTCCGTCCCGTTCGGCGAGGGCGGAACGCGGGACGCTGCGATCGACGACGCGGTGAAGATGGCGCTCGAGGTCGGCCCGCTGTCGCGCGTGCTCGCCGCTCAGCCCGATGAGATCCGTGCCCGCGCCGCGGTCGCCGTCCGTACCGTCTTCGCGGGCCGCCCCGGCGAGCGCTCGGTGATGATCGACGGCGCGGCATGGATCGTCACGGCGCGCAATCCGGCAAGTTGACACGGATTAACACGGGAGACGCCCGCCGCTTGGTGGAACGGGGCGCCTTGGGCCGGGCAGATTGATATCCCGTCTGGCATGGCTCTGACGCCACTGGCGCTGCGATGAAAAATGTGCCGTCTAGGATGTCCGACTTTATTGGTCGTCCAGATAAAAATATGAGCTTGCAGGGACTGCTGAAGGTCGCGACCGACCGTTTCCGCCCGGCCGATAGCAGACGACATGCGTGGCTTAGGCTTTGAGAGCAAGGAAGAGATATGATAGGCGTAAGCCTGCTTGATATGAAAACGGCCGCAGGAAGCGGCCGTATCGTTTGGGACTGGACAATGGACGAAAATCCCATTGCCCCAAGTTTGCCCCAAGTTCGTATTCAGACAAAAGATGAAATCCTGAGTCATTGAATACAAACGAAAAATTTGGTGGGAAGTGCAAGTTTCGAACTTGCGACCCCTGCAGTGTGAATGCAGTGCTCTACCCCTGAGCTAACCTCCCGAAGCGAGGCGAATTATCGCATAGGTGTTGCGGCATCTGCAAGGGCTGGCAAGAGGAAATTTACCATGCCCCGCTTTTTTCTCAGGCGGCCGCTGGCGGCGACGTGACGGCGGTCCAGATGCACTGGCCTTTGGCGGCCTTGTCGAGGCCGGCGATGGTGGCTGCGTGGGCGGCGAGTTCGTCGGCCGTGGCGCTCTGGAAGATGACTTCGGCCAGGGGCACGATTTCCAGCACGGCGCCGTCGGCGGCCACTTCCACCTCTTCTTCCATGCTCAGGCTGTTTTGCCCGCGCGTCATGGCCAGGTAGACGTCGGCCAGCAATTCGGAGTCGAGCAGCGCGCCGTGCAGCTTGCGGTGGGCGTTCGAGACGCCGTAGCGGTCGCACAGGGCGTCGAGCGAGTTGCGCTTGCCCGGATGCATTTCCTTCGCCTGCACCAGGGTATCGATCACGCCAACCACTTGTTCATGCACGGGCGGCAGGTTCAGGCGCTTGAATTCCGCGTTCAGGAAGCCGATATCGAACGGGGCGTTGTGGATGATCAGTTCGGCGCCGGCGATGTAGGCGCGGAATTCGTCGGCGATTTCCGCGAATTTCGGTTTGTCGCTGAGAAATTCCGTCGTCAATCCGTGGACGGCCAGCGCGCCCTCTTCCGAATCGCGCTCGGGATTGATGTAATGGTGGAAATTATTCCCCGTCAACATGCGGTTGTTCAGCTCGACCGCCCCGATCTCCAGGATGCGGTCGCCCGTGCGCGGGTTCAGGCCGGTGGTTTCAGTATCGAGAACAATTTGACGCATGGCGGATTCATTCGTAAAAGCAAAAAGCGAAGGGCACAGTATAGCAAACCTGTGTACTGCTGCAATCGCACCCAGACATGTTCGAACGCCCAACAAAACAGTAGCGAGCGGCAGTGATTTGTGGCCGAGAAGCGCAACCGTACTCTAGTACGGTGAGCATCACAGGCCGCAAAGCGCGCCGCGCAGCAGGTTGGGTTGGGCGTTCTTAGGCGCGCACGGTTTCCACGCCCAGGTTGGCCAGCTGATCGGCCCGCTCATTGCCAGGATGGCCATTGTGGCCGCGCACCCAGCGCCATTCCACTTCATGCACGGCCTGGGCCGTATCGAGCGCCTGCCACAGGTCGACGTTTTTCACGGGCGCCTTGGCCGCCGTTTTCCAGCCGCGCGCCTTCCAGCCGTGGATCCATTCGCTGATGCCCTTCTGGACATACTGGCTATCGGTATACAGCACCACCTGGCAGGGACGTTTGAGCGCCGTCAAGGCTTCGATCACGGCCTTCAATTCCATGCGGTTATTCGTCGTATTGAGTTCCCCGCCGTAAATTTCTTTCTTGGCGCCATCGGCTACCATCAGCGCGCCCCAACCGCCCGTGCCGGGATTGCCCTTGCATGCGCCATCGGCGTAAATCTCTACCTTATCCATCTTGCTGTTCCCGCCTTTTATTCGTGACCGGTGCGCCTGCGGGCGCCGTCGCCGGTTTCTTGGTCCACGCCGGACCGATCAAACGCATCCCTTTGACGCGCTTGATCGCCTGCACTATATACACTGCGCCCAGATATGGCCACCAGCGCGCGCCCGCCTTGTCCATGAAAGCGTTGCGGCGCAGCCATTTTTCTGTCCTGCAGGCAGGTGCGTAGCAGCCGAAGTAGCTTTGGCTGACGCCCATGTTCAGCAATTTTAACCAGTCTTTCATGCGCGGCATAGAGATCAGCTCGCCCGCCTGCGGCAGGTAGTGGCGTCCCGTGACCCGCCCCAGCCCCTGGCGCACGCCCCACAGGCTGGCCGGATTGAAGCCGCAGACGATCACGCGCCCCTCGGGGATCAGCACGCGCTCGACTTCGCGCAAGACCTGGTGCGGCTCGGCGGCAAATTCAAGCACGTGCGGCAAGACCACGAGGTCCAGGCTTTGCGAGTCGAACGGCAACTCGTCAAAAGCCGACACGAGGGTGAGGCGGCTGTCCTGCGGCGGACGCGATTGCAGGCGCGAATCGAGCAGCCATTTGTTCGGCATGCGGTTGGCGGCCAGTGCGTCGAGCTGGGGCAAACCTATCTGCACGGCATTAAAACCGAAGATGTCGACGGTCAGACTGTCGAGACATTGCTGCTCCCAGGCGCGCACGTACACACCGGCCGGCGTCTGCAGCCAGCCGTCAAGCGCTATAATGGATTTTTCGGATGCCACACTGTCCATTCAGTTTTCTCTTTTGCTCATGACACACTCCCCTGAACACGCTTTATCGGTACTTGCCGTGCCCGCTTTTGCCGACAATTACCTGTGGCTGATCCATGACGGCCGCCACGCCGCCGTGGTCGACCCCGGCGATGCGATGGCCATCCTCGATGCGCTCAAAGCCCATCAGTTGACCTTGTCCGCCATTTTACTCACGCATCACCACGCCGACCACACGGGTGGCGTGCCTGAATTGTTGCAGCATTTCGCCGTCCCCGTCTTCGGCCCTCGCAATGAGGCTATCACAGCCATCACGGAACCGCTTGCCGAAGGCGATGTCGCTTACGTGCCCGAACTGGGCTTGCAAATGACCGTCATCGACGTGCCTGGCCATACGAAGGGGCATATCGCCTACGTGCGCCAGCGCGACGAGCGCAGCGGCGCACCGTGGCTGTTTTCCGGCGACACCCTGTTTGCGGGCGGATGCGGCCGCCTGTTCGAAGGCACGCCGGGCCAGATGGCCGACTCGCTGGGCAAGCTGGCCGCCCTGCCCGACGATACCGAGGTATTTTGCGCGCATGAGTACACCTTGTCCAATTTGCGCTTCGCTAACGCCGTCGAGCCGGGCAATGTGGCCTTGCAGGAACGCATCGCCATCGACACGGAAAAGCGCCAGCAGGGTTTATCGACCGTGCCGTCGACCATTGCCCTTGAAAAGGCCACGAACCCCTTCCTGCGCTACCGCGAACCGGCCATCCTGAGCAGCCTGAAGGTGGAAGGCAAGCTGACCACCGATGCTTCGCCCGTCGAAGCATTTGCAGCCTTGCGGATGTGGAAAAATAATTTTTAAACGTACTCTTTCGCCATAAAAAATCCCGGCAGATGCTGATCGCATCGCCGGGATTTTTTTATGCTGTTATTTGATCAGGATCAGATTTCCTCGTACAGCGGCAAGGTCAGGAACTCGGCGAACGATTCCGACGTCGACATTTCCTCGAAAATCTGGCCGGCGCGCACATAGGTCGGACCATTGCCGCCCGGCGCATCGCGCTGCACCTTGGCCAGCTCTTCCGGAATCATGGCGCGCACCATGTCTGCCGTCACCTTGCGGCCGTCTTCCAGCACGCCCTTGCTGGAACGAATCCACTGCCACACTTGCGAGCGGCTGATCTCGGCCGTGGCCGCGTCTTCCATCAGGTTGTGGATGGGCACACAACCGTTGCCGGCCAGCCAGCTGCCCAGGTAGTGGATGCCCACGTTGATGTTGTAACGCAAACCGGCTTCCGTAATCGGCGCTTCCGGCTGGAAGTTCAGCAAGTCCGATGCCTTGACGTCGATGTCGGGACGCTGCTTCTCGATCTGGTTCGGCTTGTCGCCCAGCACTTTGGTGAACTCGCCCATGGCCAGTTCCACCAGACCCGGATGGGCAACCCAGCCACCGTCATAACCGTCGGTGGCGTCGCGCGCCTTGTCGTTGCGCACGCCACCCATGGCGATGTCGTTCTTTTCCGGATCATTCTTGATCGGGATCAAGGCCGCCATGCCGCCGATGGCCGGTGCACCACGTTTGTGGCAGGTTTTCAGCAGCAGCAAGGCGTAGGCGCGCATGAAGGGCGCCGTCATCGTGACTTTCGCGCGGTCGGCCAGGCAGAAATCCTTGTCCAGCTTGAATTTCTTGATACACGAGAAGATGTAATCCCAGCGGCCCGCGTTCAGGCCCGAGCTGTGCTCCTTCAGTTCGTACAGGATTTCATCCATTTCAAACGCGGCCAAAATAGTTTCGATCAGCACCGTCGCCTTGATCGTGCCTTGTGGCAAGCCCAGTTCGTTTTGCGTCATGACGAAGATGTCGTTCCACAGGCGCGCTTCCAGGTGCGATTCCATCTTCGGCAGGTAGAAATACGGGCCGGCGCCGCGCGCCAGCTGCTCCTTGGCGTTATGGAACATGAACAGGGCGAAATCAAAAATGCCGCCGGAAATGCGCTTGCCGTCGACCAGCACGTGCTTTTCATCGAGGTGCCAGCCGCGCGGACGCACAACCAGGGTCGCGATCTTGTCGTTGAGCTTGTACGACTTGCCATTTTGCTCGAGCGAAATGGTCTTGCGCACGGCGTCATACATATTGATCTGGCCCGTGATCTGGTTATCCCAGTTCGGCGTGTTCGAATCCTCGAAGTCCGTCATGTAACTGTCCGCGCCCGAGTTGAAGGCGTTGATGACCATCTTGCGCTCGACGGGACCGGTGATTTCCACGCGGCGGCATTCCAGCGCCTTCGGAATCGGCGCGATCTTCCAGTCGCCGTCGCGGATATGCGCGGTTTCTGGCAGGAAATCAGGACGCTCGCCCGCGTCGAGGCGCTTGGCCCGTTCCACGCGCACGGCCAGCAACTCCTGGCGGCGCGGCTCGAATGCACGCGTCAGCTTGGCCACCAGCGCCAGCGCGGCAGGCGTCAAAATCTGTTCGTAGCCGGGGGCGATGTCACCCGTGATTTGCATGCCATCGGGAAGTGCGATCGTGTTCTGCGTCATGAAGTTCTCCGGTTTTTAGTCAATATAAGTAAAGGAAATCTGGTGATCCAAGTATAAGCGCAACGACTGCGCAGGCAAGCTGGACAGAGGCGCAAAAACACTCTGCCAGGCGGCGCGTTTGTTCTATAGTATTGCACTATAAGGCATGGAAACGAGATTAAAAATCACTTCATCTATGCGTTTTTATCACAAGTGATGACATAGCGGGAGCAACACATGGGCCAGTTCAGACAAATATCGACCTTCGTGGAAGTGGTGGCCAAGGGCAGCCTGTCGGCCGCCGCGCGCGCGGAAGGCATCGCGCCGGCCATGATAGGCCGCCGTCTCGATGCACTGGAGCAGCGCCTGGGCGTCAAATTGCTGCAGCGTACGACGCGCAAGCTGGCGCTCACGAATGAAGGCGCCGCTTTCCTGGAAGATTGCCAGCGCATTCTGGGGGAACTGGAAGAGGCGGAAGCGGCCGTGGCCGAGCGTAGCGTCAAAGCCAGCGGCCATTTGCTCATTTCCGCGCCGGCCGGCTTCGGGCGCCAGCACGTGGCGCCATTGATTCCCTCGTTTGTCGCCGAGCACCGCGACGTGACGGTGTCGCTGAATCTGAACGACCGCCTCGTCGACCTGATCGGCGAAGGCATCGACGTGGCCATCCGCATCGCCAGTCTGTCCGATTCCTCGCTCGTGAGCACCAAGCTGGCCGACAACCAGCGCGTGCTCGTCGGCTCGCCCGCCTATCTGAAACGGGCGGGCACGCCGCGCATCCCGGCCGACCTGGCCAAGCACAATTGCCTGGCGATCAGCAGCGAAGGCAGCCAGCGGGGCTGGACCTTCCGCGAAAACGGCAAGAATGTGATTCTGAAAGTAGCAGGCAATATGGTCTGCAACGATGGCGAAGTGCTGCACGACTGGGCCCTGGCAGGCAAGGGCCTGGCGTGGCGCTCGATGTGGGAAGTGGGCGCGGAGATCGAATCGGGCCAATTGGTGACGGTGCTGGACCAGTTCGCCGCGCCGGGCAATGATATTTATGCCGTCTTCGCCCAACGCCGCCACTTGCCGCTGCGCATACGGGCATTTGTGGATTTTTTGCGGCATGCATATTCCCAACCCGACTACTGGCGCGAGCGCGCCATCTGAGGATGCCGGACCCAAGCTGCTGCGCGACAGTTTTGCCCCCGTCGTGACGCGTGAGGGAACAACTTCAGCCCCCTGATCGTGCGTAGGTCGGCTAAGGGCGGCGTAGGTCGGCTTAGCGCAGCGTAAGCCGACACCCCAGCTCATGCACCTCGCCAGCACCGCCATTGTCGGCTTACGCGCAAGCGCTAAGCCGACCTACCAGCTACCGGCCTGCCCGGCGAGGCAGGCCGGCCAAAAATCACTGGGGTTCGCAATGGCTTGATTGCGCACCGCGACGTGCGAGACGCAGGTCGGCATGGGGCAGCGTAGGTCGACGCAAGTCGGCGTAGGTCGGCGTAGGTCGGCGTAGGTCGGCGTAGGTCGGCTTAGCGCAGCGTAAGCCGACACC